>JASLEG010000279.1 GCA_030151225.1 Burkholderia sp. | reverse complement strand
CTCGCCGGCCGCGCCGTCGCGCGCCTCGCCGCTCGCCGCGATCGGCCGGCTCGCCTCGGCCTGCGCGGCGCCGAGCAGCGCCACCAGCGCCGGCTTGGCGGCGCGGATCTCGTCGATCAGCGCGGCGCCGAGGCGGTCGGTCGCGCCGCGCAGGCGCAGGTCACCGTTCACCACGTCGACGCGCACGTCGAGATCGCGCAGACGAACAAGAATATCGGTCGTGTTCAAGGCGTGTTCCTCAGGTTGACTGCGCGCGCCGGCGCGCGAGGCGCGGCGCGGGAATGATGCGCGGCGGCGTGGTCGGCACGGTCATCGCGCCTCCGCGTCGAGCGGTGCCGGGTCGGCGTCGGTATGGGCATCGCCGGCCGCGTCGGCGGCCTCGCCGTCCATCGCGGCCACCATCGCCGCCTCGAGCGCCACGGCGAGCCCCTCGATGGTCGGCGTCTCGAACAGCACGCGCAGCGGCAGCTCGATGCCGATCTCGGCGTTCAGGCGCGCGAGCAGCTGGGTGGCCAGCAGCGAATGGCCGCCGGCCTCGAAGAAGTTGTCGGTCACGCCGGGCTCGGCCACGCCGACCACCTCGGCCCACAGCCCGGCCACCAGCGCCTCGATCGGATTGCGCGGCGCGATCGACACCGAGGCGGCAGGCCACGCCGGGCGCGGCAGCGCGCGCGCGTCGAGCTTGCCGTTCGGCGTGAGCGGCAGCCGCGCCACCGGCATCAGCAGCGACGGCACCATGAAATCGGGCAGCACGCGGCGCAGCGCGGCACGCGCGGCCTCGGCGTCGAAGCCGGCGTCGAACCCGGCCTCGCCTTCGAGGTAGCCCACCAGGCGGCGCCGGCCGTCGGCATCCTCGTCCACGACCACCGCCGCGCCGAGCACGCCGGGCAGCGCGCACAGCGCGGCCTCCACCTCGCCCGTCTCCACCCGGAAGCCGTTGAGCTTGACCTGGCTGTCGAGGCGGCCGAGATAGTCGATGCGGCCGTCGGCGCGGCGTCGCGCCAGATCGCCGGAGCGATACAGGCGCGCGCCGGCCACGAACGGATGCGGCACGAAGCGCTCGGCCGTCAGCGCGGCGCGGCCCAGGTAGCCGCGCGCGAGGCCGTCGCCGCCGAGCAACAGCTCGCCGGCCACGCCGTCGGGCAGCGGCGCGCCGTGCACGTCGAGCACCAGCGCCTCGGTGTGCGCGATCGGCAGGCCCAGCGGGATCGGGCCGGCGTCGGTGTCGCGGGCCTGCACCGGGTGGCAGCAGGTGAAGGTGGTGTTCTCGGTCGGGCCGTAGCCGTTCACGAGGCGCGACGCCGGGCAGGCGGCCAGGAAGCGCGCCACGTGCGCGACCGACAGCGCCTCGCCGCCGGCCAGCACGTCGCGCACACCGGCCAGCGCGGCGGCGTGGTGATCGACCATCTGGTTGAACAGCGCGGCCGTCATCCACATCGTGTCGATGCGGGCCTCCACCACGGTGCGCGCGATGTCGGCCAGCGCGAGCGGCCCCGGCGGCGCGATCACGAGGCAGGCGCCGTTCAGCAGCGCGCCCCAGATCTCGAAGGTCGAGGCGTCGAACGCCACCGGCGCGAGCTGCAGCACGCGGGTGCCCGCGCCGAGCGTGGCGTAGTCGACGTGGCAGGCCAGCCGCGCCACGTTGCGGTGCGTGACGGCCACGCCCTTCGGCTTGCCGGTGGAACCCGACGTGAACATCACGTAGGCGAGCCGCTGCGGATGCGCGGCGTGACGCGCCGGCAACGACGGCGGCGTGGCCGGCTGATCGGCGTGGTCGGCGGCGTCGGCATCGACGCCCGGCACCGGCCAGACCGGGAAGATCGGCCGCGTGGCCGCATGGATCACGGCCACGCGTGCGCCGGCATCGGCGATCGTGTCGGCCAGCCGCTGCGGCGGATGCGACGGGTCGAGCGGCAGATAGGCCGCGCCGGCCTTGACGATCGCCAGCAGCGCGACGATCAGCTCGGGCGAGCGCGCCATGCACACGGCCACGATCGGTTCGGCGTCGGGCCTGGCCTTCGCTTCGTCGTCGAGCACCGCGCGCAGCGTGTGCGCGAGGCGATTCGCGCGCGCGTCGAGTTCGGCATAGGACAGCGCCGTGCCTTCGTGGTGCAGCGCGACGGCATCGGGCGTGCGCGCGGCCTGCGCCGCGAACAGCGCATCGAGCGTGGTCTCGGCCGGATAGGGATGCGCGGCGCCACGGCCCTGTGCGAGCACCGCGTCGCGCTCGGCCTCGCTCAGCAGCGCGATCTCGCCCACCGGCCGCCGCGGGTCCGCCGCGACGGCGGCCAGCACCGCGCCGAACTGGGCGGCGAAGCGTTGCGCGCTGCGCGCGTCGAACAGCGCGGTGGCGTATTCGAGCTCGCCCTGCAGGCTGCCGTCCTCGCGCTCGACCAGGCCCAGCGTGAGGTCGTACTTCGCGCCCGCGGCGAAGCCCGCGAGCGGGCGCACGGCCAGCTCGCCGAGCACGGGCACCGAGAGGTCCATGTTCTGCAGCACCAGCATCGCCTGGAACAGCGGCGCGTGGCGCGTGTCGCGCTGCGTGGCCAGCTCGCTCACCAGCTGCTCGAACGGCAGGTCCTGATTCGCGAAGGCGCCGAGCGCGGTGTCGCGCATCCGCCCGAGCACCTGCTCGAAGCCGTGCGACGGCGCGATCCGGCTGCGCAGCACCAGCGTGTTGACGAAGCAGCCCACCATGCGCGCCTGCTCGGCGCGGTGGCGGTTCGCCACCGGCGTGCCGAGGCAGACGTCGTCCTGCCCGGCGTTGCGGCTCAGCACCACGCTGAACGCGGCGGCCAGCACCATGAACGGCGTCGCGCCGTGCGTGCGCGCCAGCCGGTTCAGCGCGCCGGCCAGCGCGGCGTCGATCCGCAGCGGCACGCGCTCGCCGCGCATGTCCTGCACGGCCGGGCGCGGCCGGTCGGTCGGCAGCGTCAGCACGGGCGGCGCGTCGGCCAGCGCGTCGCGCCAGTACCGGCGCTGCGCGTCGAGGCGGCCGTCGTCGAGATGCGCGCGCTGCCAGTGCGCGAAGTCCGCGTATTGCAGCGTGGGCGCGGCCAGCGGCGAGGCCTGGCCGGCCGCGAACGCGGCGTACAGCGCGCCGAGTTCGTCCACCAGCACGCCCATCGACCAGCCGTCGGCCGCGATGTGGTGCACGGCCACGCACAGCACGTGGCGCTCGGCCGCGAGCCGCACGAGCCGCGCGCGCAGCAGGGGCCCCGCGCTCAGGTCGAACGGCCGCGCCGCCTCGCTTCGCGCGGCCTCGCGCAGGTGGTGCTCGGGATCGGTGGTGGATGCGAGGTCGAGCAGCGGCAGGTTGAAGGTGGCGGGCGCGGCGTCGATCGTCTGGCGCGGTTCGCCGTGCTCGGCCGAGAAGCGCGTGCGCAGCACCTCGTGGCGGCGCACGAGTTCGGCGAGCGCGGCTGCCAGCGCCGCGCGGTTCAGCGCGCCACCGAGTTCCAGCGCGCTGAAGATCGTGTAGGCCCCGCCGCCGGGCTGCATGCGCTCCACGAACCACAGGCGCTGCTGCGCGAACGACAGCGGCAGCGCGCCGTCGCGCGGCACCGGCACGATCGGCGCGGCATCGGCCGGCGCGGTCGCCACGAGATCGCCGAGGCGCGCCGCGAAGGCGGCCAGCGTGGACGCATCGAACAGCGTGCGCAGCGGCACCGCTGCGCCGAGCTCCGCTTCCAGCATCGCCACGACGCGCGTGGCCAGCAGCGAATGGCCGCCGAGCGCGAAGAAATCGTCGGCGCGGCCCACGTGCGGCAGCTTCAGCAGCGCGGCCCAGACGGTGGCCACGCGGGTTTCAAGCTCGCCGCGCGGTGCCTCGAATTCGGTGACGGCCAGTGAGGCGGCATCGGGCTCGGGCAACGCGCGGCGGTCGAGCTTGCCGTTGGCGGTCAGCGGCAGCGCGTCGAGACGCACGAAGGCCGACGGGATCATGTAGTCGGGCAGGTTCGCGGCCAGCGCGGCGCGCAGTTGGGCGGGCTTCGGCTGCCC
>JASLEG010000278.1 GCA_030151225.1 Burkholderia sp. | reverse complement strand
GGGCAGCCGAAGCCCGCCCAACTGCGCGCCGCGCTGGCCGCGAACCTGCCCGACTACATGATCCCGTCGGCCTTCGTGCGTCTCGACGCGCTGCCGCTGACCGCCAACGGCAAGCTCGACCGCCGCGCGTTGCCCGAGCCCTCGAGCCACGGCCACGCTGCCGACTACCTGGCACCGCGCACCGCCACCGAAACCGAAGTCGCGCAGGCCTTCGCCGACATGCTCGTGCTCGACCGCGTGGGCGTCCACGACGATTTCTTCGAGCTCGGCGGCCACTCGCTGCTGGCGATGCGCGTGGTCTCGCAACTGCGCGAGCGGCTCGGTGTCGAGCTGCCGCTGCGGGTGCTGATGGAGCGCCCCACGGCCGAGCGGCTCGCCGCCGAACTCGACGCGCGGCTCGCGGCCGCCGCGCGCAACGACGCCGACACGACGCCCGGCGCAGCCCCCGCCAAACCGCAGGTGCAGGACCTGCTCGCGCAACTGGCCGCGATGTCCGACGAGGAAGCCGAACTGATGCTCAAGGAGCTGGGAGACTGAGATGGCCAATGCCGATCCGTTCGAGAACCTCTCGCCGCAGAAGCAGGCCCTGCTCAAGCGCATGATGATGCGCCAGGGCGTCAGCGGCCTCGAATTGCCGGTGCTGCCCGCCGCGCCCGGCGAGCCCGCCGCCGTGTCGTTCGCGCAGGAGCGCGTGTGGTTCATCGAGCAACTGGGCGGCGTGGGCGCGGCCTATAACGTGTCGGTGGTGGCCCGGCTGGCCGGTGCGCTCGACGTGGCCGCGCTGCGCGCGGCGTTCGGCGAGGTGATCCGGCGCCACGCCGCGGTGCGCACCCGCTTCGTGGCCGACGGCGACACGCTGGCCGCCACGGTGGATGCGCCCTGGCCGTTCGAGATCGTCGTGACCGAACTGGACGAAGCCGCGGCGCTGGCCGCCGTGCGCCGCGACGCGGCGCAGCCCTTCGATCTCGCGCACGACCACCTGCTGCGCGCCGCGCTGTACCGCATCGGCGAGCGCGAGCACCTGATCGCGTTCGTGATGCACCACATCGTGTCCGACGATGGGTCGATGGGCGTGCTGGTGCGCGACCTGTCGCGCTGCTACGAGGCGCTCGCGGCGGGCCGGCCGTCGCCGCTCGGCGCGCTGCCCGTGCAGTTCTCCGATTACGCGCGCTGGCAGCGCGAGGCGCTCACCGGCGCCACGCTCGACGCGCAGCTCGGCTACTGGACCCGCCATCTGGCCGACGCGCCGCCCACCACCGAGCTGCCGACCGACCGGCCGCGCCCGTCCACCCAGCGCTTTCGCGGCGGCGTGCAACGCGCGCGCATCGCCCCGGCCGCCACCGCCGCGCTGCGCGCGCTGGCGCGACGCGAGGGCGCCACGCTCTACATGGCGCTGTTCGCGGCGTTCAACGTGGTGGTGAGCCGCTGGAGCGGCCAGGACGATCTCGTGCTCGGCGCGCCGATCGCGAACCGCACGCGCCGCGAGGTCGAGGACCTGATCGGCTATTTCGTGAACATGCTGGCGCTGCGCACCGACGTGTCGGGCGATCCGAGCTTCACTGCGCTGCTCGGCCGGGTGCGCGACACCGTGGGCGAGGCCTTCGCGCATCAGCACCTGCCGTTCGAGAAGGTGCTCGACGCGCTGCGCCCGGCGCGCGACACCGGCCGCCAGCCGGTGTTCCAGATCCTCGTGAACGACACCCACAAGCTGCCGGCCACGCTGCGCTTCGGCGAGGTCGAGGCGCAGATCCTGCCGCACGACGACGAGGTGGGCGCCAAGTTCGACCTGACGCTCTACATCGACGAATTCCCCGATCACGTGGGGCTGCGCTTCAACTACAACGCCGACCTGTTCGAGCCGGCCACCCTGGCGCGGCTCGCGGCGCACTACGCCACGCTGCTCGACGCGATCGTGGCGCGGCCCGAGGCGCGGCTGTCCGAACTGTCGATGATCGACGGCGCGGAGCACGAGCGGCGCCGCGTCGATCCGGCCACGCTCGCGGCCCATGCCGCCGGCCACCATCGCCCGACCCGCGAGATGCCGCCGCCGGCTTATGCCGCGCTGGCCGGTGCCGGGTCGCTGATCGCCGCGCTGCAGGCACGCATCGACGCCCATCCCGAGCGCGCGGCCGTGATCGAGACCGATGCCGACGGCGCCGTGACCGTGCACTGGCGCTACGCCGATCTGGCCCGCGAGGCGGGCCGGGTGGCCGCGCACCTGATGCGCGACGGCGGCGCGCGCCACGAGCCGGTGGGGCTGCTGGTGCCGCACGGCGCCGCGCTGGTGGCGGCCGTGATCGGCACGCTCGGCGCCAATCGCAGCTATCTGCCGCTGGCCGCCAACGATCCGCCCGCGCGGCTCGCCGCGATCCTGCGCGGCGCCGGCTGCCGGCGCGTGATCGCCGCCGGCGAGGCGGCCGAGCGGCTCGCCGCGCTCGAAGCGGGCGAGGCGTTCGATGGCGACGAGCCGATCGAGGTGATCCGCCTCGACGCGCTGCTCGGCTGCGAGGCCGCGCCGAGCGCGCCGCTGCACGCGCGCTCGCGCGACGCGATCGCCTACGTGCTGCACACCTCGGGCACCACCGGCGTGCCGAAGGGCGTCGCCCAGACCGACCGCAACGTGCTGGCCCACGTGGCCGTGTATGCCGACGCGATGCAGCTCGGCCCCGACGACCGCGTCACGCTGCTGGCCGCCGGCACCTCGGACGCGGCCGTCAAGAACCTGTTCGGCGCGCTGCTGACGGGCGGCACGCTGTGCCCGTGGGACGTGCGCCGCTTCGGCACGAGCGGGCTGCCGCGCTGGCTGGGCGCGCAGCGCGTGAGCGTCTGGCATTCCACGCCGAGCCTGCTGCGTCAGGCGATGGGCGGCTTCGAGGGGGGCTTCGAAGCGCCTGTTGCGCTGCGCTGGGTGGCGCTCGGCGGCGAGCCGATCCGCGCCAGCGACGTGGACCTGATCTTCGCGCGCGCGGGCCGCGACTGCCAGATCCTGCGCGGCCTGTCGCAGACCGAATGCTCGACCACCATCCAGCAGCTGACCGCCCACGGCGAGCCGGTGGACCTGCGCCCCGGCGCGGTGGGGCGCGCCGCGCCCGGCGTGGAGATCGTGCTGCTCGACGCGCGCGGCAATCCGGCCGACCTCCACGGCGAGATCGCGATCCGCAGCGAGCGGGTGGCGCTCGGCTACTGGAATCGCCCGGGCCTGACCGCCGAGCGCTTCCTGCCCGATCCGGCCGGCCACGGCGCGCGCCTCTATCGCACCGGCGACCTCGCGCGCTGGCGCGACGACGGCACGCTCGAGTACCTGGGCCGCGCCGACCTGCAACTGAAGGTGCGAGGCTTCCGCATCGAGCCGGCCGAGGTGGAGGCGCGGCTGCTCGGCTGCGCGGGCGTGCGTGCCGCGGTGGTCGTGGCGCGGCCCGACGCGAGCGGCGAGGCGCGCCTGGTGGCATACGTGGCGGCCGCGCCGGACGGCGCACGCCCCGAGCCCGCGGCGCTGCGCGCGGCCCTGCTGGCCGAGCTGCCCGATTACATGGTGCCGTCGGCCTTCGTGCTGCTCGACGCGCTGCCGCTGACCGGCAACGGCAAGCTCGACCGCCGCGCGCTGCCCGCGCCCGACGCGCAGGCGCTGGCCGCCGCCGCGTTCGCGGCACCGGAAGGCGCGCTCGAGGCGCGCATCGCCGAGATCTGGGCGCGCCTGCTCGGCGTCGAGCGCGTGGGTCGTGCCGACGATTTCTTCGCGCTGGGCGGACATTCGCTGCTGGCCACGCGCGTGATGGCGCAATTGCGCGCCGAGCCCGGCGTGGAGGTGCCGCTGCGCACGCTGTTCGAGGCCGGCACGCTGGCCGGCTTCGCGGCGCGCGTGGGCGCGCTGCGCGACGCCGCCCCGGCCCCGGTCGGTATGCCGATCGTGGCCGTGCCGCGCGAGCCCGCGCCGCCGCTGTCGTTCGCGCAGCAGCGCTTCTGGTTCATCGAGCGCCTGCGCGCGGGCGGCGGCATGTACCACATCGCCGTGGCGCTCCGGCTCGACGGCGAGCTCGACCGCCCCGCCTTCGCCGCCACGCTGACCGAGCTGGTGCGCCGCCACGAGGTGCTGCGCACGCGCTTCGAGACGCGCGACGGCGAGCCCGTGGCCTGCATCGACGCGCCGCCTGCCGACGTGACGCTGCCGTTCGACGACCTGCGCGGCCACGCCGGCCCCGACGCCGAGGCGCTGCGACTCGCCGCGCTCGACGCCGACGCGCCGTTCGATCTCGCGCGCGGGCCGCTGCTGCGCGCGCGGCTGTTCCGCGTCGCGGCGAGCCGGCACGTCGCGCTGTTCGTGGTCCATCACATCGCGGCCGACGGCTGGTCGATGAACCTGCTGGTGCGCGAGGCGGCCGCGCTGTATCCGGCGCTGCGCGCGGGGCAACCGTCGCCGCTGCCCGCGCCCGCGCTGCAGTACGCCGACTTCGCGCACTGGCAGCGCGCCGCGCTGGGCGGCCAGGCGCTGGCGCGGCAGCTCGACGACTGGCGCGACGCGCTGGCCGGCAGCCCCGCGCTGCTGATGCTGCCGACCGATCGCCCACGGCCCGCGCGGCAGGACGGGCGCGGCGCGCGCCTGAGCGTGGCGCTCGACGCCGGGCGCGTGGCGCAGCTCGACGCGCTGGGCCAGCGGCACGGCGCGACGCGCTTCATGGTGCTGCTGTCGGCGTTCGCGGTGCTGCTGGCGCGGCACGCGGGGCAGGACGAGGTCTGCATCGGCACGCCGGTGGCCAATCGCACGCGCGCCGAGCTCGATGCGATGGTGGGCTGCTTCGTCAACACGCTGGTGCTGCGCGCGCGCGTGGCGCCGGGCGCGGCCTTCGACTCGCTGCTCGCGCAGCTGCGCGAGACCACGCTGCGCGCGTTCGCGAATCAGGACGTGCCGTTCGAGCAACTGGTCGAGCATCTGCAGCCGCGTCGCGATCCGGGGCACGCGCCGCTGTTCCAGGCGATGCTGGTGCTGCAGAACCTGGAGGTGGATACGCTGGCGATGCCGGGCGTCGAGATCCAGGTGCTGGACGGGCTGCAGCAGGCGTCGAAGTTCGATCTGACGCTGCGCCTCGCCGACGATGAACACGGCGGCTTGCGCGGCGAGCTCGAATATGCGGCCGCGCTGTTCGACGCGACCACGATGCAGCGGCTGATGGCGGCCTTCGATCGTTTGCTCGCGGCGGTGGTGGATGCGCCCGGCCTGCCCGTGGCGCGGCTGCCGATGCTGGGCGACGAGGAGCACGCGCGGCTGGTGGCGCTGGGGCGCGGCGAGCCGGTTGTGGCGGTGCGGGATCGCTTGCTGAACGAGGGTTTCGAGGCGCGGGTGAGGGCGGCGCCGAATGCGGGGGCGCTGACGTTCGAAGGCGCGAGCGTCGATTACGCCACGCTGAATGCGCGCGCCAACCGGCTCGCGCGGTAT
>JASLEG010000270.1 GCA_030151225.1 Burkholderia sp. | reverse complement strand
GCGGTTGTCGGTCATGGTGTCGACGATGATCGCCGCGCCGCCGATGCCGTAGCCTTCGTAGCGGATTTCCTCGTAGTTCGCGCCGTCCGCGCCGCCCACGCCGCGATCGATCGCGCGCTTGACGTTGTCCTTCGGCATGTTCGCGTCGGCCGCCTTGTCCACGGCCAGGCGCAGGCGCGGGTTCGAGTTCGCGTCACCGCCGCCCAGGCGTGCCGCGACCTGGATTTCCTTGATCAGGCGCGTCCAGACCTTGCCGCGCTTGGCATCGGCCGCGGCCTTCTTGTGCTTGATGTTGGCCCATTTGGAATGACCAGCCATACCAGTTCTCCGTCGCCCGCGCAGCAGGGCGGGCGTGTCTTAAGCAATGAGTTGCGGTGCGCCGCATGGCGTTGCCGCGAGATGTCGTCGATTCGTCGTCGATCCGCGCGAGCCCCGGCGCGCGGTGCCGGCGGCGGGGCGAACGGGGCCGGTGACCGGCACCGGCGGCCCGCGAGACGGGCCTCGAACGCGAAGCACGAGATTTTACCATGCGGCGGCTCGCCGGCCGGGCCATCTGCCGGGTGGTGTCGTCGGTCGAGTCGTCGGCGGTGATGCGGGCGGCCTGCGCGACGGGGATGCGCCGCGCGGCGCTCAGTTCTTGGTGCCGAACAGGCGGTCGCCCGCGTCGCCCAGGCCCGGCACGATGTAGGCGTGCTCGTTCAGGTGCGAATCGAGCGAGGCGACGAACACCTTGACGTCCGGATGCGCGTCCTGCAGCACCTGGATGCCCTCGGGCGCGGCCACCAGCGCGAGGAACAGGATCCGCTCGCCCGGCACCTGGCGGCGCTTGAGTACGTCCACCGCGTGCACGGCCGAGTAGCCGGTGGCGATCATCGGGTCGCACAGGATGAAGGTGCGGTCCTCCAGGTCGGGCAGCCGCACCAGGTATTCCACCGGGCGGTGGTCGTCGGCGCGGAACACGCCGATGTGGCCCACGCGGGCCGACGGCACCAGGTCGAGCAGGCCGTCGGACATGCCGATGCCGGCGCGCAGCACCGGCACGATTGCAAGCTTCTTGCCCGCGATCACCGGCGCGTCCACCTCGACGAGCGGGGTTTCGACCCGTTTCGTGGTGATCGGCAGGTCGCGCGTGATCTCGTAGCCCATCAGCATCGTGATCTCGCGCAGCAGCTCGCGGAACGTGCGCGTGGACGTGTCCTTGTCGCGCATGTGGGTGAGCTTGTGCTGGATCAGCGGGTGATCGAGGATGAAAAGGTTCGGGAAGCGGCTGTCCTGGGTCATGACGGGCGGCGTGGCGACAAAAAGGTAGATTCGACGGGGGCGGGCGCGGCGCGGATGGCGCGGCCCGATGGCGCAAGTTTACCGAAGATGGCGGACGCGATCCGGATATTATCGACCTCTCTCGCGCGGCGGCCGGCCTGAGCCGTGCCGCCGTGCGGCCGTCAATCGGAGCGCGATCCGGCGATCGCGCTCATCACGAATCAGGGACAGACAGGCATGGATCTCGGCATCGCAGGACGTACCGCGCTGGTGTGCGCGGCCAGCAAGGGACTCGGACGCGGTTGCGCGCAGGCGCTGGCGGCCGAGGGCGTGAAGCTCGTGATCGTGGCGCGCACCCAGGCGACGCTCGACGCGACCGCCGAGCACATCCGCAGCACCACCGGCGCCGACGTCACCGCCGTGGCCTGCGACATCACCACGCCCGAGGGGCGCGAGGCCGCGCTGGCCGCCTGCCCGCAGCCCGACATCCTGGTGACCAATGCCGGCGGCCCGCCGCCGGGCGACTTCCGCGATTTCTCGCGCGACGACTGGATCCGCGCCGTGGACGCCAACATGCTCACGCCGATCGAGCTGATCCGCGCGACCGTGGACGGCATGATCGCGCGCCGCTTCGGGCGAATCGTCAACATCACGAGTTCGGCCGTGAAGGCGCCGATCGACGTGCTCGCGCTGTCGAACGGCGCGCGCTCGGGGCTGACCGGCTTCGTGGCCGGGCTGTCGCGCAAGGTGGTCGAGCACAACGTGACGATCAACAACCTGCTGCCGGGGTTGTTCGACACCGATCGCATCAAGACCACGATGGCCGCCTCGGCCGCGGCCGCCGGCAAGACCGTCGACGAGATGCGCGCGCGCCGCACCCAGGAGCTGCCGGCACGCCGGCTCGGCCAGCCCGACGAGTTCGGCGCGGCCTGCGCGTTCCTGTGCAGCGTGCACGCCGGCTACATCACCGGGCAGAACTGGCTGATGGATGGCGGCGCGTATCCGGGCACGTTCTGAGCCGGCACGCCATTCACGACAACGACAGGCTTCAGGAGGAGACCAGCATGAAGACCCCACGCATCGCGCTGATCGCGCACGATGCCAAGAAGGACGAGATCGTCGCGCTGACGGGCGCCTACCGCGACGCGCTCGCGAAATGCACGCTGCTCGCCACCGGCACCACCGGCGGGCGGATCGCCAGCGCGCACGGGCTCGAGGTGGAGCGCAAGCTGTCGGGGCCGCTCGGCGGCGACCAGCAGATCGGCGCCGAGCTGGCCTCGGGCCTGGTCGACATGGTGGTGTTCCTGCGCGACCCGATGACCGCGCAGCCCCACGATCCCGACATCAACGCGCTGGTGCGCGTGTGCGACGTGCACGACGTGCCGGTGGCCACCAACGTGGCGACCGCGCGCGTGCTGCTCGACGATCTGGTGCGGCGGCTGGGGTGAGGGGAGGCGCCGGCAGCGTGGCCGCCCGGCGCGCGAGCCATTCACCCGCCAGCAGGATTTCCCCCGACGCGCGAAAATCCCCCTTCCCGTCACGAGACGGCCGAATCCCCCGAACATCCAACCCAGGAGTACGACGCATGCCGAAAGCAATCCGTTATGACCAGCCGGGCGGTCCGGAAGTGATGAAGTGGGTCGACGTCGAGGCCGTCGCGCCGAAGGCCGGCGAGGTGCGCGTGAAGCACCACGCGGTGGGCCTCAACTACATCGACGTGTATTTCCGCAACGGACTCTATCCGCAGCCGCTGCCCGGCGGCCTCGGCCAGGAAGGCGCGGGCGAGGTCACGGAGGTGGGGGAGGGCGTGAGCGCGCTGAAGGTGGGCGACCGCGTGGCCTACACCGGGGTGTCGCCCGGCTCGTATGCCGAGGAGCGCGTGCTGCCGGCCGACAAGCTCGTCAGGCTGCCCGACGCGATCAGCTACGACGACGCGGCCTCGATCATGCTGCAGGGCCTGACCGTGCAGTACCTGCTGCGCCGTACCTATCCGGTCAAGGCCGGCGACACGATCCTGATCCACGCGGCCGCCGGCGGCGTGGGCCTGCTGGCCTGCCAGTGGGCGAAGGCGCTCGGCGCGACGGTGATCGGCACGGTCGGCTCCGACGAGAAGGCCGAGCTGGCCAGCGCCCACGGCTGCGATCACCCGATCGTCTACACGCGCGAGAACTTCACCGAGCGCGTGAAGGCGATCACCAATGGCGCGGGCGTGCCCGTGGTGTACGACTCGATCGGCAAGGACACCTACATCGGCTCGCTCGACTGCCTCGCGCCGCTCGGCCTGTTCGTGAGCTTCGGCAACGCCTCGGGCCCGCTGCCGCCGATCGAATCGAAGGAATTCGCCTCGCGCGGCTCGCTGTTCTTCACGCGGCCCACGCTGTTCACCTACATCGCCAAGCGCCCCGACCTCGAGCGTGGCGCCGCCGAGCTGTTCGACGTGGTGACCTCGGGCAAGGTCAGGACCAACGTGCGCCAGCGCTATCCGCTCGCGAACGTGGCCGACGCACACCGCGATCTCGAGGCACGCCGCACCACCGGCTCGACGATCCTGCTGCCGTAAGCACACCCGCCCGCCGGACCACAGGCACGCCCGTCGTGTCGCGCCGCGCCGCCGCCCCGGCGGCCTCTCCCTCTCCCTCTCCCGCTCCCGCCCGTCGTTCCCCTCATTCCCGTCGCCGCGTTTACGCGTTTTTTACACCCGCCCGCCGAGCTTTGACCCGCCCTTTACGCGCATTCCCATAACGTTGCATCCGTTCGAACAGGAACACGGAGAACACAACAATGGATGCGCTGTACATCGGCGGGCTCGCACTGTTTTCGGTGCTGATCGTCGCGCTCGTCGCGGGGTGCGACAAGCTCTCGCAATATGGTCGCGGGGGGCGTCAATGAACTGGATGCTCTGGCTCGCGGGGTTGGCCACCGCGCTGCTGTTCGCGTATCTGGTCTACGCGCTGCTGCGCGCGGAGGACATCGAATGAACGCGAACAACCTCCTGCAGGCGGGGATCTTCCTCGTCGTGCTGCTGGCACTGGCGGTACCGGTGGCCGGCTATCTGACCCGCGTGATGGACGGCAGCGCGCGCGTGGTGCGCGTGTTCGGCCCGCTGGAGCGCATGCTGTACCGCGTGGCCGGCGTCGATCCGGCCGCCGAAATGTCGTGGAAGCAGTACGCGCTCGCCACCATCGCGTTCAACGTGCTCGGCCTGTTCGTGCTGTACCTGCTGCTGCGCATCCAGCAATGGCTGCCCGGCAATCCGCAGCAGTTCGCGCCGATGACGGCGGACGGCGCGTTCAACACGGCGGTGAGCTTCGTCACCAACACCAACTGGCAGGACTACTCGCCGGAACAGACCGTCAGCTATCTGACGCAGATGCTGGGCCTGACCGTGCAGAACTTCCTGTCGGCGGCCACCGGCATCGTGGTGGTGATCGCGCTGATCCGCGGCTTCGCGCGTCACACGGCGCGCACGATCGGCAACTTCTGGGTGGACGTCACGCGCGTGACGCTGTACGTGCTGCTGCCGATGGCGGCGGTGGTGGCGGCGCTGCTGATGAGCCAGGGCGTGATCCAGAACTTCCGCGCCTACACCGACGTGCCCACGCTGCAGGCGTCCACCTATCAGGCGCCGAAGCTCGACGCGCAGGGCAATCCGCTGAAGGACGACAAGGGCAACCCGGTCACGGTGGCCACGCCGCTGAAGACGCAGACGATCGCGATGGGCCCGGTGGCCACCCAGGAGTCGATCAAGATGCTCGGCACCAACGGCGGCGGCTTCTTCAACGGCAATTCCGCGCATCCGTACGAGAACCCCACGCCGCTCGCGAACATGATCGAGATGCTGTCGATCCTGATCCTGCCGGCTGCCCTGTGCCTGGTGTTCGGCCGCATGATCGGCGACCGCAGGCAGGGCGTGGCCGTGCTCGCGGCGATGACGGTGGCGTTCGCGGCCGCGGTGGGCGTGGAGGCCGCCTCCGAACAGCGCGGCAACCCGCAGTTCGCGGCGCTGCACGTGGATCAGGGCGCCGGCGCGCTGCAGGCCGGCGGCAACATGGAAGGCAAGGAAACCCGCTTCGGCATCGCCCAGACCAGCCTGTTCGTGGTCGCCACCACCGCGGCCTCGTGCGGCGCGGTGGATGGCGCCCACGATTCGCTGACGCCGGTGGGCGGCCTGGTGCCGATGCTGCTGATCCAGCTCGGCGAGGTGATCTTCGGCGGGGTGGGCTCGGGGCTCTACGGGATGCTGGTGTTCGCGCTGCTGGCGGTGTTCGTGGCGGGCCTGATGATCGGTCGCACGCCCGAATACGTCGGCAAGAAGATCGAGTCCCACGAGATGAAGATGGTGTCGATCGTGGTGCTGCTCACGCCGCTGCTGGTACTGCTCGGCACCTCGATCGCGGTGCTGTCCGAGGCCGGTCGAGCCGGCATCGCCAACCCCGGCCCGCACGGCTTCTCGGAAATCCTCTACGCGTTCAGCTCGGCCGCCAACAACAACGGCAGCGCGTTCGCCGGGCTCACGGTCAGCACGCCGTTCTACAACTGGCTCACGGCGATCGCGATGTGGTTCGGTCGCTTCGGCACGATCGTGCCGGTGCTGGCGATCGCGGGCTCGCTCGCGGCCAAGAAGCGCATCGCGGCCACCAGCGGCACGCTGCCCACCCACGGCCCGCTGTTCGTGGTGCTGCTGCTCGGCTCGGTGCTGCTGGTGGGGGCGCTGACCTACGTGCCGGCGCTCGCGCTGGGCCCGGGCGTCGAGCACCTGATGCTGTTCGCGAACCCGCATTGACGGCCGGCGGCGCGCCCGGTGGGCGCCGCCCCGCACGACACACGCAACACAGGCAAAACGGGAATCCGGTATCCGCGCATCGCTCGCGATGCCATCGAGGATCACAATGAATCAACATTCCGCAACACGATCGATGTTCGACCCGGCGCTGCTGCGCCCGGCGATCGTCGACTCGTTCAAGAAACTCACGCCGCGCACGCAGTTCCGCAATCCGGTGATGTTCTGCGTCTACGTCGGCAGCGTGCTGACCACCATCCTGTGGATTGCCGCGCTCGCGGGCCAGGCCGAGGCGCCGGCCGGCTTCATCCTGGCCATCACGCTGTGGCTGTGGTTCACGGTGCTGTTCGCCAACTTCGCCGAGGCGCTGGCCGAGGGCCGCTCGAAGGCGCAGGCCGCGTCGCTGCGCAGCGCCAAGCAGGATGTGATGGCGAAGAAGCTCGACGCGCCGCATCCGAAGTCGTCGATCCGCATCACCACCGCGAGCGACCTGCGTCGCGGCGACGTGGTGCTGGTCGAGGCCGGCGACACGATCCCCGCCGACGGCGAGGTGGTGGACGGCGTGGCCTCGGTCGACGAATCGGCCATCACCGGCGAATCGGCGCCGGTGATTCGCGAATCGGGCGGCGATTTCACGTCGGTGACGGGTGGCACGCGCGTGCTGTCGGACTGGATCGTCGTGAAGGTCACGGCGAACCCCGGCGAGGCCTTCCTCGACCGCATGATCGCGATGGTGGAAGGCGCCAAGCGCAAGAAGACGCCGAACGAGATCGCGCTGACCATCCTGCTGGTGGCGCTGACCATCGTGATGCTGCTCGCCACCGCCACGCTGCTGCCGTTCTCGATGTTCTCGGTGGACGCGATGAAGGCCGGCCACGTGGTGACCATCACCGCGCTGGTGGCGCTGCTGGTGTGCCTGATCCCGACCACGATCGGCGGCCTGCTGTCTGCGATCGGCGTGGCCGGCATGAGCCGCATGATGCAGGCCAACGTGATCGCCACCTCGGGCCGCGCGGTGGAGGCGGCCGGCGACGTGGACGTGCTGCTGCTCGACAAGACCGGCACCATCACGCTCGGCAATCGTCAGGCATCCGAATTCGTGCCGGCCGCGGGTATCGCCGCCGAGGTGCTGGCCGACGCCGCGCAACTCTCGTCGCTGGCCGACGAGACGCCGGAAGGGCGCAGCATCGTGGTGCTGGCCAAGACGCGCTTCAACCTGCGCCAGCGCGACATGGCCGCGCTGCAGGCGAGCTTCATCGGCTTCTCGGCGCAGACCCGCATGAGCGGCGTGGACCTGCCTGCGCAGGCCGGCGCGGGCGGCGCCGGCGCTGGTGTCGGTGCCGCCACGCGCGAGATCCGCAAGGGCGCGGCCGACGCGATCCGCCAGTACGTCGAGGCGCACGGCGCGCGCTTTCCCGAGGACGTGAAGCGCGCCGTGGACGAGGTCGCCCGCCGCGGCAGCACGCCGCTGGTGGTGGCCGAGCTGCAGGGCGGCGCGGCGCGCGTGCTCGGCGTGATCGAGCTCAAGGACATCGTGAAGGGCGGCATCCGCGAGCGCTTCGCCGAGCTGCGCAAGATGGGCATCAAGACGGTGATGGTGACCGGCGACAACCGGCTCACGGCCGCCGCCATCGCGGCCGAGGCCGGGGTGGACGACTTCCTGGCCGAAGCCACGCCCGAGACCAAGCTCGCCACGATCCGCGAGCACCAGTCGGCCGGGCGCCTGGTGGCGATGACCGGCGACGGCACCAACGACGCGCCCGCGCTCGCGCAGGCCGACGTGGCGGTGGCCATGAACACCGGCACCCAGGCGGCGAAGGAAGCCGGCAACATGGTGGATCTCGACTCGAACCCCACCAAGCTGATCGAGATCGTGGAGATCGGCAAGCAGATGCTGATGACGCGCGGCTCGCTCACCACCTTCTCGATCGCCAACGACATCGCCAAGTATTTCGCGATCATCCCGGCCGCGTTCGCCACCACCTACCCGCAGCTCGACGCGCTGAACGTGATGCGCCTGGCCACGCCCACCTCGGCCATCCTGTCCGCGGTGATCTTCAACGCGCTGATCATCGTGCTGCTGATCCCGCTGGCGCTGAAGGGCGTGCGCTATCGCCCGCTGGGCGCGGCCACGCTGCTGCGCCGCAACCTGCTGGTCTACGGGCTCGGCGGGATCCTGGTGCCGTTCGTCGGCATCAAGCTGATCGACATCGTGCTGGCCGCGCTCGGCTGGGTTTGAGGAGCTTCGTCATGACATCCGTGATTCATCCGCTTCGTTTGCTTCGTCCGCTGGTGGTGCTGTTCGTGGTGCTCGCCGCCGTGACCGGCCTCGTCTATCCGGCGGTGATGACCGCCTTCGGTTCGGCCGTGTTCCCGCATCAGGCCGGCGGCAGCCTGATCGAGCTGAACGGCCGCCCGGTCGGCTCCAGGCTGATCGGCCAGTCGTTCGACGCGCCGCAATACTTCTGGGGCCGGCTCTCGGCCACCGCGCCGATGCCCTACAACGCGCAGGGCTCCAGCGCCTCGAACCTCGGCCCGCTGAATCCGGCGCTGACCGACCAGGTGAAGGGCCGCCTCGACGCGCTGAAGGCGGCCGGCACCGATCTCTCGCAACCGGTGCCGGTCGATCTGGTGACTGCCTCGGGCAGCGGGCTCGACCCGGAAATCAGCCCGGCCGCGGCCGCCTACCAGGTCGAGCGGGTGGCGAAGGCGCGCGGCCTGTCGGCCGACGCGGTGCGCAAGCTGGTGGACGCGCACACGCAGGGCCATCAGCTCGGCCTGTTCGGCGAGCCGCGCGTGAACGTGCTCGAGCTGAACCTCGCGCTCGACGCGGCCAGGCCGGCGCCCTGATCCCGCGCCCCGATTCGATCGGGCCTGACCGGAGCGCGCCGCCAGGCGGGCTTCCTTTCGGCGGCACGGCTCGACCGTGCCGCGCTTTTTTTTCGATCTGTCTTCGAGATTTGCACGACAATGAATCGCCTCTCGACAACCGGAGCGCGCAGGCGCGTATGAACCGTCCCGATCCCGACCAGTTGCTCGACAAGCTCCAGCGCGACGAGGAGCGGCAGCAGCGCGGCCGGCTCAAGATCTTCTTCGGCGCGTCGGCCGGCGTGGGCAAGACCTACGCGATGCTGCGCGCCGCGCGCGCGCGGGCGGATGAAGGCGTGGGAGTGCTGGTGGGCATCGTCGAGACGCACGGTCGCCGCGAGACGGCCGAACTGCTCGAGGGGCTCGCGCAACTGCCGCCGCTGGCGATCACGCATCGCGGCCGGCAGCTCGACGAATTCGATCTCGACACGGCGCTCGCGCGGCGCCCGCAGCTCGTGCTGGTGGACGAGCTCGCGCACTCGAACCTGGCCGGCACGCGCCACCTGAAGCGCTGGCAGGACGTGCACGAGCTGCTCGACGCCGGCATCGACGTCTACACCACCGTCAACGTCCAGCATCTCGAGAGCCTCAACGACGTGGTGGGCGCGATCACCGGCATCCGCGTGTGGGAGACCGTGCCCGACCGCGTGTTCGACGCGGCCGACGAGGTCACGCTGGTGGATCTGCCGGCCGACGAGCTGCTCGAGCGGCTGCGCGACGGCAAGGTGTATCTGCCGCAGCAGGCCGAGCGCGCGGTGCGCAACTTCTTCCGCAAGGGCAACCTGATCGCGCTGCGCGAGCTCGCGCTGCGGCGCACCGCCGATCGGGTCGACGCGCAGATGCGCGAATACCGCGCCGACCGGTCGATCGCGCGGATCTGGCAGGCGCGCGAGCGGCTGATGGTGTGCGTCGGCCCGGGCCCCGAGGCGCCCACGCTGGTGCGCGCGGCCGCGCGGCTCGCGGCCGGGCTCAAGGCCGACTGGCTGGCCGTGTACGTGGAGACGCCGCAATCGCAGCGGCTCGACGACGCGCGTCGGCGCCGCCCGCTCGACGCGCTGAAGCTGGCCGCCGAGCTCGGCGCGGAAACCCTGACGCTGGCCGGCGCCGACCCGGTGGCCGCGCTGATCGGCTATGCGCAGGTGCGCAACGTGTCGAAGCTGGTGGCCGGCGGCTCGCCGCGCACGGGGCTCGTGCGCCGGCTCGCGCGGCCGTTCGGCGAGCGGCTGGCCGAGCGCGCCGGTGACCTCGACCTGATGCTGCTGCGCACCTCGGCGCAGGACGATCCGCGTGGCGGCGGCGCGGCCGATGCCGGCGCGCGCGCCTGGCGCGACGCGTTCGCGC
>JASLEG010000361.1 GCA_030151225.1 Burkholderia sp. | reverse complement strand
TGGAGCGCGGGGTGATGCCTTTGTGCCGCACCATCGCCTGCCACTTGCCCCTGAGCTTCCTGATCGTCGCCATCGTCCTGATCCCTTGCTATCGTCATCGACAGAGAGATTGAAGGACGCCGCCGAGTCGGTGCCAAGGGCGGTGCTATTACATGGGTTATTTTGCTTTGCTGGGGGCAGGAGTCTGAGGGGCGGCGGGCGGCTTGACGTTGGGCATTGGGATTTTCAACCCTGTCGAAGGCAGCACAAAGCCCTCATTCCCAGGCACTTCCTGGCCTTGGGTCGGCTTCTCGGTTTCAGACATTCGCATCTCCTTATTTATCTTTTCCGCTAGACGCGGGCGGTTGTGCTGGCGGCTTAACCGCTGGCATTGGTATTTTTAAGCTGGTAGAGGGAAGAACTGAGCCTCTGGTTATCGGTGCGCTCGGTGGCACCTGCTTTTCTTCAGCCATTTTAATCTCCATAGCGAGAAGAAATGTATGATGATGTTTCTTCATTGGCCTTCAATTTAAATTTCTCATTCAATGGTAGCGTGTATCCGCCAAAAGCTCCGGCGACAGACTTATTAATGCGATTTTTTAAATCAATATAGAGTTTATGTATATCTGTATCTGTTAGAAGGCCTTCGCTCACATCGAACCACTTATTTTCTGAATATATGCACAGTTCATTTAACTCTGCGTTCAATTTAGCAAGAGATTTTAGTCTTCTCTTGTAGGGCAAAAACACCTTGATTGCAGTGAGGACTTGGGAGCCGGCAACAACAACAGACCAAACTCGTGGGTATTCGCTCCAGACTGCCCACGCGGCAATACCGCCACTTCCCGCAATGGCAGAGAAAATACTCAGGGCTCTATCCCAAAACTCAACACGCCGCAGGTACTCAGCCACATAGTTCGAATGTGCACGAAGATCGACGAGCTCTGTCCAATACCGGCTCTGGTGAGAGCTAGCCGAGAGCGTATTCTCTACAACGTCCCCTTCTGGCATATGCTCCCTCCATCCCTCTAGGGTTGTATAGATCGAGGACGCCAATGTCAATTTAAGTGGTTCAGTTCGCGGGTGTAGCGCGGGTGTGGCTAATTAGTGCCGCTGGAGACACCACCACAGCAAGCCGCGACAGCGGCGACGCAGCAACCCCGCAGGCGGCTTAACATTTTGATCTAGGCTGATTTTTCGGCCCGGCCACCTTCGGAGGGCAGCGCTCTATCCAGCTGAGCTACGGGTGCACTGGACCGAATTGCGAAACGTAATTCGGGAAGGCAGGATATAGCGCAATTCGGCAAGGAAGGCAAAGGGGGAAACGACATCGCTTTCCAGAGGGCAGATGTCGGAGACAGACCCATGTGCCTGGACTGTGCCGGTTATCCGCGCGCCGCCTTCCGTTCTTTCCATCGCCGCAAGCTCCGACGAACGCCCCAGACGATCAAAGCAATAGCGGGAAGCCATGGAACGATGGCCGCAATAAACGAAATCAGCATGGCGATAGAAGACACGATAGTTCGGCCAATCCCCTTGATGGCAAAATCGATCGGAGACAGGTCTATCTGCCCGGCCTGGGCAGCCATTCCATTGTAGTTGATATCAATCTTGATCGTCTCAGTAATGGTCCTCAGATAATCCCTTTGGGAGGTGGCTGCCTCAATGTCAGCTTGAACCTGAGCCAACTCCTTTTCGATAGCGGCAAGATCGGCTGCACTCTTCTTACCCGGTTCACGCAACATGGATGTCAGACGATCACGCAGCGTCGTCTTAACCTCCAGACGTTTCTCCACGTCAATCATCGGTAGCGTCTTATCTTCAGCCATTTCTACGTGCGTCATCACTTCGGCTGGTGGTGCCGTCATGATTGTGACGAACGCGGTATAGGCTTGGGGAGAAAGACGGATTGATGTGCGAGCACTGATTCGACCCACATTTGTTCGATCCAGGCGCGTCTCCAGCACGGCGCCGCCAAGCTTGACGCATTCCGCTAAATGCCGATTCTGGATGGCCTCAACCTGATCACTGGGAAGCAGCAGGGTGAAAATGTGCGAAACGGCAAGATGCTTGCCCTGATTAGGCTCTGGCGCAGCAGCCATTGCAGCTTTTCCCGCTAGCCCTCCGTATTCAGCGGCAGAGTAGCTGATGTCTTGCGGTCCGCAAGAGGCCAATGCCATGAGTCCTGCGGCCAGAACTGCACACCGAATGCATGCCGTCCACGAAACCATTTAAACCCCCATCAAAATCAAGGGAAAAAATAGACTGCAACCTACCGGTGTGCAACGCCGATGACTGATCCAGACAGGGGGGTATGCCTGTGAATGGCGGAAACTGTTACCCGCCTGGATGTTGCTTTTTCGTGCCGCTCGCGACAGCACGCCACAACACCACCTTCGCGGCAAACCCGCAGGCGGCTTAGCATCTTGATTTAGTCTGATTTCTCGACCCAGCCATCTTCGGAGGGCAGCGCATGTCGATACAAATTGTATCGGTGGAACGCCCCATACAGCGCATATTTCCGGGCCTGGCAAAGGGGGGAAGTTAGAAGGGAACGCGTTCCCCCACCGGCAGAGATCATAAGGTCGAAACTCGTCGGGTGTGGCCGCTGTGGGAGCCTGGATTCAACCATTGCCACGCCGAAGCCGCCTCATGACGGAGGTTACCTGAAGAAAATCTTGGCTTATCGTTGCAAGAGCCACCCGCTTATGTGGTCGGTGTCTGAAATCGCCCCCACTCTCTGACTCACCTTCAAAGGGATGCCGTGAGTGGGGATATTTCCTGCGCTACGCTCGGCGGCAATATGCCTCTCTTGCCCGTCAATATCATCCAGGATAGGTTACCGAAATTCTTCTTATCGGTAGATATCATGCCGTTTTTTCTTCTTATAGCTGCATCAGTGATCAACATGACGATTGGATCTGTTTCGGTGTCCGCCGCCACGCGAACCGAACAGGAGCAGGAATATCTGGGCGATATTACGGGAGTCCACACGCCCTCCTGGGCCAAACGGGTGCATACCTTGTCCCACGCGGAGATTCCCGCAGATCGCGCAGATGTCGCCCACCCCAGCCCGCCTCATGATGGTGACCAGCTTAAGCAGATCATCGTGTATCAACGCAAAGGCCAGCCTAGCTACGTGGTGGCAGCATGGCGCGGAAATTACGGCGGCTTGGTGTCGATCGATAAAGTTACCAAGGAGGGAAAACTGGAACGCGCGGCCAGTCTCGGCGACGGAGAAATGGTCGCAATCGTCGATCCATCCGGCCAAGATGTTTTCCCGGATCATGTTCCGGCCCTATTTCTGGACGACGCCTCACTTGGCAGTTCTTATCAAGGTTATCGTCACCACATCCTCCGCCTGGGCGACAAGGTGGAAGATGTCACGCCGCCTCTGCGCACCCTCTGGGCCGATCTCCATAAGGGAACGCTGACAGCCATGTCCTCCGATGACCGCTGGGGCCATTTTTTTCTACCTTGCGGACAATGCGGACCTTTGGTGCCTGTGATATCGGAGTGGCGCGATGGCCGCTTTCATCCTGTCTGTAACAAGTATCAGGAGTTCCTCCACGCCCACTTAAAGTTGGCCCGAAAACAGGCGTCAAAGACCGATGACGTTATCTATAACACCGCAGATGCTCTCCTCAACGCGACTCTCCTTCAACTCCAGTTAGGACAACCAAAGCAGGCACGCGTGTCCTATCAGAAGCTAAAAGGCCTTTTGGGTTCGGCGAACACGCCAGCAAACGAAAACCGCGAGATCAGAGAATTGGATCAGTCCGTAACTCCCCTCTTCGCCGCCGTGGATAAATACCAGAGTACCCCTTGTCCGCTCAGTGCTGCCGCCGATGCCATAGGGGCCAACGCTCATCCGGCAGAGAAAGATCGAGTCGATTTCTTCCTCGGCCACTGATGCGGGCCGTGGCCCTGGCCGCCTCCGCGCAGGTGCTAGACCGTTGCGCCACACCATCGCCTGTCCCGTATCCCGGATCTTTATGATTATCATCATCGACAGAGGGATTGCAGGCAGAGAAGGTGCATCGTTGCGCGGCGGGAGGGAAAGGGAGAGACGAACGTAGGCGATTTGCCGCTCGTGTGGTGATCGGACCATGAAAATCTACGCCCTGCCCGATACGCTCTGCCGCCCCTGACGTTCGTCAGATTGTCTTTGCCCAGTCAGCTTTCTATCCTGCCCACGCGTTAAAGATGTGGGGCTGGGTATGAACATTTTGTCGAAATCTCTTTTTCTGATCGCAATCTCGGCCTGCCTTTGGGCTGCAACGGCCCAAGCCGAGGACGGCCCCATGGTGCGGGCGGCGTTTGTCGGCTGCGCCTCGTCGGGGCAGGAAGGGCGCGCCAAAACTCCTGCGGATAATGGCAAGGCTCCGTTGCTGCCCCAACGGCTTGCCGATCAGTTGGCGTATTATCAAGCTGCCGGGATTGGTGTTCTGGCCCCCAAAGGATGGCATTGTTTTGGTGTCGGCGGCTCGAACGGCGCCAGCATTCTGGTAACGCCGGAACGTCATAGCGCGCAGGAACTGTACAACGGTGCCCTACGTCTGAAGGGGCCAGCGGTTCAGGCATCGACCACATCGTCCGAGACATCCGGGCGCTTTCACGTCGCCAAGGTGGCGGCGCGGCTGTTTCCCGACCAAAAGCGCTTTGTCGAAGCCATCATCAGCGAAGACATCTTCCCCAGGTCAGATTTTCCGATCGGCCCTGCGCCCCACGACGTCATCACGCGACGCAACGATGGCGATGTCGAATTCACAACCCCAGCCGGAGAACAAGGCAGCGGCACCAGCAGCTTTCTGGTGCCAAGCGATCTGCCCATAGACGGGGTGGCGAT
>JASLEG010000296.1 GCA_030151225.1 Burkholderia sp. | reverse complement strand
TGATCCGCGCACACGAGTACTTGCGCAGCAAGCGGCTCGCGCTCGACCTGGTGATCATCAACGAGCGCGCGGCCTCGTATGTGCAGGACCTGCAGGCGGCGCTGGAAGGCCTGGTACGAAACCGGTCGTCGCCGGAACAGGCTGGACGCGGCGCTGTGTTCGTGTTACGCGCCGACCTGATGGCGGCAGCCGCACGCTCGCAGTTCCCCGCCGTCGCAAGGGCGGTGTTCGCCGCGCGCAACGGCAGGCTGGTGGACCAGTTGCGGCGGCTCACCAGCGCGCCGCTGCCGAGCCGCCCGGAGTTCGCGCGCGTGGCGTGGCAGCCGCGCGCGCTGCCGGCGGCCTGGGGCGCGCAGCCCGGCGCCGGCCTCGAGTATTTCAACGGCATCGGCGGCTTTGCGTGCGATGGACGTGAATACGCGGTGGTCCTGCAGCCCGGCCAAAGTACCCCGATGCCGTGGGTCAATGTGGTGGCGAACCCGGTCTGCGGCTTCCTGGTGTCGGCCGAGGGCGGCGGCCATACCTGGGTGACGAACAGCCGCGAGCACCCGCTGACACCCTGGTCGAACGACCCGGTCACCGATTCGCCCGGCGAGGCTTTTTATGTGCGCGACGACGAAACCGGCATGCGCTGGGGACCGCGTGCCGGCCCGATCCATGACGACACGCCGGACGAGACGCCCTACCTGGCGAATCACGGCCAGGGCTACAGCCGCTTCAGCCATTCAGCCGCCGGGATCGTCGTCGACTTGCTGCAGTTCGTGCCGCTGGCCGATCCCGTGAAGATTTCTCGCCTGAGCTTGCGAAACCTGTCGAATCGGCCACGCCGGCTGTCGGTCGCGGCTTATGTGGAATGGGCGCTGGGGCCGTCGCGCGCCGCGACGGCGCCGCATGTCGTGACCGAACTCGATGCGGCGACCGGCGCCCTGTTCGCGCGCCACGACTGGAGCCAGACCTATCGTGGCCGGGTGGCGTTCGCCGATCTTGGCGGCCGGCAAAACGCCTGGACGGCGGACCGGCGCGAGTTCGTCGGCCGCAACGGCGTGCTGGCCGATCCTGCCGGGTTTCCCGGCAGCATCGGCGCGGCGCCGCTGTCGGGCCGGGTCGGGGCGGGCCTGGACCCGTGCGCGGCGTTGCAGGCCACGGTCGAGCTGGCACCGGGCGAGGCCGCCGAGATAATGATGCTGCTCGGCGAGGGCAGCGACGTGGCGGCGGCGCGGCAACTGATCGCGCGGTATCGGCATGCCAATCTCGACGCGGTGCTGGCCGCGGTGACGGCATTCTGGGACGAGACGCTCGGCGCGATCCAGGTCGAGACGCCGGACCGCGCGATGGACCTGATGCTGAACCGCTGGTTGCTGTACCAGACCCTGTCGAGCAGGATCTGGGCACGCGCGGGTTTTTACCAGGCCAGCGGCGCCTATGGCCTGCGTGACCAGTTGCAGGACGGCATGGCGCTGGCGCTGGCCCGCCCGGCGCTGACGCGCGAGCATCTGCTGCGGGCCGCCGCGCGCCAGTTTCCCGAAGGCGACCTGCAGCACTGGTGGCTGCCGGAAAGCGGCAGTGGCGTGCGCACCCGAATCTCCGACGACCGCGTGTGGCTGGCCTATACGACCGCGCACTATGTCGCGGTCAGCGGCGACCGGGCGGTGCTCGATATCTCGATCCCATTCCTGGAAGGCCGGCCGCTGGCGGAGGGCGAAACCGATGCATTCTTCACCCCCGGCATCTCGGAGAGCGCCGCCTCGCTGTTCGAGCACGGCGCGCGCGGGCTGGAGCAGAGCCTGGTGCTGTTCGGCGCGCATGGCCTGCCGCTGATCGGCACCGGCGACTGGAACGACGGCATGAACCGCGTCGGCAAGGCCGGGCGCGGAGAAAGCGTCTGGCTCGGCTGGCTCCTGCATGCGACGCTGGAGGCTTTCGCGCCCCTGGCCGCCGCGCGCGGCGAGCACGAGCGGGCGCGGCGCTGGCATGCGCGCGCCGGCGCCGTGCGCGAGGCGCTGGAGAAGGCGGGCTGGGATGGCGCCTGGTATCGGCGTGGCTATTTTGACGACGGTACGCCGCTTGGCTCGGCTGGCGCCGCCGGATGCGCGATCGATTCCATCGCGCAGTCCTGGAGCGTGCTGTCGGGCGCGGCGGATCCGGCGCGTGCCGCGCAGGCGATGGCGGAACTGGACGCGCAGCTGATACGTGAGGAGGAGGGGCTGGCGCTGCTGTTCGCGCCGCCATTCGATCGGGCGCCGGTCGATCCGGGGTATGTCCGGGGCTATCCGCCCGGCATTCGGGAAAACGGCGGCCAGTACACGCATGCGGCCAGCTGGTCGGTGCTTGCCTTCGCCCGGCTGGGCAATGCCGAGCGTGCCGCCAGCCTGTTCGCGCTGCTCAATCCGATCCACCGCAGCCGCACGCGCAGCGGCGCGAATCGCTACCGGGTCGAGCCTTATGTGATCGCGGCCGATATCTACTCGGTCGCGCCGCACCTCGGACGCGGTGGCTGGACGTGGTACACGGGTTCGGCGGGGTGGCTGTATCGGGCCGGCGTCGAAGGACTGCTCGGGCTGTGCAAGCAGGGCGACATGCTGGCGATACGCCCCTGCATTCCGCGATCCTGGCCGGGTTTTCGCGCCACGCTCCGTCACGGGACCGCGTACTACGAGATTGTGATCGACAACTCGGCACCATCGGCCAGCGGCCTGTCGCATATCGTGGTGGACGGCGTGGGACTCGAGCCGGGCGCCTGCTCGCTGCGGCTGGTGGACGACGGGCAGCGGCACCACGTGAGTATGAGCCTGGGCCTGGACATCGCGCGGCCGGTGTCGCCGTGAGTGCCCTGGCCGGCGCGCGCCAGTTTCCTGCGCCGGGCAAGACCCTGCCGCTTGCGAACATCGCGCGGCCGAGCGGACGACAGGCCCGCGTGTCGAACGGCTCCGATCGCTTTCGCGTCGTTCATTTGCCCTGCTGGTCCGGCCGCGAGTAACGCCACTTGCTGGCGTTGGAGTCGATGCTGGCGTCGTGGACGACACGCTGTTCGGCCCGCTCGATATCGGCACGGGTCAGGGCGTCTCGCTGCTTCTGGCGTGTTTCCCGATCGCGTTGATCGGGCGAGGTGGGTGTGTAGGCTTTCATCATTTCTCCTGGAGTGGACGACTGGGGCGAGTGGAGTGGTGCCGCATGCGCGAACAGGCAGCGGCAATTCGTGAGGGGATTCCGCGGCAGCATCGGCGACGCCGCCGACAGGATGGACGCGGCGCGGCCCGAAGTCGGTGCGCTGCCGCGCGCAGATGCCGACACGTGATGCATATTGGGTGCAGGCGGTCGAATTCGCGTTTGACCACACCATGACAGTCGCATACGCGCTTCTCGAGCCCCGGCCGATCCAGCACCTCGATATGACCGTAGTTGGACCGGATCGGGCCGGTGTCCTGCAGTCTCGATGCCGCTTCCGTGACGGTCGAGCGCCGCACGCCCAGCATGTTGGCGATCATTTCCTGCGTCCTCTTCAAGCGGTTCGACGGCAGGCGATCGAGACTGAGCGGCAGCCAGCGACATAGCTGCCGATCGATCGAGTGATGGCGGTTGCAGACGGCGGTTTGGGCCATCTGCGTGATCAGGGCCTGCGTATAGCGCAGCAACAGACGCTGCATCGCGTTGCCGCGCTGGAATTCGGCCTTCAGGATACTCGCTTCCAGGCGGTGCGCCTGTCCCCCGCTCTGCACGAGGGCCCGGCTCGGCGTGGTTTCGCCGCCCATGAACAGCGACACGCCGATCATGCCTTCGTGTCCGACCATGGCGATCTCCGCGGAAGATCCGTCTTCCATCACGTAGAGCAGCGAAACGATCGCGGTGGTCGGGAAATAAACGTGATGAAGCGTGCCACCTGATTCATGCAGTGCCGTGCCCGATGGCCTGTCCACGAGTGTCAGATGGGGCATGCGTCGCTCCTGAGCGAGCGGGCGCCTGGCTGACGAGGAAGAGGCCGCTCGACCCGGGACATCGGTAGTCCGAACCATGCATCCTACCTTACTTGGCGCCGGCGGGCGGCAAGGCCGCGGCATTTTTCCATCCCGGCGTGGTTTGGGTAGGGCGGGATACAAGCAGGCATCGAAAGGGAAAGATGCCGAACCCACCGGTGCAAGACGTCGTGCAACGGGCTTTCACGAACCTGGTACGGGATCGGACGGACTTGCCTGACCAAGGGGTGCAGGATGGGATGGTTCGCTTTCGACGCTCGACAGTTGCCGGCCGTCGGGATTGCGCAATGCCCGAAGTTTTCGGCACAACCTGCTTGCAAGTTTCCTGGACGCGCTCGGATGACGCCTCTTTTCCTGTGTGTCTTCACGGCATGCACCCTGGTGGCACTCGATCTATGGACCACGCCCCGACGCGGGATTCGCTGGCCGCGATATCACCCGATTCCCGTGCAGGAAAGCCGGTATCGACGGCACCGGGTGCCGCACGCGTTCAATCCTCCTTGCCCGGCATCCTGATGGCGGTCAAGGCCGCCCTGTAGCGCGATACTCGATCCGCGTGCGCATCGTACGTGGCCGTGTCGAATTCGGGGCGCTCCCGTGACGGCGGGATTCCATCCGTCTGGCAGCATCGAAGTATCGGAGAGCAATCATGAACAAGGACCCACTCAAGGGAACGGCCGAGAAAGTGAAGGGCAAGGTCAACGAGGCGGTTGGCAAGGCTGAGGGCAATTTGAAGCGGGAGGCCAAGGGAGCTGGCCAGCAGGCGGCGGGCGAGGCGCGGAAAAACCTCGGCGACGCGAAGAAATCGGTCAAGAAGCCTGACTGATCGGCCCGGCCTGTTCGTGTCGAATGCCTGCCGACGCGGGCAGGATCGGGCGTGCTGCGAAGGAGGTCCGGACAGGCCAGAGTCTCGCGGACACTCACGAGCCGGTCAGCGAGCAGATCGGCCGCCGTGATCGGCGTCCTGGTGGTGTACGGCCTGGGCATGGCCACTTTGCTGAACGTGTCGATGAAGGTCTGCAGGTATCCGGCCTGCGCCCTTGATCGTGACCAGGTAGAACGTGTCCTGCGAGCCCGGACGCGCCGGCGCAATTCCTTGCTGACCCGAACCTGCCCGTGGGCGGGCTGCTCGATGGCATGGGCCATAACGGCGGTTTCCGTGGCTTCCTCGACGCGATTCCCGGGATCCGGTTTGCGCTGTCTTGACGAAGATTCGCACCTCTATCTAAACGGGTAACCCCACCTCCTTTGCCTGTCACCAGGCACGGCCAGCAACGAGGGCGATATGCACGCACCACATTATGTCGTTTCGCCGTTCTTCCAACCTACAGCCTCGCTGGACAGCCCCACCGAATCACGCGTGCGACCGGATTCCTCCCCGCCGCGCCCATGCATCTATCTGTCGCGTCATCCCGATCCAGCGCTGGTTGCGTACCTTGAGGAACAACGCTGGAAGGTACTGTGCGCGGGCTCGGCTAGCGATGCGCGCGAGTTAGCGAATCCCCGCGTCGGCCAGGCCGGCATCATCGACCTCGGCAGCTTCAAGACACACGAACTCGCCGCGCTGGAGGCGGTGCTGGGCCAGACCCGGATCGGCTGGATCGCTCTGGTCGATTCAGCTCGCCTGTCCGAGCCCGATGTGCGCAAGCTGATTCACCAGTGCTGCTTCGACTACGTGAAGCAGCCGCAAACGCGTACGATGATCGATTACCTTGTCAGCCACGCCTACGGCATGGTGAACCTGCTCGATCGCGAGGCCAGTGCCGACAAGGGAGAACTGGCCGGCATCGGTCACGACATGGTTGGCACCTGCGAGGCGATGCAGCAGCTATTGCGCATCGTCGGCAAGGTGGCCAACACTGACGCGTCCGTGTTCATCTCCGGCCAATCGGGCACCGGCAAGGAATTGACCGCGATCGCGATCCACCAGCAATCGCCAAGGCGCGACGCGTCGTTCGTTGCCATCAACTGCGGCGCGATTCCACCTCATCTCCTGCTGTCCGAATTGTTTGGCTACGAGCGCGGCGCCTTCACCGGTGCGAATAAACAACGCGCCGGTCGCGTGGAAAAGGCACACGGAGGCACCCTGTTTCTCGACGAAATCGGCGACATGCCGCTGGAAAGCCAGGCAAGCCTGCTGCGTTTCCTGCAAGAGGGCCGGATCGAGCGGCTCGGCGGCCATGAATCCATTCCGGTCGACGTACGCGTGATCTCGGCCACGAACGTCGATCTCGAGGCGGCCATCCGTAACGGCCGGTTCCGCGAGGACCTGTTTCATCGCCTGTGCGTGCTGCACATCAAGGAGCCACCGCTGCACGCGCGCGGCAAGGATGTCGAGCTGCTCGCCAATCACGCACTGCAGAAATTTCAGGGTGACGGCGCGCGCAGGATACGGGGCTTCACGTCCTGCGCGATCGAAGCGATGTACGTCTATCCGTGGCCAGGCAACGTGCGCGAGCTGATCAACCGGGTCCGCCGCGCGATCGTGATGGCCGAGGGCCGAGTGATCTCGGCCGACGACCTCGGCCTGGCGCAGTTCAGCGCGCAAAACTCGATTACGCTCGCCGAGGCACGCCGACGCGCGGAGAAGAGCCTGATCGAAGCCGCCCTGCTGCGACTGCGGCGCCGGCATTTCAAGGTAGCGACCGAACTGGGCGTGTCGCGCGCCACCCTGTACCGCCTCATGAACAACCACGATCTGTAGAGCCGCCGGTGGCCCCGACGTCGGCGCGGCCGAGGCCTGGCGCCTCGCCAGAGCGGCCTGTCGTCATCATCTGCGAAGCGCACGATGCCATCCTCGCCGAGGTAGCAGGGGTGGCCTCACTCGTTCGGACAGATTTCACGATGGCGGGCAGCCCGTGGCGGGCAAACGCCTCTTCCCCTGCCTGCATTCTCGCTGGCTCACGCCCCAGGCATTCCACCTGCCCGACTGTCCGAATTTCCGCGACCACCTCCAGCGCTTCCGAGCGTCGTGCCGAACAGCAACCAGATCGCGATCGAACCTGTCGACACGGCACCCAGCACGAGAAAGGCGCTCGAATAACCGAAATGCTGCGCCAGCACGCCACCCAGTGCCGGGCTCAACGCAGCGCCCGCGCCCTGCACGGCCATGACCACGCCCTGCCCCGCGTTCACCCGTCCCGTGCCCTGCAGCAGGCGCACCACCAGCGCAGGCACCGCGACACTCTGCAAGCCCGCGGCAATGCCGTCGAGCACCTGCACCGGCCATACGCCCCACGCCGTGATGAACGTCGCGGCAGCCAGCCCGCGCAGCGGCAGTGCGAGGAACGTGACGAGCATGACGCCCCAGTAGCCGATCCGGCCGATCATCCGGTACGCAAGACATGCGGCCGCCACCATCACCAGTTGCGCGACCACGATGGTCTGCGCGGTAAAGGCGCTCGGATCGCCCCGATGCGCCGCGACGACCGCGAGTCCGTAGAGCGGAAGCATCGCGGCATTGCCCAGATGGAACATGGCGAGCGCCGCGGCGAGCAGCAGCAACGGGCGGGAGGTCAACATGACCCGAAAGCCGCCGGCAGGTTCGTCGTCCGGCCGTTCCGACGCCGAGCCTGCCAGCCCTCGTGCGCTGTCGTGATCGATCGCATCGCGCCGGATGAGCAGCGTCGAGACGATCATCAGGACGCCGAACACGGCTGCGAGTGCAAACACCGCGCCGAAACCGTACCGCCATCCCAGCCAGCCCGAAAGCGCGGCGCCCGCGACGTTGCCCAGGTGATTGGCCACCTGATTGCGGCCGAACTGCCGGTCGAAGCCGCTCTCGCGCACCATGCCGAGCGTCATGCCGGCGACCGCCGGGCCGAGCGCGGCGCCCGTGACCGCCGTGAGGATCTGCGAAGCGACCACCATCCCGTAGCCGTGCGAGAACCACAGCATCAGCGATGCCAGCGTCGCCATGACGCCGGCAATCACGACGACGCTGCGCTTGTGACGCGTCGCGTCGACCAGCGCGCCCGCCGGCGACGTCGCGAGCATGCCCGCGATGCCGCCCAGCGTCATGACCGCCCCGATCGCCTGAGGTTGCCAGCCGTTCGCCTGAAGGAAGACGCCGAGGAAAGGGCCGATCCCCGCCTGCACGTCGGCCATGAAGAAATTCAGCCCTTCGAGGGCATACAGGGATCTCATGATTTCCCCCGGCCCCCGGAATGCGCCGCGCTCGGCATGACGTCCTCCGTCGGTGAGATGGCGCGTCAGTCCGCCCGGGTTTCGTCGACGAGTTCGGCGATTTCGTCGACCTCGATCGCGCGCCCATGCCGGTTCTTCACGCCGTGCCCCCACGCCTGCACGTGCGCGCCCGGGCTCAGGTAGGCAGACAGCTCGGCGGCGGCGTGAGGCGGCATGCGCAGCGAGGTGCCGTCATCCAGCAGCGCCCCGCGCAATTCGCCCTTCGGGCCGAACAGCGACAGCACCACCTCGCCGGCGGCCTCCATCGGCTGGCGTTCGACGTGCGGCTTCTCGTGCTTCTCGCCGTCCCGATGCGGACCGTCGTCGAGAATCAGCACGCCGCCCGCGCTGGTCAGGGACACCGCGGCGAGCATGTCCGCCTCGCGAGGCTTGACCCCGCGCACGCGCACCGTGTCGCCCAGCGCGACGTGCCGCGCCAGCTGCTTCGACAGATGAGGCGGAAAGTGAACCTGGCGCGCCCCGATCACGAGGCCGTCGAGTTCGCCGTGCGGGTTCAGAAGAAAACGGGTGACCTTGCCGCGTGTTTCGGGAAGGCAGGCGGGATCGATCCAGTGCATGTGAGTTGTCCTTGATGTCGAAGTGACTGGCCCGGTACGGCGACGCCGTGCCGGGAGCGAGCCGATTACGTCAGTAAAGCGGCGTCAGGTTGCCGGGCGGCCCGAACGCAGTGGCCTGAAGCGAGGTGCCGTACTGGTTGCGCGTTCCATACCCCTGTGCCGAAACCGTCGCGCCCGTTCGCACCAGCGCCGCGAACTGCTGGGCGGCAAGCGGCGTGAGTTTGATGACCGTGCCGTCAGAGAGGATCACGCCGTCCGCTTCGCCGCGCGGCGCGGTCGTGACGTGCGCCACCTGCCCCTGCGCGCTCAGGCGCGAAAGGCCTTCGCCCCCTGCCGCGCGCGGCAACGGTCTCGCGCCGGGCAGCGGCGGCTGATCGATCAGTTGACGGCCGCTTTGCGTGTCCGTGATGCGGCGGGCCGTGAAGTCACCCCCTTCGTCACGCGTGCCGATCACCTGCACGCTGTCGCCCTGCCGCACGGTCGAGGTCAGTTGCGCGCCCATGTGAGGCGGGAAACGCACGAGCACGCCGGCGTCGGTCATGAAGCCGTCCACGTCGCCGTCCGGGTTCGTCAGGAAACGCGCCACGACGCCTTGCGTGGTGGTCGTAGCCGCATCGGCAAGCGGACCTGGCACGGTGTCGGGAGGCGGGGGAGCGGGCGGCACGGGAGATCCGGCGACGGGGCGCGGAGCGGGCTGCGGCGGCTGAGGTTGCGCCTGTGCCGCGCAGACGGCGCTCGCCGCCATCAAGACCGCGAGCACGGTGGTTCGCAAGCCTGAACAACGATTCGATTGCATGGACTCACTCCTTTCGAATGACAAGGAGTAACGAGCAAAGGCCATGCCATGCGAATACGTCCACGCAGTCGAGGCTCGCGCGGCAGACGGCGCGTCGAAGTGTCGGGAAATCCGACAGCGCCTGTCCGGTTTCCCGACACCGTCCGGCCCTGCGCCTAAGCCTCGGACATGCCCAGCGCGCCCATGCGCGTATAGAGCGACTGGCGGCTGATGCCGAGCCGCCGCGCCGCTTCGGCGCGATTGCCGCCGGACGTCGCAAGCGCGTTCACGATCAGCGCGCGCTCCAGTCGCGCCACCGCCTGCGGAAGGGGAAGTTCGAGCAGCGCGGCGGGAAGCGCGTCATCCGCGCCGCCCGGCGTCGCCGTCAGAAACGCGAAGTCGTCTCGCGTCAGCACCTGCGCGGGCGCGAGCGCGCTGGCCCGCTCGATCGCGTTGGCGAGCTCGCGGACGTTCCCCGGCCACGCGAAGGTGGCGAGCAGGCGCTGCGCATCGGCGGCAAGATGCTTGCGCGCGACATCGGGCGACGCACCCGCGAGGAAGTGTTCGGCAAGTGGCAGGATATCGGCCACGCGTTCGCGCAACGGCGGCATGTGCAACGGAATCACGTTCAGACGAAACAGCAGATCCTGCCGGAACGTGCCCGCCCGGACCATCGCGGCGAGATCGCGATGCGTGGCGGCGACCACCCGCACGTCGACCGTCACGACCCTGTTGGTGCCGAGCGGCGTGACCTGCCGCTCCTGCAGCACGCGCAGCAGTTTCGCCTGCATGGCGAGCGGCATGTCGCCGATCTCGTCGAGAAACAGCGTGCCGCCATCCGCTTCCTCGACCCTGCCCCGCCTGTCGCCCTGCGCGCCGGTGAACGCGCCCCTGCCGTGCCCGAAGAGTTCGCTTTCGAGCAGTTCCTCCGGAATGGCCGCACAGTTGACCGCGACGAACGGCCCGTTCGCGCGCGCCGACGCCCGGTGCAGCACGCGAGCCGCGATTTCCTTGCCGGTGCCGGTTTCGCCCGTGATGAGCACCGTCGAATTCCCGGCCGCCGCGCGGCCGAGGCGCTTCTGCACTTCACGCATGCTCTCGCTCACGCCGAGCAGTCGGGGCTCGCGGGCAGTGGTTTCGTCGGCGAAGGCGCGCGCCGCAGGCACGCCGGTTTGTGCCGACAGGATGCGTTCGATCAGCGAGGCGATGTCGTCCCGCCCGACCGGCTTGGTCAGATGCTCGAAAGCGCCGAGCCGCATGGCGCCGATGGTGTTGTCGCTGGTGGCATGCGCGGTGAGCATGACCACCGGCACGGACTGCAGGCCCGGCATGCCGCGCAGCGTGTCGAGCACGGCCAGACCGTCCGCGCCCGGCAGGCGAAAGTCCAGAAAGATGCACTCGGGCGCGGGACGCTCGCGCAACTGCTCGAATGCCGCTTCGCCCGAACCGACTTCGATGGGCACATGGCCGAGGTCGCGAACCGTTTCGGCGAGGCCTTCGCGAAACGCCTCGTCGTCGTCGATGATCAGGATGGTCGCCATGGCAAGTCGATGACAAATCGCGTCACGCTGGAATCTTCCGCAAGGTAGGCGCGGCCGCCGTGCGCCGCCGCGATCTCGCGCACGACGGCGAGGCCGAGGCCCGAACCGTCCGCGCGGCCCGTCACGAAGGGCTCGAAGATCCGCTCGCGCTCGGCCGCACTCACGCCGGCGCCATTATCGACGACTTCGAGTCTGAGCCGTTCACCGTCGTCCGCCGATATCCGATGGGCGCGAACCGTCACGTGTCCGCCCGACGGCGCGTGCCCGAGCGCGTTCACCACGAGGTTGTCGAGCGCGCGCGCGAGCTGGCCCGGATCGAAGACCGGGCGGGCATCGCTCGCGGCGACGTCCACGCCAAGCGCGATACCCCGGCTTTCCCCACGGCTTTCGTGAGTGTGGACGATATCGGCGAGCCACGCACGCAGATCGACCTCGCGCGGATTCACCGTCACCGATTGCGTCAGCGCCAGCAGGCTCGTCACCTGGGCTTCGATGCGGCCCACCTGCTCGATGATCGTCTTCAACGCGGCCTCGCGGCGAGCGCCATCGCCGGCGAGCGCGTTTTCCGCCTTCAGACGCATCGCGCCCGCCGGGTTGCGGATTTCATGGGCGATTTGCGCCGCCATCTTTCCCAGTGCGCTGAAGCGCTCCGCCTCCGCCAGCCGCCGGTTCAGCGCGTTCGCATCGCGCGTGAGCCGCTCGGCGCGGTCGCCATAGCGGTTGAGCGCGTCGACGATCTGATCCAGATCGCGCTCGCCGAGCCGCTCGAGCCGTTTGCCGCGCTCGAAGCCGCCCCCGGGCGCGAGCGCCTGCTCGAGTCGCACGAGGTTGTGCTTCCAGCGCCTCAGCGTCAGCGCCAGCACGATCGCGAGCACGACGATGATGGCGAGCACACCGACCAGAATCGCCGCGGCACGCTCGCCGTACGGACCGAGCGGCGGCCGCGCGCGCGTCAGCGTCCATGCGACCAGTCCCGCGTGACGCGGCACCGGGCAGGCCACCGCGAGCACGGCGTCCGCGCCGCTCGACACGACTTCGGTCTGCGCCTGGCCGGTACTCGCCGCGCTGTCGAGCGCCCGCAGAATCAGCGGCGTCTCCGCTTCGGGCACATCGCGTTTCACACCGCTGCCGCCGTAGGTCGGAAACGCGTAGGCGAGGAAACCACCGGAAGCCGGCGCGCTGGCCCAGAAGCCGCCCTCGATGCCGTCGGTCTGGATCAGCACCAGATCCAGCACCGCGTGCATCAGGTCGACGTTGGTCTCGCCGGAGCGCTGCATCGACAGGTCGTAGCGCGAGGCGACCGCCGTGCAGGCGGCCGATGCCTGCTGTTTCGCGGCCACGACACGCTCGCCGAGCGCCGACGACAGCATCAGCCATACGGCCGTGCTCAGCAAGGCGCAGAGAACCGCAATCAGAGCCCAGAGCCCGATGAGCTGCGTGGAAAACGACGGTTTCGGCATGGACGAATCGGTGAGTGGACGAAGGTGGGGCACGACTCAGCAATTTCCCTGCCCGGCGTGCCCGCAGCCGGTGCCGGACCGGTGAAGCGGGCCTCGACAGCATGATGCCTCATCGTGGCGCCCCCCTCCGCGTGAACGCAAGGGCATCGCCGTGCAGCCTTCGGAGGATTCCTGCTATTATGCGAAACAGCTACATTTCATATATATAGGGCACCATGGGAATCATCAAAATCTCCGAGTCGATGCACGACTCGCTGCGCCGCACGAGCGGCGCGCTGAGCCGTTCGATCAACGCGCAGGCCGAGCACTGGCTGCGCGTGGGCATGCTGGCCGAGCTGAACCCCACCCTGACCTACGGCGAGATCTGCCAGATGCTGCTGCGCGCCGAGGCCCAGCAGCCGGCCGAGGACGCCACCTCGCTCGCGCAGGTGGCATGATGGCGCGCTCCCCGAAGATCCCGCTGCGCTCGCAGGCGGAAATCGCGCAGTCGCGCGAGGCGGGCAAACTCGCGGCGGACGTGCTGCGCATGATCGGCGAACACGTGAAGCCCGGCGTCACCACCGACGAACTCGACACGATCTGCCGCGACTACATCGTCAACGTGCAGAAGGCCACGCCGGCCAACATCGGCTATCACGGCTTTCCGAAGACGATCTGCGCGTCGGTCAATCACGTGGTGTGCCACGGCATTCCGTCCGCGCACGTGCTGCAGGACGGCGACATCATCAACATCGACGTGGCGGTGATCAAGGACGGCTGGTTCGGCGACACGAGCCGCATGTACTTCGTCGGCACGCCGGACCCGGCCGCGAAGCGCCTGGTCGAAACCACCTACGACGCGATGCGCGCCGGCATCCTGGCCGTGAAGCCGGGCGCCACGCTCGGCGACGTGGGCCACGCGATCCAGAGCGTCGCGCATGCGCACGGCTACAGCGTGGTGCGCGAGTATTGCGGGCACGGCATCGGCACCGTCTATCACGACGAGCCGCAGGTGCTGCATTACGGCCGCCCGGCGTCGGGCCTCAAGCTGGTGCCCGGCATGATCTTCACGATCGAGCCGATGCTCAACGCGGGCAAGGCGGAAACCAGGCAGCTCGGCGACGGCTGGACCGTCGTGACGCGCGACCGCTCGCTGTCGGCGCAGTGGGAGCACATGGTGGTGGTGACCGAGGACGGCTTCGACGTGCTGACGCAGTGGCCCGAAGGCACCGGCAGCTATGCGCCGATCGGGACGGCCGCGGCCCCGGCGGCCTGAGCGCTCGCGCCAAACCCGGCGGGACGACGCGCGCGCCGCTCAAGCCGCGCCGTCGTCGCCGAGCCAGCGGTACATCACGTAGCAGTCCACCAGCCCCCTGGTGCGATGCCGGTAGGCACGCGGCAGCGTGCCCACCACCTCGAAGCCCATCTTCCTCCACAGCGCCACCGCCACCTCGTTGGTGGACACCACCGAGTTGAACTGCATCGCCAGGAAGCCGGCGTCGCGCGCCACGTCGAGCGAGTGCTCGCACATGCGCTGCGCCACGCCGCGGCCGCGCGCGGCCGGCGCGACCATGTAGCCGCAGTTGCAGACGTGATCGCCGGGGCCGCCCGCGTTCGCCTTCAGATAGTAGGAGCCGAGCAGCTCGCCGTTCTCCTCGGCCACGAAGGTGTAGAGCGGCAGGTCGAGCCACATCGTGCGCGCCGAATCCTTGGTGACGGCCGGATCGTAGGCGTAGGTTTCCCGCGCTTCGGCGATCGCCTGGAAGGTGGGCCAGAAGCGGTCGAAGTCGCCGGGCGTGATGGGGCGGATCGTGATCATCGGTCGGTGCGGACGGGCGCGCGGGTGGGGAAGCCGACGATTCTATCCGCTCGCGCCGCGAGCGCGCATCCGGTCAGCCCTGCCCGTCGCGCACAGCCTTCGCCGTGTCGCGCAGCATCGACACCGCCACCAGCGACAGCACCACGCACACGGCCACGTAGCCGGCCGGCGCGAGCTTGTTGCCGGTCACGCGCACCAGCCAGGTGGCCACCAGCTGCGCGGTGCCGCCGAAGATCGTGACGGCCAGCGCATAGGCGATCGAGATGCCGGTGGCGCGGATCCGGCGCGGAAACGATTCGCACATCAGCGCGAATTCGGATGCCGAGCCCATCGAGAAGAACAGCAGCAACAGCGCGGTGAGCGGCATCACCACCGACAGCGTGGGAAAGCGGTTCATCAGCATGAAGGCCGGAAACAGCAGCAGCACGAGCGTGCCGCGCCCCACGAAGATCGGCAGCTTGCGGCTGCCCACCTTGTCGGACAGCCAGCCGAACACCGGGCACATCACCAGGATCACGCAGCTCGACGCCACCCCCACGAACATCGACAGCTTCATCGGCAGCCCGAGCGTGTGGATCGCGTAGGTGGGCATGTAGAACGTGAGGATGTAGGTGGACACGGTGCCGCCCATCACCGTCAGCGTGATCAGCAGCACGGTGCGCGCGTGCTGCGTGAACAGCTCGCGCAGCACGCCGCCGTCGATCGCGTGCGGGTCGCCGTCGTGGGTCTCCACGAGCCGGCGGCGCAGCAGCATGCCCACCGGCGCGATCGACAGCCCGATCACGAACGGGATGCGCCAGCCCCAGCTCTCGAGCGCGTCCTTCGTGAGCAGGTTCGACAGCAGCGCGGCCAGGCCCGAGCCCATCAGCGCGGCGCCGCCCTGGGTGGCGAGCTGCCAGCTCGCGCGAAAGCCGCGGCGCGCGGCATCGCCCTGTTCGAGCAGCGTGGAGGTGGCCGCGCCGAATTCGCCGCCCTGCGAGAAGCCCTGCAGCAGCCGCGCGAACACGATCAGCAGCGGCGCGGCCACGCCGATCTGCGCATAGGTGGGGGCGATCGCGATCAGCCCCGTGCCGGCCGCCATCAGCAGGATCGTGAGGTTCAGCGCCGCCTTGCGGCCGCGCCGGTCGGCGTACACGCCCAGCAGCACGCTGCCGAGCGGGCGCGTGACGAAGCCCACCGCGAAGGTGGCCACCGACAGCAGCAGCGAGGTGGTGGCGTCGCCGGCCGGAAAGTACAGCTTGCCGATCAGCACGGCGAAGAAGCCGAACACCGTGAAGTCGAAGAACTCGAGCCAGTTGCCGATCACGGCGGCGGCGACCGCGCCGGGGGCGGACAGGCGCGCGGGTGACGGCGTGACCTCGGGCTTGCCGGCTTCGGGCCCGGCGGCGATGGCCGCGGGGATGGCGTCGATGGGAAGCGTCAGGGGTTCGTCGCGCATGCGGCGGCTCCAGGGCGGGGCGAGGGTGAACGGGGGGCGATCGGGGCGCGCTCAGGCGGCCAGATAGCGCTCGACGAGGCGCGTCCAGTAGGCCGCGCCGATCGGCAGGTTGTGATCGTTGAAGTCGTAATGCGGGTTGTGCACCATGCAGCCGTCCTCGCCCACGCCGTTGCCGAGCCGCACGAACGAGCCGGGGCGCTGCTGCAGCATGTAGGCGAAATCCTCGCTGCCCATCAGTTGCGCGGTCTGCTCCACCACGTCGTGCTCGCCCACCAGTTCCTTGGCCACCTGCGCGGCGAAATCCGTTTCCGCGTCCGAGTTGACCACCACCGGATAGCCCTCCACGTAATCGACGCGAGCCTTCGCGCCGTAGCTGGCCGCCTGGCCTTCCGCGATCTCGATGATGCGGCGCTTCAGCTGCGCGCGCACGTCCTCGCTGAACGAGCGCACGCTGAGCTCGAGCCGCGCGCGCTCGGGGATCACGTTGTTGGCCGTGCCCGCGTGCATCGCGCCGATCGTGACCACGGCCGACTGCGCCGGATCCACGTTGCGCGCGACGATGGTCTGCAGCGCCATCACGATGCTGGCCGTCACCACCACCGTGTCCACCGCGAGATGCGGGCGCGCCGCGTGGCCGCCCACGCCCTCGATCTCGATCGTCACGCGGTCGCCAGCCGCCATGAAGGCGCCGCGCCGCATCAGGAAGCGGCCCGGCTCCGCGCCCGGGTGGTTGTGCATGCCGAACACGGCATCGCACGGGAAGCGCTCGAACAGGCCGTCGGCGATCATGCGCTGCGCGCCGCTGTCCACGCCCTTTTCCTCGGCCGGCTGGAAGTACAGGTGCACGGTGCCCGAGAAGTTGCGGGTGCGGGCCAGGTGGCGCGCCGCGCCGAGCAGCATCGTGGTGTGGCCGTCGTGGCCGCAGGCGTGCATCTTGCCGTGCGCGTCGCTCGCATAGGGCAGGCCGGTGGCCTCGAGGATCGGCAGCGCGTCCATGTCGGCGCGGATGCCGATGCGGCGCGTGCCGCTGCCCACCGTCAGGGTGCCCACCACGCCGGTCTCGCCCACGCCGCGCGTGACCTGCCAGCCCCAGCTCTCGAGCTTGTCGGCCACCAGCGCGGCCGTGGCCACTTCCTCGAAGGCGAGCTCGGGATGGCGGTGGATGTGGTGGCGGATGGCGAGCAGATCGGGCACGTCGTCGGCCAGATCGGCGATTTCGGTGTAGCGGGCAGCGGTGGTGTCGACGGTCATCGGGGGCTCCGGAAGCGTCGCGCGGCACGGTCATGGGCGGCGCGCGATGTAGGGGGGATGGCGCGCACTATAGCCAGCCAAATCCGGCTCCAGAAGATGCTGGATTTTTCACCGTGATAAACGGGGTTTATCACCCCCCCGGGCCGACCCAATCCCCGAAACCTCACTAGCTTCCCAGAAATCGGCAGTTCGGAATTAATCGTTCACTGAACATAATGAATGTTCAGTCGGGCGAAACACATCGTGCCCGGCGAACGAGACGGTCAACCCGACGTTCAATCGGCCGCCTTCGGCGCTGTACCGACGATTCCGCCACGCGAGCGGATCGGGGGCACCGCGCGCCGCGGCGCGGCCTTTTCCGGCGCATCGATCATGCAATCCCTCATTGAATACGCGCTGCTCGGCTTGAGCACCGGCGGCGCCTATGCGCTCGTCGCACTGGGCCTGGTGGCCGTGTATCGCGGCACCGGCGTGGTGAACTTCGCGCAGGGCGGCATCGGCATGGCGTCCGCCTACGTGTTCTGGAAACTCCACGCGCACGCGGGCGTGCCGCTGTGGCCGGCGATCGGCCTCGGCATCGCCACCGGCGTGCTCGTCAGCATCGCGTTCTACGCCTTCGTGGGGCGGCGCCTGGTGGGCGCCTCCACCACCACCAGGACGCTCGTCACGCTCGGCCTGCTGCTGATGCTCGAGGCGATCGTGCGCATCGTCTGGACCAATCAGCAGGAGCGCGTGGACAGCTTCCTGGTGAGCGGCGGCACGACGCTGTTCGGCGCGCGCGTGCAATACCTCGCGCTGCTGCTGCTCGGCGTGGCGGCCACGCTCACCGTGCTGCTGGTGCTGCTGTTCGAGCGCACCCGCTTCGGGCACGCCACCACGGCACTGCAGGACAGTCCGCTCGGCGCGCAGGCGCTCGGCTTCTCGCCGCACCCGTGGGCCGCGGCCGCCTGGGGCATCAGCGGCCTGCTCGCGGCGCTGGCCGGCATCCTGCTGTCGCCGGTCACGGCGCTGAGCCCGAGCTCGCTGTCGAGCCTCGTGATCCCCTCGCTCGGCGCGGCGCTGATCGCGGGCTTCCGCCGCTTCGGCGTGGCGCTCGCGGTGGCGGTGGCGGCCGGCGTGGCCGAGTCGCTCGCGATCGGTCTGTCGATCGAGCCGGGGCTCGGCAAGTCGATTCCGTATCTCGTCACGCTGATCGCGCTCGTGGTCAGCGGCCGCAACCTGCCGGGGCGCGGCACCTTCGACACGCCGCGCCTGTTCCGCGTCGGCAGCGGCCAGGTGAGCCCGTTCGGCCTCGCGCTCGCGGCCGCCGTGGCCACGGTGCTGGTGTTCACCCTGCCCGATTACTGGTCCGACACGCTGGCGCTCACGGCGATCTTCGCGCTGCTCGGCCTCGCGGTGGTGGTGTCCACCGGCTACGCGGGCCAGGTGAGCCTGCTGCCGCTCGGCCTGGCGGGCGCCTCGGTGCTGTTCGCGGGCTGGCTCGGCCAGCACGGCACGCCGCTCGCGGTCACGCTGCTCGGCACCGCGCTCGCGGCCGGCGCGGCGGGCTTCGCGATCGGCCTGCCGAGCGCGCGCCTGCGCGGCATCGGCCTGACCATCGCCACGCTGGCGGTGGCCGCGATCCTCGAGACCTGGGTGTTCGCCTCGGACCGCTTCATCAACGGCGTGGACGGCTGGAACGTCGGCAACGTGTCGCTGTTCGGCGTGTCGTTCGACAACGCCGCCGATCCGCATCGCTTCGCGCTGCTGGCCTGGGGCATCACGGGGCTGGCCGGGCTGGCGGTGGCCGCGCTGCGTCGCAGCCGCGCCGGCCGCCGCATCCTGGCGATGCGCTCGAACGAGCGCGCGGCGGCCGCGTGCGGCGTGGCCGTACCGCAGGCGAAGATCGCCGCGTTCGTGCTGTCGGCCGCGCTCACGGGCCTGGCCGGTGCGCTGCTGGCCGTGCAGAGCGGCACGGTGGGCGGCCAGCGCTTCGGCGAGGGCTTCGCCTGGGCCGATTCGCTCGGCGTGCTGAGCACGGCGGTGCTGTCGGGCGCCGGCTACCTGTTCGGCGCGGTGCTGGCCGGCGTGTTCGCGCCGGGCGGCGCGCTCGCGCAGGTGCTGTCGTTCGGGGGCACCGTCAACGACTGGGTTGCGCTCGTGCTTGCACTGAATCTGGTGTTCGTGCTGATCAGCGAGCCGGACGGCGTGGTCGCGCAGATCCTGCGCGGCGTGGCACGCGTGCCCGAGGCACTGCGCGCGCCGATTCGCGCGCTGGTGAGCTGGCCGCGCCGGGCGGCGGCCCCGAACGCCGCCGAGACGACGCTCGACGTGGCGGCCCTGCAGCGCAGCCTCGCTCACGGCGGCAGCAGCGGCACGCGATACGACGGCAGCGCCGCGCTCGAGGTGGAGGGCCTGCGCGTCGCGTACGGCGACACGGTGGTGGTCAGCGACGTGAGCTTTCGCATCGCGCCCGGCGAGGTGCTCGGCGTGCTGGGCGCGAACGGTGCCGGCAAGAGCAGCCTGGTGGACGCGCTGACGGGCTTCGTGCCGGCCCGCGCGGGCCGCGTGCGCGTGCACGGCGCCGATCTCGCCGCGCTCGCGCCGCATGCGCGCGTGGCGCACGGGCTCACCCGCACGTTTCAGGATCATCTGCTGTTCGAGGATCTGTCGGTGCGCGAGAACCTCGAGGCCGCCGCCGAGGCGAAGGATCGCCTCGCGTGGCTCGCCGCGCCGCTCGGCCTCGCGCCGCATCGCCGGCTCGACGCGGTGCAGGCCGCCGCGCAGGTGGCCGGCATCGCCCAGCATCTCGACGCAGCCGCCGACACCCTCTCGCTCGGCTGGCAGGCGCGCGTCACGCTGGCCCGCGCGCTGGCTGCGCGGCCGCGCGTGCTGTGCCTCGACGAGCCGGCCGCCGCGCTGAGCCCGGAGGCGCGTCAGCACGCGATCGGCGTGATCCGGCGCGCGGCGCGCGAGCTCGGCGTGGCGATCCTGCTGGTGGAGCACAACATCGACGTGGTGCTCGCCACCTGCGACACCGCGATCGTGATGGACGCGGGCCGCGTGATCGCGCGCGGCACGCCGGCCGAGGTGCTGCGCCTGCCCGACGTGCGGCGGGCCTATCTCGGCGATCCGCTCGAGCTCGACACCGATGCCGAGCCCGACGCGACTGCCGCCGCACCCGCGAGCGCCGCGGCGCCCCACCCCGCCCACCACGGAGCCCACGCATGAGCACTCCCGTCCTGAGCCTGCGCGGCCTGCGGGCCGGCTACGGCCGCCGCCAGATCCTGCGCGACGTGTCGTTCGACGTGCACGCCGGCCAGATCGTGGCGCTGCTCGGCCGCAACGGCGCCGGCAAGTCCACCACGCTGCTGGCCGTGGCCGGCTTCCTGCCGCGGGTGGAAGGCGAGATCCTGCTCGACGGCCGGCCGCTCGACGGCGCGCCGCACGCGCGCGCGCGGCGCGGCACCGGGCTCGTGATCAAGGGCCGCAGCCTGTTCGCCTCGCTGACGGTGGCCGAGAACATGCGGCTCGCCGATCTCGATCCCGATGCGCTGCTCGGGATCTTCCCCGAACTCGCGCCGCGCCTCGGCGTGCGCGCCGGCCAGTTGAGCGGCGGCGAGCAGCAGATGGTGGCGGTGGCGCGCGCGCTGCTGCGCCGCCCGCGCGTGGTGCTGCTCGACGAGCTGACCTTCGGCCTGAGCCCGGCCATGGCGCGCCGCCTGGTGGACGCCGTGGTGGAACGCGCGCGCCAGGACGGCACCGCCGTGCTCGCCGTCGAACAGCACATCCACATCGCCGAACGCATGGCGACGCACGCGGCCATCGTGGCCGAGGGCGTCGTGAAGCTGCATCTGCGCCGCGAGGAACTGCTCGCGCGCGCCGAAGAGATCGAGGCGATCTATCTGGGGCACGCCGTGGACGTCTGAGCCACGGCCGCCTCGATCAGGTTCGATCGCCATCCATTCACTCCTCCTTCACCGACCGCATCCGCCAGCATGAGATTCCGTTCCCCGCGCCACCGCGCGCATCGCCTCGCCTCCGCCCTCGCCGCCACGCTGCTCGGCGCGGCCGCCTCGTCCGTCGCCACGCCCGCGCTCGCCGCCGACACGCAGGCGCCGGTGCTGGTGGGCTTCATCATCGCCCAGAGCGGTTCGCCATTCGCCGTGACCGATCCGGGCCGCGTCGCGCAGATCGCCGCGCGCGCCGTGAACGACCAGGGCGGCATCAACGGCCGCAAGCTGGTGGTCGAGATCTGCGACACCAAGGGCCAGCCGGCCGCGAGCCTCGCCTGCGCGCGCCGCCTCGCCGACGAAGGCGCGATCACGCTGATCGGCGGGCGCAGCGCGAACGGCGTCGACAAGATCCTGCGCGCGAAGAACATGGCCGCGTGGTTCCCGATGGGCAGCGATCCGTCCGACGTGCGCAATCCGCTGTCCTTCATCACCGCGCTGAACGCGGCCGGCGCCGCGCAGGGCACCTACCTCGGCGCGAAACGTTTCGGCGCGAAGCGCGCCGTGTACGTGTCGATGCTCGGCAACACCACCTACCAGACCACCGCGCGCTTCGGCTACGCGCAGGCCGGCGTGACCGACGTGCAGATCGTGGAGGTGCCGCCCGCCACCACCGATTTCGCGCCCTACATCGCGAAGATCAAGGCGCTCAAGCCCGACGTGTGGGGCGGCATGCTGTACCCGCCCGAGCAGCAGACGCTGCTGGTGGAGGCCGCCGCGCAGCAGGGCCTGACGATCCCGTTCGTGAGCAGCAACAACGTGATCGAGGATGCGACGATCGCCGCGCTCAGCAAGGCCCCGTTCCCGAATTCGCTCGCGCTCGAGAAGGGCGAGGACGCGAAGCGCTTCCCGAGCTGGGCCGAGTATCAGCGCCAGCTCGCGAAGTACGATCCGAACCACGAGGTGAAGGGGCCGACCGACGGCACCACCACCACCGACTGGCTCGCCGTGTGGACCTTCGCGCAGATCGCCCGCAAGCTGCCCGACGTGACGGTGGCGAGCTTCCGCGACTACGTGGCCAACGACCGGCACTTCACCACCGACCTGCTGCACCCGATCGACTTCACGGCCACCGCGCCGGTGGCGGGCATGCCGCGCCAGGAGAACATCTGGGCCTTCGCGGGCCACGTGCAGGACGGCCACGAGGTGGTGGACGAGGCCGCGCCGTACAGCGCCTGGCAGAAGACGCCGGTGCAGCCGTGGAGCCACCAGCAGATCGCGGAGGCCACCGGAAAATGAGCCATCGCCCGCTGATCTACAACGCCTTCGCGCACGTCACGCCGAATCATCACAGCCACGGCCTGTGGCGCCATCCGCAAGGCGCGCAGCAGCTCGACTTCCACAAGCTCGGCCCGTGGATCGAGCTCGCGCAGACGGCCGAGCGCGGCTGCTTCGACGTGGTGTTCCTGGCCGACGTGGCCGGCCTCTACGAGACCGCGAGCGGCCAGTGGCAGCAGGCCGCGCGCACCGGCATGCAGTTCCCGTCGCACGATCCGGCCGCGCTGGTGTCGGCGCTGGCCGCGGCCACCCGCGACATCGGCTTCGCCGTCACCAGCTCGGTGATCCAGGAGCACCCGTTCAGCTTCGCGCGCAAGCTCTCCACGCTCGATCACCTGAGCGAGGGCCGGGTGGCCTGGAACATCGTGACCTCCTATCTCGACAACACCGCGCGCAACTACGGCTTCGACCGGCTGCCGCCGCACGACGAGCGCTACGTGTGGGGCGAGGAATACGCGGAAGTGGTCTACAAGCTGTGGGAGGCGAGCTGGGAAGACGGCGCCTGGGTGGGCGACGGCGCGCGCGACATGCTGGTGGACCCGTCCCGCCTGCACGCGATCGATCACCACGGCCCGCGCTATCGCGTGGCCGGCCCGCACCTGGTGCGGACCTCGCCGCAGCGCACGCCGGTGCTGTTCCAGGCCGGCTCGTCGGAGGCCGGGCGCGATTTCGCGGCGCGTCATGCCGAAGTGACTTTCCTGCCCTCGCGCACGCCCGAGAGCGCGGCCAACGACATCGCGGACCTGCGCCGCCGCGCGGTGGCCGCCGGGCGCGACGCCGACGACATCCGCGCGATCGTGATGCTGTCGCCCGTGATCGGCAGCACCGAGGCGCAGGCGAAGGCGCGCCGCGCCGAGATCCTCGAATCGTTCAGCCTCGACGCGCTGGCCGCGTTCTGGAGTGGCGGCATCGGCGTGGACCTGACCACCATCGATCCCGCCACGCCGCTGACCGAGCTGCGCAACCAGAACGGCACGCGCGGCAACGTGCGCGCCTTCATCGACGCCGCGCCGCTCGGCGTGGTGACCTTCGCCGACGCGCTGCGCCAGACCGTCTCCGCGCGCTTCGCCGGCACGCCCGAGCAGATCGCCGACGAGGTGGAACGCTGGGCCGCCGCGGGCGTGGCGGGCTTCAACGTGGTGCCCGTCACCACGCTCGGCTGGTGGAGCGAATTCGTCGAGCAGGTGGTGCCGGTGCTGCAGAAGCGCGGCCTCATGCAGCGCGAATACGCCCCCGGCACGCTGCGCGAGAAGCTGTTCCGCGGCGGCCCCCATCTGCCCGACCGCCATCCGGCGCGACGCCTGCGCCCGTGGGCCGGCACCGCGCGGCCTGCCTGAACCGCAACCCGAACCCGCGCGCCGCGACGTTCGCCGCGCACCGTCAACCTCACGAGGACAGCATCGACATGAGCAACGACCGCACCGCCCAGCTCGCCCCGGGCATCGTCACCGGCCCCGCGTGGGGCGAACCGCTGCCCGGCGTGCACGCACGCGTGGTGGCGCCGCTGCGCCCGACCTTCGCGCGCATCCGCGAGCACGCCGCCGCGCGCGAGAACGAACGCCGCCTGCCGTTCGAGGAAATCGAATGGCTGCGCGCCTCGGGCCTGACCGCCGCGCGCGTGCCGCGCGAGCACGGCGGGCTCGGCCTCTCGCTGCCCGAATTCTTCGAAGTGCTGATCGAGCTGTCGGAGGCCGAATCGAACCTCACGCAGGCGCTGCGCGCGCATTTCGGCTTCGTCGAGCACATCCTGGCCAGCCCGCCCGAGCGGCAGGCCGTGTGGTTCGAGCGACTCGGCGGCGGCGCGATCGCCGGCGCGGCGTGGTCCGAAACCGGCGAGGCGCGGCAATCGCGGTTCTCCACGCGCGTGACGCGCGGCGCCGACGGCTGGCAGCTCGACGGCGCGAAGTTCTACACCACGGGCTCGCTGTTCGCGGACTGGATCCACGTGGGCGCCACCGACGAGCACGGCGAATCGGTGTCGGTCACGATCGACCGGCGCGCCCGCGGCGTGGACGTGATCGACGACTGGGACGGCATGGGCCAGCGCCTGACCGCGAGCGGCACGAGCCGCTTCACGGCGGTGCCGGTGGACGCGAGCGAGATCGTGGCGGGCCGCGCGCCGTTCGATTACTCGGAAGGCTTCTATCAGCTCGTGCATCTGGCCACGCTGGCCGGCATCGCGCGCGCGGCGGCCACCGACACCGCGGCGCTGGTGGCCGCGCGCTCGCGCAGCTACAGCCACGCGCCGGCCGCGCGTCCGGCCGACGACGCGCAGGTGCTGCAGGTCGTGGG
>JASLEG010000281.1 GCA_030151225.1 Burkholderia sp. | reverse complement strand
ATCCTGTTTGTCAGTCACCCGCTTTCTCCCTCGTGTTCGATCGGGCCGCGCCTCGTGGTGGCGCGGCTGCCTGCGCGCCGCTCAGGCGGCGTTCGCCATCCATCGCACCCGCGCGTTCGCGGTGTCGGGCCGCGCATCCGGCGTGCATGCCTCGACGGCCTCGCGCAGCAGCGCCGGAAATGCCGTGTACGGGTTCATCCGCGCGAAGCCGTCGGCCAGCTCCCGCGCCCGCGCCCGATAGCCCGGATCGGCCAGCATGGCGGCCGCGACCGCCGGCAGTTCGCCGCGTCGCACGCGTGCCGGGCGCACCGTCACGCCCGCGCCGTAACGCTCGATGCAGCGCATCGCCAGCAGCTGATCCATGTTCGTCGGCACGCCGATCACGGGCGTGCCCTCGGCCAGCGCCTGATAGCCGGTCGGGCTGCCGCCGTTGCTGATCACCAGATCGGCGCGTTGCGCGATCCGTTCGCCGGGCAGGTACGGCGCCGTGTACAGCCCGGCGCGCGGCGCCGGCTGGTGGCGCCCGCCCGAGCTCGACACCACCTGGAAGCCGGCATCGAGCAGGCCGTCCACGATCGTGTCGAACATCCCCACGTCGCCCGAGGAACCGAGCGACACATAGGCGAGGCGCCGGGCCGCCTCGAGCGCCTGCCACCAGTCGGGCAAGGCCACGCTCGGCGACCAGCTCACCGGCCCGATGTAGCGGTGCCCGGCCGGCAAGGCGGCCAGCGGCACCAGCGCCGGCGAGTCGTAATAGGCCACGCGATCGCCGAAGGTCCAGCCGGCGCGGCACGACGCGAACGGCGGCAGGCCGAAGTGACGGCGCGCGCCGTCGAGCGCCCGCGCCTGATAGGCCAGCACGAGGCGCCCCATCAGCGGCATCAGTCGCTCGATCAGGGGCAGCCGGCTCATCTCGAGACCGCGAATCTCGGGCACCGGCAATACCGGGTCGGCCACGCCGGTGCTCCAGTAGGCATTGATCAGCGCCACGTACGGCACGCCGGCCAGCCGTGTCGCCACGGACAGCGAGTGCCGGAAATCGCCCACCACGACGTCGGGCGCGACGCGACGGATCAGCGCCAGGTCTTCCTCGGCATAGCCGATCAGCTCGCGCTTCGTGTAGAGCGCGCGCCCCGTCTCGACCGCGTCGAGAAAGGCCTGCGCGCTCTTCGAGCGGATCGCGTGCAGACGGATCGCGGGATCGTCGTGCACGTAGGCGTAGCGCGTATCGCACGCGAAATGCACCTCGAACTCGCGCTTGTCGAGCGCGCGGGAGAGGCAGTAAGGCCGCGCGACGTGCGCGAAGGTCGCCGCCTCGCCGAAGCACAGCACGCGCAGGGGCCGGTTCACGGGACTCAAGATGCGCTCTCCCGGTGGGCTCAGTAGACCTGCACGCGCCACAGCTCGCGCGCGGCGGAATCGCGCGACATCGCGCGGCGGCCGTGCAGGACACGGTAGTTGTCCACCATCACGATGTCGCCGTCGTGCCACTCGTGCTCGACCAGATAGCGCGGCGAATACGCGAGCGCGTTGACCCGCGCGACGAAATCCTCGGGCACCCGGCCCGGATCGGCGACCGACACCTCGAAGCGCTGCAGCGACGATTCGCTGCCCTCCTGATAGCGCAGCAGCTTCTCGCCCGTTTCCGGGTGCGTGGTGATCAGCGGGAAGGTGCGCGGCACGCCGCCGAAGTAGGTCATGCGGGTGTTGTAGGTAAGGCTCACCTGCTCCCACAGCGCGAGCGTCTCGGCATCGAGATCGCGCACCACGGCGCGCGCGTCGACCAGCGTGGTCTGCCCTTCGCCGCGCCTGGGCGAGGTTCGGCAATGCAGCGCGAACAGCGTGGCCGCGAAGTACTCGTCCTCGCGCACCAGCGGATGATCGAGCGGCAACATGCTCAGATCCCAGTGCAGCGGCACCGATTCGAACGAATGCACGTAGCCGTTCGGCTTTTCCTCGGGGATCACCTTGTGCACCGGGCCGAACTTCCAGATATAGGGGCGGCCGTAGCGCGACGTGAAGGCCACCAGCGCCTCCTCGTCGGGCACCTGAAAGCCGCGCAGCACGACGAAGCCGAACTGGCGCACGAGTGCCGCCACCGCCTCCGTCGACAGCGTGCGGCAGTCCACCGGCGCCGCCTCGTCGCGCGGCGTCACGATCACGCCGAAATCCTCGCCGTGCACGACGCGCAGTTCGCACGAATCGGCGAGCGGCCCCGCCGCTTCGGCGTAGCACCACGGTTGACCTGCGCGAGTGATCACGGCGGCGTCGAGCTCGCCGACGGCGGTTTGCTTGCTGAGCATGAGAGTGTCTCCATTCGATCGATACAGGAGGACGCCGCGCCAGGGCAACGCGGCGGCGCCGGGACGGGAATGCATGCGCACGGGCACCTTGCGTGCCTCGGGTGCCGGGTCGTGCACGGTGAGTCGAATGCCGTCGGGCAGGCGCGCCGCGAGGAACGCGTCGAGCGCGATGCCGCGTTCGGCCATGCGTCGGGCGCCGGGGCGCGGCGCGGCGGCGTCGCCGTCCGCGGCCTCGACACCGGCGGCGCGCTCGCGCTCGAGCATCGCCTCGAGCTCGGCCACCCGCCGCGCATGGCGGGCATCGTCGCGCAGCGCCGCCGGATCGGGCCAGTGCGGGGCCAGCGCGCGCTCGGCGCCGTCGATCTCGCGATCGAACCCGGGATCGACGGTCGAGTACGCATGCCAGACCAGGTGGCGCGACGGATGCAGCGTGCGCAGCGCGTGGTGATAGCGATTCGCCACCTCGCGCGGCACGCCGAGCACGTCGTGGAACGTGAGACCGTCGCTGAACAGGTCGATCGCGCAACCGGGCGGATAGAAGGCCTGCACCGCTTCGCAGAACGCATCGAGATACGCCAGGGCGGCCCGTTCGCCGGCATCGGGCAGCGCGCCCGCCACCCGCCCCGACGCCACCGGCGCCTTGAGCGGGAATCCCGGCAGGGTGAGCCGGATCGTGCTGCCGCGCGCCACGAAGCGGCGCGCCTTGGACACGAGCTCGTCGCGCTGGGGCTCCGACAGCGCGTCGACGCTGCCGTCGCGCGCGAGCCGCGCCCCGAACTCGGTGGCGAAACGCGCCACGATGCGCTCGGCGACGAAATCGGCGGAAGCGGCAAGCATCATGCGGCGCGCGCCACGAACAGGTCGGCGCGCAGACGCCGGACGAAGGCGTCCCAGACCGGATAGTCGGCCAGCTTCCAGACGTCGGCCACCCAGGCGTCGGCCTGCGCCTCGGTCCAGCCGTCGTGGATCATCTTGTAGTGCGCGACGAACGCGGAGACCCGGAAGTTGCCGGCGCAATGCACGAGCCGCTTGCGGCCGGCGGTGGCGTGATAGACGGTGCAGAAGCGCACGAAGTCGGCCAGCGTCGGCGCCTTGAAGTCGACCGGCTGGAAGTGATATTCGATGCCGAGGCGGCGCATCAGGCCGGCTTCGTCGTCGATCGAATAGCGCGCGTCGGTCGGCGCGATGTCGATCACGAGATCGAATCCGTCGTCCCTGAGCAGGGCGAACTGTTCCGCGGAGGGCTGGCCCGAGGTGAGCGTGCGCGCGTCCAGCCAGCGTTCGTTGGCGATTCCGAATGGCTTCATGCTATCTCCGTGCATCGAGTGAGGAGCCCGTGTCAGCGGGCGGTGAGGGACGGCCGTGCGCCGGTCGGGCGCAGCAGCGCCGCGCAGACCAGCGACACGAGCGCGGCCACCAGCAGGATCGCGCCGAGCGGTCGGTTGCCCGCGGTCTGGTAACCGACCGAGGCGAGCAGCGTGGCCACCAGCACCGCGATCGAGGTCAGGAAATTCATCGCGCTCGAGCAGGCGCCCGAGATCCGCGTGAAGCGCGCGATCGCGCCTGCCGAGCCGGTCGGAATCGTGATGCCGATGGCGAGCGTCATGAGCCCGAACGGCGCGACGTAACGCACCGGCGTGACGGCGAAGCCGCGCTCCACCGACAGCCAGAACAGCGCGCCCGCCAGCACCGCCAGCGTGGCGCCCACCTTCAGCGCGCCGTCGTCGCCGTACCTGGCCGCCAGCCACTTGGCCAGGCCGCCGCCGAGCCCGAACAGCCCGGCCAGCGGCAGAAAGCTCACCCCGATCCAGAACGGCGAGAGGCCGAACCGGGCCAGCGCGAACGGCGCCACCGTCAGGTAGGCCATGTAGCCGCCCACCGCCGCCGCGACCGACCAGGCATGGAGGTGAAAGCCGAGGTCGCCGAACAGCGTGCGATACGAGCCGAACACGGCTCGCACGCCCGCGGGCCGCGCGGCACGGCGCGCCTGCGGATGCGTCTCGCGATACAGCAGCGCGCTCCAGAGCAGCATCAGCATGCCGAGCGCGAGCAGCACCGCGAACGTGACGCGCCAGCCCCAGGCACCGGCCAGCGCACCGCCCGCGATCGGCGCGAGCGCGGGCGAGATGCCCACGAACGACATGACGAAACCGAAGATGCCGCGCACGCGCGCATCGTCGCCGCCGTGGACGTCGGTGACGATCGGCTGCCAGAGCACGGTGGCCGCGCACACGCCGAACGCCTGCAGGAAGCGGAACGCGAGAAACGCGGCGATGTCGTGCGCGAACATGCAGCCCAGCGTGGCCGCCACGAACACGGCCAGCCCGAACAGCAGCACCGGCTTGCGGCCGATCGCGTCCGACACCGGGCCGTACAGCAGTTGCGTCACGCAGGTGCCGGCCGCGTACACGGTCAGCGACAGCCCGACCAGAAACATCGAGCTGGACAGATCCGCCTGGATTTCGCCGAGCGCCGGCAGGTAGATGTCGGTGCCGAGCATCGACAGGATCGCCAGCAGCGCGAGGAAGATCACGGGCGGTGGACGCACGCCGCGCGTGCCCGGAGGGCGTTGCCGATCAGCCATGGTGGAAGACGCTCGGATGCGGTTGCGGGTAATGGACGAAGTGGCACGGAATGCCGTCGGTGAACACCAGGACGGCACTGCGCTCGTCGATCTCGGAACGCTTGCGCAGCACGATCCGGTCGTTTTCCCGCACGGCCACCGAATGCCACGGCGTGAGCCAGACGTCGTCGCAATCCACGAGGCGGATGCCGATCTTCCTCGAGAGCCGGAACTGCGGGTGGATCGACAGGCGCAGGCTGTTCGGGAAGGTGCGGTCGATCAGGCGGCCCCAGGCGTTGCTGCGCTGGATCACGCGATAGGCGTTGCTGCGCGCCATCTTCTGGATCGCCGTGTTGCTGAGCCCCTTGAAGCGCTCGATGCCCTGGGTGTCCTCGAACAGGAAGCGCGTGATGCCGCGATACATCGCGATCGCCGACGGATCCTCGGCGCACTGGCGCTTGATCTGGTCGACCGAGTCGCTGTAGACGATCAGCAGCTCCTCGCGCTTCGAGGTGAGGTCGTCGAGATAGCCGAAGGTGTCGTCGAGGTCGAAGAACGCGAAACTCTCGGGGAAATGCCGCGTCGCGTACGCCTCCAGGCTGTCGAGATACTGGCGCACCTCGGGATCGGGAATGTTCACGACGTCCGAGAAGCAGTAGCCGTCGGAGCAGATCATCAGCTTGGCGCCGGGCGCGTAGAGCGTGCCGATCCGGCGGCACAGCCGCGACAGGTTCGCCAGCGCGTGCTTCTCCGCCAGATCCGGCAAGGCACCGAGCGTCTTGCTGCGGTTCGGCGACTTGCCCGGAAACGCCGGCAGGACCATGGTCACGGGTTCGCCGCGCGCCACCACCGGCGCGATCGCCTCGATGTGGAGGCGCGCCTCGTCGGCGAAGCAATGCGGCGTGCCCTCCTCGGTACGATGCAGATTGCGCAAGGTGAATACTTCACGGACGATCGCTTCCGCCACCGACCACGATGCTTCCCGAGCTTCACATACGCTCGCGTCTCGCAGGTCAACCGACATGATTTCTCTCTAGATGGGTTGTCGACACACGCGCGTCGGCATACCGCGCGCATGCGCATCGTTAATCCGCGCCCATGAGTCCGGCCTGAAATGGAAATTAAGAATTGAAATGCACGGATTCACCGAACCTCGCGCCCGGGAATATCCTTATCTCGATTTCGCGAATGGAATTTACATAGCGGAAATCGACGCGTCAACAGAAATGGTGATTTTTCCGACATCGACAATCACATCCCATTAAAATCTTTTTGTTATTTCAAAAACCTGAAGTTAATGACAGGATTTGATTACTTAATTGATTCATGAATGCGCAATCGATGCGATTGTTACCCTCCCAGGTCTCTCCTGTCGGTTCTATCAGGGATCCCGCAAATCGACAATAATCGCACCCGACGTTCCATTCCCGACAAAACTGCGATCAAAGGTTCGACAAACTCCGCATCGAATCGATGCGCCGCCATTTTCATCATCGATTCACGAGATCGTTCGATCACCACCGGAAAATCGCGGCCCGAGCGGTTGGTTTCGATATTCGACTTCGACACCGGCCATTCCGCAGAAAATCAATGGCCGGGGAAATCGTTTCGGGCTGCGATAGATATCAGGATGGCGAATCGAAACACGACGTTTTACCGGCACATGCTTAGCAGAAAAACTTGGTTGGACAGGCGCCGCCACGCCACGATGATCGAAGGTTGCTCCGCCTTCACCGAGAACATCGCATGTCCGCTTCCCTCCCCCGTTTCGGCGTCTGGGCGCTGGTGCACGGCAGCCGTGCCGCGCTGCAGGATCCCGACGAACCGTACGACGCCTCCTGGGCGCGCAACAAGGCGCTCGTGCTCGAAGCCGAACGGCTCGGCTACGACTCCGTGCTGGTGGCCCAGCACACCATCAATCCGCACGATCCGAAGCTCGATCAGCTCGAGGCGTGGACCGCCTCGGCCGCGCTCGCGGCGCTGACCGAGCGCATCGAGATCATCGCGGCGATCAAGCCGTATCTGTACCACCCGGTCGTGCTCGCCAAGATGGCCCAGCAGATCGAACACATCAGCGGCGGGCGCTTCGCGATCAACCTCGTCAACGCCTGGAACCGCCCCGAGCTCGAGCGCGCCGGCATCGGCTTCGCCGAGCACGATGCGCGCTACGCGTACGGGCGCGAATGGATCACCGTGGTGGACGCGCTGCTGCGCGGCGAGAACGTGCAGTTCGACGGCGCGCATTTCCGCATCGACGATTACGCGCTGCGCCCGACCGACCCGTTCCGCGCGCGCCCGCGCATCTACGTGGGCGGCGAATCGGAGCCGGCCCGCGCGCTGGTGGCCGACAAGGGGGATACCTGGTTCATCAACGGCCAGCCCCTCGACGACGTGCGCGGCCTGATCGCCGACGTGGGCGCGCGGGCGCGGCCGGCCGGTGCCGCGCCGCTGCGCTTCGGGCTGTCGGCCTTCGTGATCGCGCGCGAGACGGCCGCGCAGGCCGAGGCGCAGCTCGCGCACCTGTTCGCGCTGGCCGAGCGCGACAAGCCCTTGCGCGCGCAACAGCAGCAGCACATCGACCCGAGCGCCGTGATGTTCAAGACCTTCGCGCAATCGGCGCGGGTGGGCTCGAACGGCGGCACGGCGGCGGGCCTGGTGGGCAGCTACGACGAGGTGGCCGAGCGCATCGCCGCATTCCACCGCGCCGGCATCGAGCTGTTCATGCTGCAGTTCCAGCCCTTCGAGGCGGACATGAAGACCTTCGCCGAACAGGTGGCGCCGCGCGTGCGGCAGTTGCTGAGCTAGGCGGAAGGCTGCCCCAGCAGTAGGCCGAGATCGCCGAGGAAGCGCTGGATCGCTTCGGCGTCGGGCTTGTAGTACACCCAGTTCTTGATCTTCTTCGAGCCGACCAGGCCCGCCGCCGCCAGCGCCTGCATGTGGGTGGTGGTGGTGGGCTGGCTCAGGCCGAGCTTCTCGGTGATGAAGCTCACGCACACGCCGTCCTCCACGAGGTCCGCGTCGCGCTGCGCCGGAAAGTGCGCGCGCGGCGCCATCAGCCACACCAGGACCCGCAGGCGGTGCGGATTCGACAGCGCGTGCAGCGCCGCCTGCACCTGCGCCAGCCGCGCTTGCTGCTCCCGCGTTTTCGCTTCGCTCGTTTTCGCCATGACCGGCACATCCTTCTTGACAGATCAGGCTCCAGTATATAGAAATTAACCTATATAGAAATTTCTCGATACAGGTGACGATCATGGAAATGGATGTGCTCCCCGCGCACACCGCGAAGGCAGCCCCGCGCACGCTCGTGGTGGCCGTCGTGTTCACGCTGTTCACCGCCGTGGCGTTCGGCTTCGGGCTGTATCTGTTCGCGCTCGTGGTGACGGCCATGCGCGTGCAGCTGCACTTCCACGACGCCGCGATCGGCATCGTGACGGGCGCCGCGCAGCTCGCCTATCTCGGCGCCGCGCTGGCCTGCCCTCGCCTCGCGCGCCGCTTCGGCGCGGGCGCGGTCAGCGCCGGCGGCGTGGCGGCGGCCGCGCTGCTGTTGCTGGCATTGTCAGGGGTGCAGAACGTCGTGCAGGTGGGCGCGGCGATGGCCGGGCTCGGCGCCTGCGCCGCCTGCATGATGGTGCCGACGGTGGGCGTGATCGCGCGCTGCGTGCCGTTCGCGTATCGCTCGCGCGTGAACGGGCTGGTGTCGAGCGGCACCGCCTACGGGCAGCTCGCCAACGGCCTGCTGGTGCCGTGGCTGCTGCCCGCCTTCGGCTGGCGCGCGGTGTGGATCGCCACCGGCGCCGCGTCGCTGGCCTTGGCGGCGCTCGGCGTGCTCGCGCTGAGGCGCTTCGCGCCGGCGGCCTTCTCGCGCGACGCGGCACCTGCCGCGGGCACGACGCCGGCCGCGCCGGCCCGCCTGCTCACCGCGCGCCACCTGACCGTGTGGCTCCTGCTCGCGCTGGCCGGCATGAGCTGTGGTCCCTGGCAGAACTATCTGTCGAGCTACCTCGTTCAGGGCCACGGCGCGTCGCTCGCGACCGTCGGCGGCCTGTGGTCGACGATCGGCGCGGTGGGCCTCGCCAGCGGCCTGCTGGCCGGCCTGCTGGCCGACCGCATCGGCATCCGCATCGCGCTGATGCTGTCGTACGCGTCGCTGGCCGGCGCCGCGCTGCTGATCGCCGTGCACGCGGCGCCGTGGCAACCGACGGCGGCGGCCGTCTGCTTCGGCCTGTCGTTCTACTCGATCTACGGGCTGATTCCCGCCTACGTCAGCAAGACGGCCGAGGCCGGCGCGGCCACCCCGGTATTCGCGATCGCGAACGTGTTCCTCGGCATCGGCACCACGCTCGGCAACGTGACGGGCGGCATGATGCCGGGCTGGACCGGCTCGCTGCACGGCGTCTACGTGATGGCCACCGCGCTCGCCACCGCCGCCGCCCTGCTCACGCTGTGCCTGCCCGACGAACGCAGGCTACGCGCCTAGCACGCGCGCTCAACCCGGCTCGCCGAGAAATTCCACGAGGCTGCCCGGTGCCTTCGAGCCCAGACAGGTCTCGACGATGACGCGCGCTTCCCGCGCCTCGTGCTCGCTGCGCACGAACATCTCGCTTTCGTAGGCGGCGAGCGCCGTTTCCAGGTCGGCCGGATTCGCGGCGATCAGGCGGCCCAGTTCCGCGCCGTCGAACATCGCGAGGTTCGCGCCCTCGCCCGACGGCGGCATCAGGTGCGCGGCATCGCCGAGCAGCGTGGCGCCCGCCACGCGCGGCCAGCGCCAGCCGATCGGCAGCGCATGCACGGGGCGCAGCACCGGCGCCACCTCGGCGGCAGTCACGAGCGCCGTCAGCTCGGGCGCCCAGCCCTCGAATTCCGCTGCCACGCGCGCGACGATCCCGGCCGGCCCGGCCGCCGCGAGCGCCTCCACCCACGCCAGCGGCTTGCGCAACTGCACGTAGGCATGCAGCACGGCGCCGGGCTCGCGGTGCGCGGCGATGCCCTTGTCCGGCCCCGTCGCGAACATCCCGCCGCCGCCCACGGCCCGCGCGCTGGCCCGGTGGCGCGCATCGCAATCGTGCAGCCAGGTCTCCACGAAGGTCAGCCCCGTGTAGGCCGGCACCTGGCCCGACAGCAGCGGACGCACGCGCGACCACGCGCCGTCGGCGCCCACCACCAGGTCCGCCTCCACCGACGCGCCGTGCGCGAAGCGCAGCACGTGCCGGCCGCCGCCGAGCGGCGCGACCGCGTCGAGCTTGTGCCCCCAGCGCACCGCGTGCGCCGGCAGCGATTCGAGCAGGATCCGGCGCAGCTCGCCGCGCGGCACCTCGGGGCGGCCGCCGCTGCCGTGGTCGGGTTGATCGAGCAGCACCGTGCCCTGCCAGTCGAGCACGCGCGTGGCCTGGCCCCCCGGATGCACGATGCCGAGGAACGCGTCGTGCAGCCCCGCCTCGCGCAGCGCGCGCTGGCCGTTGTGCACGTGGATGTCGAGCATGCCGCCCTGCGTGCGCGCCTGCGCCGAGGCGTCCGCCTCGTAGACGGTCGCCGCGATGCCGTGCAGATGCAGCACGCGGGCCAGCGTCAGGCCGCCGAGGCCCGCGCCGACGATGGCGATGGTGGGTGGCTTCATGGGTGATTTCTCCAATCGGTGGAACGTCATTCCACGGTAAACTGGAACATCATTCCACAAATGTCAACCATCACGATGATCCGCAAAACCAGTCCGCCCGAGCGCCGCGCCGGATCGCTGTCGCGCGACCAGATCGTGGCGGCCTCGATCGACCTGCTCGATGCGAACGGCGAAGGCGGCCTGACCTTTCGCGCGCTGTCGGAGCGGCTCGCCACCGGGCCCGGCGCGATCTACTGGCACGTGGACAACAAGCAGGACCTGCTGGTGGCCGCCTGCGACGCGATGGTGGCGCGCACGCTCGACGCCCGCCCGGCCGGCCGCGCCGCGCCCGCCAACGCGCTGCGCACGCTCGCGCTGGATCTGTTCGACCTGATCGACGCGCATCCGTGGGTGGGCGCGGCGCTGGCCCGCGCGCCGGGGCAATTGCCGATCGTGCGGATCGTGGAGCGCATCGGCGGCCACGTGCTGGCGATGGACGTGCCGACGCGCCGGCAGTGGGCGACCGTGTCGGCGCTGCTCAACTACATCCTGGGGGTGGGCGGGCAGAACGCGGCCAACGGGCAGTTCGCCCGGGCGCAGGGGATCGAGCGCGACGGCATGCTCGACGGCGTGGCCAGGACCTGGGCGGCGCTCGATGCCGCCGCCTATCCGTTCGTGCGCAGCATGGCCGATCCGTTGCGCACGCACGACGACCGCGCCGACTTCCTGGCCGGCGTCGATCTGATCCTCAAGGGCATCGAGGCGCAGGGCGCGGCGCGGCGCTGAACGCCGCGCCATGCCTTTTCGTTCGTCTCAGAACGGGTTGGCGATCTTGCCGGCGGGAGCCGGCGGCTCGTCGGCGAGCTTCGCCGGCAGGTCGGGCGCGGCCTGCAGCACGTCCACGATGCTCGCGAGCGCCGCGAGCAGCGCCTGCGCGCGCTTGAGCCCTTCCTGATCGCGCGCGATCTCGAGCTCGCCCTCGATCCGGATGCGGGCCGGATCGTTGCTGATCGCGAGCGCGTCGCCGGCGATGTTGATCACGCTGCTGTCGTCCGCGAATGCGGTGAAAGTCGGTTCAGACACCGGACAATCCTCCTGGCTTCGTATCCTTCAGTGATTCTGGCACGCCGGGGAAGCGGATTGCGCTCGCGGCTTCGAGCTGATGCACGGTTTCGATATCGTAGCGCTTCGCGGCGTCGTTCTTCACCACGATCGCGAACGCCATCCGCTTCGACGGCAGGTACACGAGCTTGAAGATCTCGGTCGGCACGATCACGCGGCTCTCGCCGATCGTCTTCAGCTCGCTGCCATGGAACATCGGCCCGGTCACCACATAGGCCTCGCCGTTGCGCACCGCCATCGCGCGCACGGCTTGCTCCACATGCGCCCACACGCGGCGGTTGTTCTGCGGATTCTGCGGCACCATGTTCGCGAGCGAGAACGATTCGGCCATCGCGCGATCGTTCCAGCGGTCGCCGGCCGGGCTCATGTGGCCGCGGTCGAAGCCGCTGCGGCGATAGTCGGCCAGCGTCGCGCCCTCGCCGGCCGGCAGTTGGCCGTCGGCGTAGAAGCGGTTGGTGCGCACCTCGTCCTTCGCGGCGGCCAGGTGATCGGCGCTCAGATGCTCGGCCGACCACAGCGGCGTGTGCGTGACGCCCGAATGCAGCACCACGAAATCGGAATAGCAGATGAGCCGCGTCTGGCGCGTCATCTTCGGGTTGTCGAGCTCGGGCTCCTTGCCGGACGGGGAAAACTGCGGACACGACGACGCGAATGCGGTCGCGGAGATCGACAGCGCGCAAAGCGCGGCGAGCCATTTCATGTGCGGCTTCTTCCGAAAAAAAGCGCGTAGTGTAGCGGACGCGCACGCACGGCAACCAATCGGCCGCGCGGCATCCGCGCTTTGCCGCTACACTGGCCCCCGTCCGTCATGCCCTCGCGGTCCACCACCGCTCCCGCCCATGAAGCAGCGCTTCCAGCCCGCGTTCTCCACCCCCGCCGTGTTCGCCGACGTCGAGCACAAGCCGTTTCCGAACCTCAAGCCGGGCCGCTGCGCGCTGAGCGGCCAGCCGATCGCGAAGGGCGAGCCGGCCTGGCTCGTGAAGTTCAGCCGCTACAACGACGCGCCGCGCCATTACGTATCCGACGCCGCCGGGCGCGCCGATCCCGCCTTCCTGCAATCGGTGGACGATCACGCGCAGTGCCGCTATCCGGCGCGGCTGATGTACTACGGGGATCTGAACGACATCGAGGGCTCGCGGCGCACCTTCCTGGTGGACGAAGCGTGGGCGCGCGAGCGCTACGAGCAGTGGCAGCACCGCAGCTTCCTGCAGACCGCGCTGCATTCGCAGGAAGCCATGATGCGGGTGACGGCCCAGTTCGGCTTCACGCGCGAGGCGCTGCCGGCCGAGATCGCGAAGCCCTTCGTGATGTCGCGCGGGCCGCTACCGGCCGAGGCGATGTGGGAACGGCTGTGGGAGCAGATCGTGGCGCTCGACCGGTCGACGGTGACGGGCCGCCGCGACGAGCAGAACACCTGGGAGCTGCTCGGCACCGTGGTGATGTGCGAGCTGCACGTGCCGTTGCTCGCGCGGCTGGAGGCGCTCTCGCCGGAGATGCGCGCGATCCTGGCCTGCTCGGATCACCCCGCCTTCGAGCGCGCGGCGATCGACGGCGGGCTGCTGCCGGGCTGGGACACGATCCGCGCCACGCTGGCGAAGCCTCGCCTCGATCTCGACGACATGCTCGCCCTCGCCGCGTGGGGCACCGCGCACCCCGACGCGCTGGCCCTGCTGTATCGCGCGCACGGCAAATTCGGGGTGCTGAGCTTTTCGCAGGGCGGCCCGATCGGCTTCGGCATGCTCGACAACGGCCACGGCGGCTATCTGAACTTCCTGTACGCGGGCCGCCCCGATCTGAGCCCGATGCTGACGCGCTTCGCGCCCGAGGCACCGCGCCTGGACGAAGCCGACTACGAACGCGACCCGTCGCTGTACTTCCTCGGCGGCTGGAACTACAACCTGCCCTATCTGTATCGCGCCACGGTGGTGACGCGCCTGCTGGCCGGCGACGCGCAAGGCGCGCGGCAGGTGGTGGCGCTGATGCGGCAGCACGTCGACTACTACTACCACGGCAGCCCGGACGGGTTCGTCAACATGACGGCCACGTTCGCCGAGCGCTATATCAAGCGTCATTTGAAGGGCTGAGCGCGGCCGTCAGTTGCCCCTCCAGCCGCGCGATCACCGCGTGCATGGCGTCGAGATCGGCGCAGCGCACCACGATCGAGGCGGGCCCGAACACCTCGTCGTGCAGGGCCGTCTGCGTCAGGAAGGTCGCGGCATCGGTGGCGAACGGCGCCGCGCGCCCGCTGTTGCGCAACTCGCCGGCCGCGCCCTGCCCCAGCGCCTCGACGCCGGCCTGCGAGCCGATCCGCTGCACGCCCGCGTCGTACGCGCGGCAGATGCCCGGGCTCAGCATGGCGGTGGCCGGCAGCTCGGCCAGCGCTGCCGCAGCGGCCGCCTCGAAGCCGCGCAATGCCGGGCCGTCCACGCCGATCACGAGCCCCGGATTCGTGCAGAACTGCCCCGAGCCGAGCGTCAGCCGCGCGGCGATGATGTCGAGGAACTGCGCGCGCGTGGCGAGCGGCAGGTTGCGAACGCGTCGAAGGCCTGCTCGGCCAGCACGCAGGCGGCCTCGACGTCCTGCGCCGAGGCGCGGCCGAACACCGGTTCGAGCGTGGCGCCGCTGGTGGGATCGATCGCCTGGAAGCCGGCCGCGCCGGCGACGCTGCGCGGGCCGATCAGGGAAGCAGCGGAAATCTGCATGGGAAGTTCTCTTGAGGTGTGTCGTGGATCGAGGCAGGGCGCGGCCGGGTCGGCAGGGACGCGGCGCTCAACGCCCCCAGCGCAGCACCAGCGGCTCGAGCGCGCCGGCGATGCGCAGCAGGCTGTCGCGCGTGGCCGGATGCATCGGCGGCAGCGGGTGGCGCATCGCGTCGGACGCGATCACGCCGCCGGCCTTCATCAGCACCTTGGCGGTGGCGATGCCGCCCTGGCGATTCTCGTGATTGATCAGCGGCAGCCAGCGCTGGTACTGGCGCTCGGCCTCCAGCGCATTGCCCGCGCGCCACGCGTCCATGATCTGGCGGATGCCGTCGGGGAAGCCGCCGCCCGTCATCGCGCCGGTGGCGCCGGCCTCGAGATCGGCCAGCAGCGTGATCGCCTCCTCGCCGTCCCACGGCCCCACGATCGCGTCGCCGCCCAGCGCGATCAGCTCGCGCAGCTTGGCGGCCGCCTGCGGCACCTCGATCTTGAAGTACGACACGTGCTCGATCTCCACGGCCATGCGCGCGAGCAGCGCGGCCGACAGAGGCGTGCCGCTGGCCGGCGCGTCCTGGATCATGATCGGAATGTCGATCGCGTCGGACACGGTGCGGAAGAACTCGACGATCGCCGTCTCGCTCGCGCGGAAGGTGGCGCCGTGATACGGCGGCATCACCATCACCATCGCGGCGCCCGCCTCCTGCGCGCGGCGGCTGCGCCGCGCGCACACCGTGGTGCCGAAATGCGAGGTGGTGACGATCACCGGCACCCGGCCCGCCACGTGTTCGAGCACGCAATGCATCACGGCCTCGCGCTCGTCGTCGGCCAGCGAGAACTGCTCGGAGAAATTGGCGAGCACGCACAGGCCCGTGGAGCCCGCGTCGATCATGAAGTCGACGCAGCGGCGCTGGCCGGCGAGGTCGAGGCTGCCGTCCTCGGCGAAGATGGTCGGCACGACCGGGAACACGCCTTCGTGGCGCGGGGTGGAAACGCTGGCTTGCATCGGGCAACTCCTTGCGGCGAATCGGGGGATGGCGGGTGAATGCGGTCGAATGCGGACGATCGCGGGGCGCGGGCTCAGGTGATCGCGCCGATCTGCCAGGGCACGAACTCGTTCTGGCCGTAGCCGTGCAGTTCGCTGCGCGTGCGGTGGCCCGAGGCGGCGTCGAGCATCATCCGGAACAGCGTGGCGCCGAGCGCCTCGATGCTCGCGCCGGCGTCGAGCACGTCGCCGCAGTTCAGGTCCATGTCGTCCGACTGGCGGCGCCACAGCGCGCCGTTGGTGGCCAGCTTCAGCGACGGCGACGGCGCGCAGCCGTACGCCGAGCCGCGCCCGGTGGTGAAGCAGATCAGGTTCGCGCCGCCCGCCACCTGGCCGGTGGCCGAGATCGGGTCGTAGCCCGGCGTGTCCATGAACACCAGCCCCTTCGCGCGCACCGGCATGGCGTATTCGTACACGTCCACGAGGTTGGTGCTGCCGGCCTTGGCGATGCCGCCCAGCGACTTCTCCAGCACCGTGGTCAGGCCGCCCGCCTTGTTGCCGGCCGACGGGTTGTTGTTGATCGCCGCGTGGTGGCGCGCGCAATAGTCTTCCCACCAGTGGATGCGCCGCACCAGCTTCTCGCCCACCTCGCGCGTCACGGCGCGGCGCGTGAGCAGGTGCTCGGCGCCGTAGATCTCGGGCGTCTCCGACAGGATCGCGGTGCCGCCGTTGCGCACCAGCAGATCCACGGCCGCGCCGAGCACCGGGTTCGCGGTGATGCCCGAATAGCCATCGGAGCCGCCGCATTGCAGGCCCACCGTGAGGTGGCTGGCCGGCACCGGCTGGCGGCGCACGTCGTTGGCCGCGGGCAGCATCGACTCGATCAGCGCGATGCCCTTCTCGATCGTCCTGCGCGTGCCGCCCGTGTCCTGAATCGTGAAGGTGCGCAGCCGCGCGTGCTCGCTCAGCCCCTGCGTTTCGAGCAGGCGCGGAATCTGGTTGGTTTCGCAGCCCAGCCCGATCATCAGCACCGACGCGAAGTTCGGATGGCAGGCGTAGCCGCCCAGCGTGCGCTGCAGGATCGCCAGCGCCTCGCCCTCGGGGTCCACCGCGCAGCCCACGCCGTGCGTGAGCGCCACCACGCCGTCCACGTTCGGATAGGCGGCCAGCGCCTCGGGGTGGATGTCGCGGCGGAAGTGGTCGGCGATGGCGCGCGCCACGGTGGCCGAGCAGTTCACGGAAGTGAGGATGCCGATGTAATTGCGGCTGGCCACCCGGCCGTCCTCGCGCACGATGCCGTCGAAGGTGGCGCGCTGCGCCTCGGGCACGAAGGCGGTGTCGTGGCGGCCCTCGCCGTACGCGTAGTCGCGCGCGAATTCGCCCATGTCCAGGTTGTGCGTGTGCACGTGCTGGCCGGGGCGGATCGCCTGGTGCGCGAAGCCGATGATCTGGCCGTAGCGGCGCACCGGCTGGCCCGCCTCGATCGCGCGCGTGGCCACCTTGTGGCCGGCCGGGATCAGCCCGGCGACGGTCACGTCCTCGTCGTCGAGGCGCGTGCCGCCCACCAGCTGCTCGATGGCGATCACGACGTCGTCGGCGGGGTTGAGCCGGATCGTGCGGGCGCGCGGCGCGACCTGCGCCGGCGGCGTGTCGGGGGAGAGTGAGGACATGTCGGTTTCCGTTGCTTGTCGTGACGGTCGAGCCGGTGGCGGGGTTCAGTCGAGGCCGCGGTCACGGTAGTCGATGAGGCTCGCGCAGACGGCCAGGCCGAACGCGGCCGCGACGAAGAACATCAGCGCGAGGAAGTAGGTGCCGGTGAACTGCACGATCAGGCCGATCAGGATCGGCACGATCACGCCCACGATGTTGCCGCTGAAGTTCATCGCGCCGGCCAGCAGGCCCGCCCGCGACTGGCCGCCGAGCGTGGCGGGCACGCCCCAGAACATGCCGCACCAGCGGATGAAGAACAGCGCGATCGACAGCAGCACCACCACGCTCACGAGCCCCTTGGCGAAGCTCACGGCGAGGATCGCCACCGCCGCCACCAGGCCGGCCACCGAGAACAGCGTGCGCATCACGCGGTTGGCCGCGCCGCCGGCCGTGCGCCACTTGTCGGCCAGCCAGCCGCCGAACAGCTCGCCCACGAAGCCGCACATGAAGATGACGAAGGTGGCGCCGCCCATCTGCTTGAGGTCGAAGCCGTGCGCCTTGTGCAGGTAGCTGGGCATCCAGGTCATGAGGCCGTAGAACACGCTGTTGTAGCAGGCCCAGCTCGCGAACATGAACAGCACCGAGCGGTCGCGCAGCAGGTGCAGGAACGGCGCGGCCGGCCTGGGCTCCGCGTTGCGGGCGGCCGCGGCCGCCGTGTGCGCCGTGACGTGGTCGAGCTCCGCCGCGTTCACGCCGGCGTGCTCGGCCGGGTGATTGCGGATGTACCACCAGGCCGCGATGCCCACCACGATGGTGCCCACGCCGGCCACCACGAAGGCGAGCCGCCACGAGCCGAGGCCCGAGATCAGCGCCGTGATGATGATCGCGCCGCAGGCCGAGCCGAGCGGTGCGCCGCCATCGAGCAGCGCCGCGCCGCGGCCGCGCTCCGAGGGCGTGAGCCAGGTGCCCGCGAGCTTCGCGCCGGCCGGCATGATCGGCGATTCCGCGATGCCGAGCCCGAGCCGCGTGAGCAGCAGCGGCACCCAGCTGAAGCAGCCGGCGGCCACCGCCTGGCAGGCGCCCCACGCCACCGTGGCCACGCCCACGATGTTGCGCGCCTTGAAGCGGTCCACCAGCACGCCGCTCGGAATCTGCATCAGCGCGTAGGTCCAGAAGAACGCGCTGAGCAGCACGCCTTCCATGGCGGGCGGCAGCCTGAATTCGGCGGAGATGATCGGCAGCGCCACCGACAGCGAGGCGCGGTCGATGTAGTTGATCGAGGACAGCAGCAGCAGCAGCCAGAAGATCCGCCAACGCACGTTGGTCGGGGCGGCGGTTCTGACGGCGGCCGCCTGGCGCGGGCCGGTCGAATCTTCGAGTTGCATGCTGTCTCCTGGTGTGGGGTGAGTCGCCGGCCGCCTGTGTTTCGCGCCATGCCGACTAATATACTAGTTGGCAATTATAGGGGGCTCGCCTGCCGACGGCACCCGTGCAAACCCTCGTCTCGCGGTGCGCCTGCCGCCGAATCGTCTGACGGGACGCCGCAATCCGCTCGCGGACTAATATACTGATCGACCGGTTTCGGCCGGGCTGCCTGCCACTCTTCTACCGATTCATGAAGTCAGACATCAGCGTCCAGGACGCCTTCATCGCCCAGCTCATTCCCGACGGTTTCGCGCTGGACCGCGCGCAGGCGCTGTCCGGGCAGGTTCACGCGCTGCTGCGCGACGCGATCGTGACGATGACGCTGCACCCGAACGACGTGATCTACGAGCGCGCGATCGCCGAGGCGCTGGGCGTGTCGCGCACGCCGGTGCGCGAGGCGCTGCTGCAGCTCGCGCGCGAGGAGCTGGTGCTGATCGCGGCGCAGTCGGGCACCTTCGTGGCGCCGGTGCGGCGCGAGCAGTTCGTGGAAAGCGCGCTGATCCGCAAGGTGCTGGAAACCGCCGCGATCCGCCGCGCGGCCGAGATCATCGGCCAGCGCGAGCTCGAACAGCTGCACGACATTCAGGAGGCGCACCGGCGCGCGATCGCGCGCGGCAATGCCGTGGCGGCGATTGCCTGCGACACGGCGTTTCACGCCACCGTGAGCGCGGCCGCGCGGCTGCCGCGCGTGCAGCAGCTGGTGGAGATCGTGCGCGCGCCGATCGATCGGGTGCGGCACGTGACGGTGCGCGATCCGGAAGTGGGGGAAGTCACGCTCGCGCAGCACCAGAAGGTGCTGGACGCGCTGGAGGCGCACGACGTGGATGCGGCCGAACGGGCGCTGCACGAGCACCTGGATGATGCGTATCGGCGGCAGCAGCAGGCTTATGACGAGAATGTGAGGTTGTTCGAGGGGGAGTGAGACGGCTTGGCGGGCCGCGCACGTTTCTTTTTTTTCGCCGTTTGATTATTCGGCAAGGTTCGACGGGGTCGGTCGCCGTTGCCCAGGTTGCGCGTGGCGTAGTTGACGTTGTCCACCAGGCGCACGCGGCGGCGGATGCCCGTCGACTGAATCACCGCAGGCCCGCCGTGGATATCCGGATCCAGCGTGGATTCGTCTTCTTGCCGTGGCGCCGACGCTCGTGAATCGTTGCCGAGCGATCGGGGAAACGTTGCCTTGCTTCATGATTGGCGTCGGCCATGATTGACTCCAGTGTTGAGTTAGTTGCGGTCAGCGGCTCGCATGGTGTTCCCGCACCTGCGGGCCGCGCTCGTTTACGGCGTGTTGCGCGCGCTTGAACGTGTCGTTACTTCAAATCGAAATGAATGACGATGGGTTGATGTAGACACCTGTTTCGTGTGCGTTACCATTAGATATAGAAAATGCGCGCTCGTCTCGATAATGCGCGCAGCGACCCGGGAAGCGTCGGATAAAATGGCAGCCCGACTTCGAACTCCGCATGCGAGAGACACATGCACGACGAACCCGCCACGCCGGCGATCACGGAATGGAATGCCGCCGGCCGCCGATATGTCGCAGAACTGAACAGGCTGATCGCCGACAGCCACGAAGGCCGGGATACCCCGGAAAACTGGCCGAACGATCCACGTGATGTCGATACGGCGCGCGAGATTCTCTCGCTCGTCGAAGCGGAATATCGCAGTGGCAAATCGCTGGCGACTCACCCGCTCGCCGATCGCGCGCATGAGCCGTTCGGCGACATGCTCAACGACGTTTGCCAGCATCTGCAATGCGTCTGCATTCTCGGCCCGGATGAATTTCTCGTGCGCCTCGGCACCGCCTACAAGCCTGGCCCGGCGCTGCATATCAAGGGCGAACGCGTGGTCGAACGCAGCGATATTCTTGCCGCTGCCATGACGCGTCGCCACGACTTGCTGCTGCTGGTGAAGCCGGAAGGGTTTCGCGTCAGCAGCGGCCTCGACGATGCGCCCGTCGCGACGTTTGCGTGGCCGGAGCACGTGGCGCCGCAAGCGCTGGATGTGGTGCAGATCAGCGAGGACGGACGCACGATTGCGTTCGTCGAGCGCGAGGAAAGGGTCTGGCTCGGACAGGCAGATGGCGCCGGCATGACGTGGACCTGCGTTTATCCCAATGCGACGTTTCTGGCCGAACACAATGCGGACGAGGAAGACGAGGATGGCGAATATCGCTGGTCGGATTCCATGTTGCATTGCGGGCTGGCGCCGGACGGGAAGTTCATTGCCTACGGGTCGCAGTGCTATGGGCATTTCATCGATCGCATCGACGGTATCGGCGTGACCCGACGCTGGGCCGAAATCGGCTATCGCAGCGAATATCCTCACAACGCCTGTTTCTCGGACGACAGCGCGTTCGCCGCGCTCAATTCGTGCCACTTTTATCACGGCGCGACCGTGGGCGTGAGGCTGGACCAAGTCGAAGGCGCGCAGACGGCGGCGTATGAACCCGATGAACGGACCACGCTGCTCGACGATCGGTTGCGGGTGTATGCCGCTACGTGGCTGCCGCTGGGGCCTGAAAAAGATGGCTTCGCGCTGGCCGGGGTGAGTTATCTGAATATCGTGTCGACCGAGGGCGGGATGCGGAGCACGACGTGTTTCGGGTCCAGCGCGTCGTCAATCGATTATTGTCCGAAAACGGGTTGGCTCGCGGTGGCATCGTATTCCGGGTTTCTGCATCTGTTCGAGCCGGCACGAGCGGCGGAGGACGGCACGGTTATCGGATATCGGCCGATTCACGAGCGGTATCGCTGGGTGCTCTGGCGAGATCGGGCACCGTTTCGGTGGTGAGGTGGCGGGGGCGTGGCGAAGCGCTGGTGGCGTACCTGCATGGGGTGCAGGTGGAGATACGCGGGCCTGTCCGTAATTTCGTGTTCGAGGCATATTCATGTCCCAAGGAGGACGTATGCCTCGCAAACCGAAAGCCAAGCCGGCCGATCTGCCGGCGATCCCCGCTGAACTGCTGGAGCAATTCGGCAATGGCCCGATGAC
>JASLEG010000280.1 GCA_030151225.1 Burkholderia sp. | reverse complement strand
CGGCCCCCGTCGCGGCGCAGCCGGCACCGGCGCCCGTGATCGCCGCCGCGAGCCCCGACGCCGCGCTGCAACTGCTCGGCCTGCTGCAGAAGAACGCGCGCTTCGTCGATTTCGTCGAGGAAGACATCGCCACCTACGCGGACGCCGAGATCGGCGCGGCCGCGCGCCTCGTGCACGAAGGCTGCCGCGCCACGCTGCGCGAGCACTTCACGATCCGCCCGGTGCGCAGCGAGGCCGAAGGCGCGCGCGTGACGCTGGCGGCCGGCTTCGACCCCACCGCCAACCGCGTGACCGGCAACGTGGTGGGCACCGCGCCGTTCACCGGCACGCTCAGCCATCGCGGCTGGCGCGCCGAGGCCGTGACGCTGCCGAAGCTCGTGGAAACCCATGACGTGCGCGTGATCGCGCCGGCGGAGGTGGAGCTGTGAGCGACGCCCGCTATTCGATCGGTATCGACCTCGGCACCACCCACTGCGCGCTGTCCTACGTGGACCTCGCGGCCAGCGACGGCGACGCCGCCGCCCAGCAGGTGCTGCCGATCCCGCAGCTGAGCTCGCCGGGCGCGATCGGCTCGCCCTCGCTGCTGCCCTCCTTCCTGTATCTGCCGCATCCGGGCGAGCTGGCCGCCGGCGACCTCACGCTGCCGTGGACGGCCAGCCGCGACCACGCGGTGGGCGAGATGGCGCGCAGCCGCGGCGCGGGCACGCCGATCCGCCTCGTGTCGAGCGCGAAGAGCTGGCTGTGCCACCCCGGCGTGGATCGCCGCGCGGCGATCCTGCCGAACGACGCGCCGCCCGAGGTCGAGCGCGTGTCGCCGCTGGAAGCCTCGGTGCGCTATCTGACCCACCTGCGCGAAGCCTGGAATCACGCGCACCCCGACGCGCCCTTCGACGCGCAGGACGTGACCGTCACGATCCCCGCCTCGTTCGACCCCGCCGCGCGCGAGCTGACGGCCGAGGCCGCGCAGGCGGCCGGCTACGCGCGCATGACGCTGCTGGAAGAACCGCAGGCGGCGCTCTACAGCTGGATCCAGAAGAGCGGCGGCGGCTGGCGCAAGGACGTGAAGGTCGGCGACATCATCCTGGTGGTGGACGTGGGCGGCGGCACCAGCGACCTCTCGCTGATCGCGGTGGTGGAGCGCGACGGCAACCTCGAGCTGCACCGCGTGGCGGTGGGCGAGCACATCCTGCTCGGCGGCGACAACATGGATCTCGCGCTCGCCCACGTGGTGGCCCGCAAGCTGGCCGCGCAGGGCCCCCAGGCCGATCCGTGGCAACTGCGCGCGCTGACCTACGCGTGCCGCGGCGCCAAGGAAACGCTGCTGAGCGACCGCAGCGTGGAAACCGTGCCGCTGGTGGTGCCGAGCCGCGGCTCGAAGCTGATCGGCGGCTCGATCCGCACCGAACTCACGCGCGCCGAGCTCACCCAGATCCTGCTCGAAGGCTTCTTCCCGCAGGTGGACGCCGCCGCGCGGCCCGCCATGCGCACCCGCGCCGGCCTGACCCAGCTGGGCCTGCCCTATGCGCAGGACGCCGGCATCACGCGCCACCTCGCGGCCTTCCTCGGCAAGCAGGTGGGCGCGCTGGCCGAGCTCGACGGCCTGCCCGGCGCGCAGACGCCGGCCAGCCAGCCGGAAGCCGGCTTCCTGCATCCCACCGCCGTGCTGTTCAACGGCGGCGTGTTCAAGTCCGAGCTGCTGACCGAGCGCATCCTGAGCATCCTGAACGGCTGGCTCGCGGCCGACGGCGCCGCACCGGCGCGGCTGCTCGGCGGCGCCGATCTGGACCTCGCGGTGGCGCGCGGCGCGGCCTATTACGGCTACGTCAAGCGCGGCCGCGGCGTGCGGATCCGCGGCGGCACGGCGCGCGCCTACTACGTGGCGATCGAATCGGCCATGCCCGCGATCCCCGGCATGGAGCCGCCCGTCTCCGCGCTGTGCGTGGCGCCGTTCGGCATGGAGGAAGGCTCCGACGCCGCGCTGCCCGAGCAGGAATTCGGCCTGGTGGTGGGCGAGCCGGTGCAGTTCCGCTTCTTCGGCTCGTCGGTGCGCCGCCAGGATCAGGTCGGCACCATGCTCGACGACTGGTCCGCCGACGAACTGCAGGAGCTCGAGGCGATCCAGGCCACGCTGCCCGCCGACGGCCGCACGCCCGGCGAGGTGGTGGCCGTGAAACTGCATGCGCGCGTGACCGAGGCCGGCACGCTCGAACTCGAGGCGATCCCGCGCGGCAGCGACGCGCGCTGGAAGGTCGAGTTCGACGTGCGCGGCGGCGAGCCCGCCTGATGGCGAAGTACGTCGTCGGCATCGACCTGGGCACCAGCAACACCGTGGTGGCCTACGTCGAGGCGGGCGGATCGGCGATCCGCGTGTTCGACGTCGAGCAGCTGGTGGGGCCGGGCGAGGTGGGCGCGGCGCCGCTGCTGCCGTCGTCGCGCTATCACCCGGCGCCGGGCGAGCTCGCGGCCGACGCTTCGGCGCTGCCGTGGCACACCGCGCCGGCCGCCAGCGGTGCGCCGCCGGCCGTGGTGGGGCGCCTCGCGCGCCAGCTCGGCGCGCAGGTGCCGGGCCGGCTCGTCAGCAGTGCGAAGAGCTGGCTGTCGAACGCCGCGGTGGACCGGCTCGCGCCGATCCTGCCGTGGGGCGCGCCCGACGACGTCGACAAGGTCTCGCCGGTGGCCGCCAGCGCGAGCTATCTCGCGCACGTGCGGGCGGCCTGGAATCGGCGCTTTCCCGATGCGCGCCTCGAGGATCAGGACGTGGTGCTGACGGTGCCCGCCTCGTTCGACGACGGCGCGCGCGCCCTCACGCTCGAGGCGGCCCGCGCGGCGCACCTGCCCGCGCTGCGCCTGCTCGAGGAACCGCAGGCCGCGTTCTACGACTGGCTCCATCAGCATCGCGACACGCTCGACACCGCGCTGGCCGGCTCGCGGCTGGTGCTGGTGTGCGACGTGGGCGGCGGCACCACCGACCTCACGCTGATCCGCGTCGAACCCGCTGGCGACGGAAATGACGACGCCGCCGGCGTGCCGCGCCTGACCCGCATCGGCGTGGGCAACCACCTGATGCTCGGCGGCGACAACATGGATCTCGCGCTCGCGCATCTGGCCGAGAGCCGGCTGGCGAGCCCCGGCGCGCGGCTGTCGGCGGCGAGCCTGTCGCAGCTCGTGGAGCGCTGCCGCGTGGCCAAGGAGCAACTGCTCGGCCGCGACGCGCCCGAAGCCGTGCCGATCACCCTGCTCGGCGCCGGCTCGAAGCTGATCGGCGGCGCGCGCACCGCCCAGCTCGGCCGCGACGAGGTGGCGAAGATCGTGGTGGACGGCTTCTTCCCGGCCGTGCAGGCGAGCGACACGCCGCGCCGCTCGCGCGCGGCGATCGTGGAATTCGGCCTGCCCTATGCGGCCGATCCCGCCATCACGCGGCACGTGGCGGCGTTTCTCGCACGCTTCGCCTCGCAATCGCGCGAGGCGATCGGGGCGAGCGACGAGGCCGGGCACGATCTCGGCGACGACGACACCCGCGCCGCCTTCGCGATGCCCGACACGCTGCTGCTGAACGGCGGCGTGTTCCGCGCCGGCGCGCTGGCCGAGCGGCTCGCCGGCACGCTCGGCGGCTGGCGCGGCGCGCCGCTCGCCGTGCTCAGCAACGATCAGCCCGACATCGCCGTGGCACGCGGCGCCGTGGCCTACGGCCTGGCGCGCGCCGGCCACGCGCCGCGCATCGGCGGCGGCTCGCCGCGCAGCTACTTCCTGGTGCTCGACGGCGAAGCCGATGCCCACGGCAGCGATGACGCCCCCGCCCCGCGCGGCGTGTGCGTGCTGCCGCGCGGCACGCCCGAAGGCCAGGACCTGCGGCTCGACGATCGCACCTTCGCGCTGCGCCTCGGCCACCCGGTGCAGTTCCACCTCGTTTCCACCTCGGCCGAAACCGGCTACGCGCCTGGCGAGATCGCCGAGCTGGCCGGCGCCGATTTCGTGTGGCTGCCGCCGGTGGCCACCGTGGTGCGCCAGCAGCGCGGCGCGAAGCAGCGCGGCGCGAAGCAACGCGAGCGCAAGGTGCGCCTCGCCACAGCGCTGACCGAGCTCGGCACGCTGGAGATGCACTGCGTGGCCACCGACGACGATGCGCAACGCTGGCAACTCGAATTCCGGCTGCGCGGCCGCGACGGCGACGCCGATGCCGCCCGGGCCGGCGACGCCACCGACGACACGCGCCACCCGCTGCTCGACCACGCGATCGAACTGATCGAGCGCGTGTTCGGCGCGCCGTCCGCGCGGGTCGACCCGAAGGACGTCAAGCGCCTGCGCGCGCAACTCGAACAGGCGCTCGGCCCGCGTCAGGACTGGGATCTCGCGCTGCTGCGCGAGCTGTTCGGCGCGCTGTGGGAACGCGCCGGGCGGCGGCGGCGCTCGGCCGACCACGAGCGGCTGTGGCTGAACCTGGCCGGCTGGTGCATCCGCCCCGGCTTCGGGCATCCGCTCGACGCGTGGCGCGTGGAGCAGCTGTGGACGCTGTTCGACGACGGCATCCAGCACGTCAACGACGCGCAGGTGTGGTCCGAATGGTGGACGCTGTGGCGCCGCGCGGCCGGCGGCGTGCCGGCCGAGGCGCAGCAGCAGATGCTCGACGCGATGCAGTGGCTGGACGAGGCCGCCGCGCAGAAGCATCACGGCCTGCCCTTCGATCCGGCCAAACTCGGCCATGCCGACATGACGCGCCTGTACGCCTCGCTCGAACAGGTGCCGGTGGCGCGCAAGATCGCGCTGGCCGACGCGCTGCTGGCCAGGCTCGCGCGCGCGCCGGGCAACCGGCAGGACTGGTGGGCGATCGGCCGGATCGGCGCGCGCCTGCCGTTCTACGGCAGCGCGCACGAGGTCGTGCCGCCCGAGGTGGCCGCGCGCTGGCTCGACGCGATCCTCGCGCTCGACTGGAAGAAGCTGGAGCCGGCCATGTTCGCGGCCGCGCAGATCGCGCGCATGACGGGCGACCGCACCCGCGACCTGCCCGACGATCTTCGCGACACCGTGCTGCAGCGCCTGGCGGCCGCGCACGCGTCGCCGGCGTGGATCGCGATGGTGCGCGAGGTGGTGACGCTCGACAGCGCCGATTCGGGCCGCGTGTTCGGCGAGGCGCTGCCGGCGGGGCTGAAGCTGATCGGGTGATCAGCCGATGCGCGACGCGTGGCCGGCCACGATGCGCCAGCGCGGCCCCGCGGCGCGCCAGAGCCGCGTATAGGCGAACGCGCCGTCGATCGGCGTCGCGCCGAAATGGCCCGCCAGCTGCGCCTTGGTGATCGTCACGATCAGCTCGCCCACGCGCTGCGAGCGCGTCTCGAACACGTCCAGCCGATGCAGGCGCAGCAGCCGCGCGCGATGCGCGGCCAGATCGTCGTCCTTCGAGAGCACCTGCCCGTCCGGGGCCGTGAACACCAGATCGTCGTCGATCAGTTCGGACAGCGTATCGACGTCGCCCGCGAGCATCGCGGTGCGCAGGGCGGCTTCGTAGCGATCGATGATGGCGATGGCGTTCATGCGGGGCTCCTCGGCGGGCGCAACATCCGGGCTTCACGAATTCCTGCTCGCGTGGAGCATACCCGAGCCGAACGCGCCGGCGACACCCCGCACTTTCCATGAAGGCCGCGCCGCCCGAACCGGCGAAACGACGCCATCGCGCCGGCCCGCCTACACTGTCGGATCGTTCCCTCACGACGGAGACACGATCATGCATTACGAGCTCTACTACTGGCCCACGATCCAGGGGCGCGGCGAATACGTGCGGCTGGCGCTGGAAGCGGCCGGGGCCGACTACACCGACGTGGCGCGCGAGAGCGGCGAGCGCGACGGCATGGCCGAGATGATGGCGCGGCTCGACGACGACACACTCGCCACCCCGGCCTTCGCGCCGCCGTTCCTCAAGGCCGGCGAGCGCGTGATCGCCCAGACGCCGAACATCCTGCTGTACCTCGGCGGCAAGCTGCACCTCGCGCCGACCGACGAGGCGGGCAAATTGTGGGCACATCAATTGCAGCTGACGGTGGCCGATTTCGTGACCGAGATCCACGACACCCACCACCCGATCGCCTCGAACCTCTACTACGAGGACCAGAAGGCCGAGGCCGCGATGCGCGCCGAGGATTTCATCAAGCACCGGCTGCCGAAGTTCCTCGGCTACTTCAGCCGGGTGCGGGAGCAGAACCCGCACAAGGGCGGCTTCATGGTGGGCGACGCGCTGAGCTATGTGGACCTGTCGGTGTTCCAGCTGATCGAGGGGCTGCGCTACGCATTCCCGAAGGCGATGCGGCGCGTCGAGCCGAAGCACGCCGGGCTCACCGCGATTCGCGACCGGGTGGCCGAGCATCCGCCGATCGCGCGCTACCTCGAATCCGAACGCCGCATCGCCTTCAACACCGAGGGCATCTTCCGCCATTACCCCGAGCTGGACCGCTGACACCACCCTTCGCCGGCAATCCGAAACGCATTCGACAGGCCTTCGAAAGCCAGGCTGGACTCACGGCGCCAAAGTACCGGCAGATTGGAAGTTTATCTTGCAAGTTTGCCTTTGCTTTTATACGATGCGTCTCCATGAATGCCACCTCCGCCACCGAACGCGAGCTTCAGGCCGGCGTCGCCGATTTCATGCTGGCGGTCGGTCAGCTCGTGCGCCGCGTGCGCTCCGAGCTCGATCCCAGCGACTACAGCCTGTCGCAGCTCGGCGTGCTCACGCGCCTCGAGCAGCACGGCCCGATGACCACCGCCGATCTCGCGCGCGCCGAATCGATGAAGCCGCAATCGATGGGCACGCTCGTGGTGTCGCTCGAACAGGCCGGCCTGGTGGAGCGCCAGGCGCATCCCACTGACCGCCGCCAATGGCTGATCGCGCTCACGCGTGCGGGACTCGCCGAGCGGCACCAGCGCCACGGCGCCAAGATCGCGTGGGTGCTCGAAGCCGTGCGCGAACTCGACGACGAGCAACGCCGCACGCTGGCCGCCGCCGTGCCGCTGATCCGCCGACTGGCCGAGCGTTGAGCATCGAACCCTGAACGGCGCTGCGGCCGGCCCTTCGCCCCTGGCCGTTCGTGCATCGCCTTTCCCGAACCCCTGACGGCGCCGCCCCGCGCAGCGCCGCCTCGATCATCGCCGGGCCCGCCCCGGTTCCTGCCCCCTCAACGGCCACCGGCCAAAGGAGTTCACCATGACCGCCACCACGCTCGATCCGAAAACCGCGCTCGTCGTCATCGATCTGCAGAACGGCATCGTCGCGCTGCCGCTCGCCCATCAACCGGGCCCCGTCGTCGAACAATCGGTGAAGCTGCTCGACGCGTTCCGCGCCAAGAAGCTGCCGGTGGTGCTCGTCAACGTGGCCGGCATGGCGCCGGGCCGCAACGAGCAGCCGCACAGCGGCGGCGAACTGCCGGCCGACTGGGCCGACCTGATCCCCGAGCTGAAGCAGCAGCCGAGCGACCTGCTGGTGACCAAGCGCAGCTGGTGCGCGTTCACGGGCACCGATCTCGACGCCAGGCTGAAGGCCGCCGGCGTCACGCAGATCGTGCTGTGCGGCATCGCCACCAGCATCGGCGTGGAATCCACGGCACGCGTGGCCCACGCGCTCGGCTACAACGTGACGCTGGTGCGCGACGCCATGGCCGACCTGAAGGCCGAGGCGCACGAGCACAGCTTCAAGGTGATCTTCCCGCGCCTGGGCGAGACCACCACCACGCAGGAAGTGATCGCGCTGCTCGACAGGACGCATGCCTGATCGCACCTCCGGCGAGGCATGCGACACGGCGCAGGCCGCCGTGTCGCCCCCGCCCGCCGCGAGCGCGCCGCTCGGCCCGGCCGTGTGGAAGATCTGCGCGGTCGCGATGCTCGGCTCGCTGCTCGCGCAGCTCGACGCCACCATCGTGAACGTGTCGCTGTCGGGCCTCGCGCGCGCGCTCGACACCTCGCTCGCCACGATCCAGTGGGTCACGAGCGGCTATCTGCTGGCCTTGACGCTGGCCCTGCCGATGAACGGCTGGCTGGTCGATCGGCTCGGCGCCAAGCGCGTCTACCTGGGCTGCTTCAGCGCCTTCACCTTCACCTCCGCGTTGTGCGGGCTCGCCTGGTCCGGCGGCTCGCTGATCGCGTTCCGCGTGCTGCAGGGCATCGCGGGCGGCCTGCTCGCGCCCATGGCGCAGATGACCATCGCGCGCGTGGCCGGCGCGCAGATGGCGCGCGTGGTGGGCTACTCCGCCGTGCCCGTGCTGTTCGCGCCCGTGGCCGGGCCCGTGCTGGCCGGCGCGCTGCTCGAGCACGCGTCGTGGCGCTGGCTGTTCCTGATGAACCTGCCGATCGGCGCGCTCGGCCTCGCGCTTGCCGTGCGCTTTCTGCCGGCCGACGCGCCGCTCGATGCGCCGCTCGATGCACCGACCACCCAGCGACGGCCGCTCGACTGGGCCGGCTTCGCCATGCTGTCGCCGGCGCTCGTGCTCGTGCTGTTCGGCTGCGAGCGCGTGGCCCACGCCATCGGCGCCGCCTCGCTCGCGGCCGGCGCCGCGCTGCTCGCGCTGTTCGTGCGTCATGCGCGCCGCCGTGGCGGGCTCGCGCTGATCGATCTCGCGCTGTTCCGCCGCCGCGTGTTCACGCTCGCCGCGTTCACGCAGTTCGTGTGGAACGGCTCGCTGTTCGTGGGCCAGATGCTGGTGCCGCTGTACCTGATCGACGGCGTGGGCCGCTCGCCCGGCGAGATGGGCTGGCTGCTCGCGCCGACCGGGCTGGGCATGCTCGTGACCTATCCGTCGATGGGCGCGCTGACCGCGCGCTTCGGCCTTCGCCGCGTGTCCGCGGGCGGCGCCGCGATCGCCTTCGTGGCCACGCTGCCGCTGCTGTGGATGTCGATCGAGGGCTTCGGCATGGCCGCGCTGCTGGCCTCGCAGTTCCTGCGCGGCATGGGCCAGAGCGCGATCGGCGTGCCGACGCTGACCGCTGCTTACGCCGCCGTGCCGCGCGAAGCGCTGCCGATGGCCACCACCGCGCTGAACATCGTGCAGCGGCTGGGCGGGCCCGTGCTGACCACGCTGTGCACGACGCTCGTGGCGTGGCGGCTCGCGATCACGCCGGCCGTCTCGCCAGCTTCCAGTTCGCATGCACCGGCTTTCGCCTGGGGCTTCGCGCTGCTGGCCGTGCTGTACGCGGTGTTGTTCGCCACGGCAAGCCGCCTGCCGCTGCGTGTGGAAAAAACCGCAACCTCGCGCGCGTGAGCGTTGCCACACTTGCGGAACGCCTCGCGCAGCGCAGAATGCCCACGGCACTCGCGTGAGCATCGCGCGGGACACGCCGCAACCAGGAGCGCACATGACCCCGATCGTCCTCGTCCCCGGCCTGCTGTGCACCGCCGAGATGTTCGCCGCGCAGGTGCCCGCGCTGTGGCCGCATGGCCCGGTGACGGTGGCCTCGACGCTCGGCGGCGACACGATGGAAGCGATCGCCGCCTCGATCCTCGCGCATGCGCCGCCGCGCTTTGCGCTGGCGGGCTTTTCGATGGGCGGCTACGTGGCGTTCGAGATGCTGCGGCAGGCCGGCGAGCGCGTCGAGCGGCTCGCGCTGCTGAGCACCTCCGCGCGGCCCGACCTGCGCGTGCAGGCCGTGATGCGGCGCGCCATGCTGCAATCGGCGAGCGAAGGCGATTTCGAGGAAGTCCTCGGTAACGCCTCGATGAATACAGTGCATCGCTCGCGCCGACAGGACGCCGTGCTGGCCGCCACCAAGCAGCGCATGGCCGCCGCCATCGGCCGCGACGGCTTCGCGCGCCAGACGCATGCCACCATCGAGCGCATCGATTCGCGGCCGGGGCTCGCCGCCATTGCCGTGCCCACGCTCGTGCTGGTGGGCGACAGCGACCCCGTCACGCCGCCCGACTGCTCGCAGGAGCTGGCCGCCGCGATTCCCGGCGCGCGGCTCGTGGTGCTGCCCGAATGCGGGCACAGCTGCACGCTGGAATGCCCGGATGCCGTGAACGCCGCGCTGCTCGACTGGCTCGCGGCCTGAGCTGCGTGTGAGCTTTCCCTGGCTTTCATGGATTCGGCATGCGTGGCATGCGAGCTTGCATGCGGATATTTGCACGCATCGCAATCGATCGCCGTATGCAATGTTTTCGCGAGCTCGTGTATCGTGACGGCCTGTTACGCCATTCCGGAATTGCAATGCCCACGATCGACACGAAGTCGATGCACCCCGCCACGGCCCCCGTTTCGCCCGCCACAACGCGCATCACGCCCCGCACGGCACGCGTGATCGCAGCTTGCGCGGCCGCCGCGCCTGCGCTGTGCCACGCCGAGGCCGGCGAGCTGGGCGGCGTGGCCATGGTGGCCGTGGCCGCGCTCGCGGCCGGCTGGCTGCTGCTCACGGCGTTCCTGTTCATCATGCTCAGGCGGGTGCGCACGCGCATCCGCTACGCGGCCACGCTGCTGTTCTTCGCCGCGCCGTTTCTGTGGCTCGCGGCCACGTTCGCGTGGTTCTCGATGACCGACCCGGGCCGCTTCACGCCCGCGCATGCGTACACGGCGCGCGAGCCCGTGCAGATGGGCGGCGCCACCTTCCCGGCCGGCAGCCAAGTGCAGAACGCGCCGAGCAGCCGACGCGGCGCGCACGAGCCCGGCTCCGTGACGAGCGACACGCCCGTGGCGCTCGGCGCGCTCTCGGTGCGCGGCATCAGCCACCACGACGGCGACGAGGCCAACGTGTACGACGTCGCGCTCGCCTTCGAGCAGACCATCGACGGCTGGCCGTGCGCGGCCGTGACCGACATCGGCACGATCGTGACGATCGACGACGTGCACGCGCCGAAGCCGCAACTGCGGCAATGCCGGCTGGCGCGCACGGTGACGATCGGGGATGTGGCCTGGCCGCCGGCTACCGTGGTGGCGCGGGGCTCGGGTGAGAAGGGGTGGTCGTTGCTCTGGTATCGCAGCACTTATACGCAGGTCGAGCGGGCGAAGGGCTTTGCTTTCGATGTGGAGTCGATGAATGGCGATTACGACGACGCGCGCAAGCTGACCGCCTGGCAGGGAACGCTGGCGGCGGATGGGGATGTGGCGGTCGGGAGCGTGAACTTTGCGGGGAATCCGCGGCCCTCGCTGGTTTGGCAGACGGATGGGACGGTGAGGGTGACGGGGAGGAAGGCTGGGCAGGCTGGGGCGGGGGCTGCGTCGGATGCGGATGCGGATGCGGATGCGGCCGAGGCTGAGGGCTGTGTGGTGGTTTCGATGCGGAGTAAGCCGCGGTATCGGGAGTGTGCGGCGGGGGCGGCGTCTGATACGCAAGCCACGAGCGCAGCGGAGAATAAAAGTTAAGGCAATGAGTCGCGTAGCCAGCGGGCCTGTCCGTAATTTCGTGTTCGAGGCATATTCATGTCCCAAGGAGGACGTATGCCTCGCAAACCGAAAGCCAAGCCGGCCGATCTGCCGGCGATCCCCGCTGAACTGCTGGAGCAATTCGGCAATGGCCCGATGAC
>JASLEG010000267.1 GCA_030151225.1 Burkholderia sp. | reverse complement strand
GGCCCGGTTGCGGCGCGATGGTGTCGGGGGCGGCAGCGGCGGAGCGCTCGCGTGCCGTGCGGTCGGGCGAACTGGACATGTCGGATTCCTTGCGGTAGCGAGTGGCGGCGCGCCGGGTGGCGCATCTCGTGATGCGTGTGTTGTAGGTGATCGGGTATGGCAAGGGGTGGCGCGGGCCACCCGGCGAGACGGTCGAACCAAATCGGTCGCGAGGAATCAGTCGAGCAGGTCGGGCTCCTCGGCCACCAGCCCCGTGTACAGGCTCTCGAAGGTGTGCAGCGCGCCTTCGGGCTTGCCGATCTGGCCGTGCGTGTGGCGCGCGGTGGCCTCGTCGATCGGCACCGGATTGCCGGCCGCCTCGGCCAGCAGCGCGGTGTGCGCCACGTTGTCGAGCGCGAGGTACCACCACGCGGCGGCCTCCACGCTCGGGCCGCCGGTCAGGATGCCGTGGTTCTTCAGGATCACGCCCTTGTAGGCGCCGCCGTCGGGCCTGGTCAGCGCCTGCGCGATGCGGTCGCCCTCGCTCGTGTCCACCACCATGCCGGTGAAGTCGTCGAACAGCGCGTGATCCTCGTGGAACACGCAGGCGTCCTGGGTCAGCGGTTCGAGCTTGCGGCCGAGCGTGGACCACGCCTTGCCGTAGGTCGAATGCGTGTGCGCGGCCGCCACCAGGTCGGGATGCGCGGCGTGGATCGCCGCATGGATCGCGAAGGCGGCACGGTTCAGCGGGCGATCGCCGATCACGGTCTCGCCGCGCTCGTTCACCAGCAGCAGGTCGGACACCTTGATGCGCGAAAAATGCACGCCGAGCGGGTTCACCCAGAAGTGGTCGTGCAGCTCGGGATCGCGTGCCGTGATGTGGCCGGCCAGCCCCAGCGCGAAGCCCTGGCGCGCGAACAGGCGGAACGCGCCCGCCAGGCGCTCCTGGCGATGGCGGCGCTCGGCCTCGATGCTCGGGCGCGGCTCGGGCGGATCGAACCAGAATTTCTGCTGCGGCTGCGGATTGAGCGCCAGGCCGGACGGCGTGCGCGACGACTGCAGGGAAAGGACGCTGGACATGATCGGTATGCTTCGGTGGGGAGTGGGCGCTCGCAGGCGCTACGTTGTACTGACGGATCGCATGGAAGATCGGGCCGCACTTCGTGCCTCGGGCCGGCCCGACCTCGGTCGCGCGCTCAGGCGGCGGCGCGGCCCCGGTTGCGCTCGGCCACCAGCGCGCGCACGCGCGGGATCAGCTCGCGGCCGTAATCGATCGCGTCGTCGAGCGGGTCGAAGCCGCGGATCAGGAAGGTGGTCACGCCGAGGTCGTAGTAATCGGCCAGTGCGTCGGCCACCTGCTCGGGCGTGCCGACCAGCGCGGTGGAATTCGAGCGGCCGCCGCTCAGCTGGGCGATCTCGGTCCACAGCCGCTTGTCCACGCGCGGGCCGCGTTCGGCCGCGGCCAGCAGGCGGCGCGCGCCCTCGCTCTGCTGCGGGCTGCCGGCGGCGAGGCCGGCCGCCTCGCGCAGCCGCTTCGTCTCGGCCAGGATGCGCTGCGCACGGGCCCAGGCGGCGTCCTCGGTCTCGGCCAGGATCGGGCGGAACGACACCGAGAAGCGCACCTGGCGGCCTTCGGCCGCTGCCGCCGCACGCACGCGGCCGGTCAGGTCGCGCACCTGATCGAGCGATTCGCCCCACAGCGCGTACACGTCCGCGTGCCTGGCGGCCACCGCGAGCGCGGCCGCCGACGCGCCGCCGAAATAGATCGGCACGTGCGGCTTCTGCGCCGGCTTCACTTCGGAGAAGCCCTGGCGGAACTGGTAGAACTCGCCGTCGTGATCGAACGGGCGATCCTCGGTCCAGATGCGGCGCAGGATGCCCAGGTATTCGTCGGTGCGCGCGTAGCGGGCGTCGTGCTCGAGGAAATCGCCGTCGCGCTGCTGCTCGCTGTCGGAACCGCCCGAGATGAAGTGCACGCCGAGCCGGCCGCCGCTGAACTGGTCGAGCGTGGCGATCTGGCGCGCCGCGAGCGTCGGGGCCGTGAAGCCGGGGCGGTGCGCGAGCATGAAGTTCACGCGCTCGGTCACGGCCGCCGCGTACGAGATCGTCAGCGTGGCCGACGGGCCGGTGGAATGATGCGGCACCAGGATACGGTCGAAGCCGGCCTGCTCGTGCGCCTGGGCGAAGGCGCGCACGTAGTCGCGATCGACGGCGTTGCCGGCGGGCGGGTGGATCTCGGACTGCTTCTGGCTCGTGATCATGCCGATGAATTCGACGCTCATCGCTGTGCTCCGGTGCGAACGGCCCGGCGCGGCCGGGCGGGATGACGGGGCCGGCGGCGGCGCGAGCGGCGACGCGAACCGGATCATGGCGGCCAGATTAGCGTCGGCATCATGCAAGACGTAAATAATTATTTGCGCAATGAATATCGAATTTGCATGGTTTGAACGGCGGCGCGAGGCGCTTAGGCTGTGGGTCGACAAGCTGGCCGTTGTTGCGGCCGGCACTCGATGCGAGGACCCGCGAACCCATGGCTACCCTGTTGACCGACCCCGTCGCCGCGCCCGCGCGGGCGCACGCCGATGCTCACGACGACGCGGCGCTCGACGCGCTGCTCGCCTCGCTCGCGCCGGTGCTGGCCGAGGGCGCGGCGCGCCACGACGCCGACGGCAGCTTCGCGCACGCGCACCTCGCGCTGCTGCATCGCCACGGTCTGATCGGCGCGGTGGTGCCGCGCGAGGCGGGCGGGGGCGGCGCGACGCTGGCGCGGGCCCGCCGCATCGTGGCCGGCGTGGCGCGTGCCGACGCGGCCACCGCGCTGGTGCTGACCATGACCTATCTGCAGCATCGCGCGCAGCGCCGTGCCGACAGCCGCTGGCCGGCCGCGCTGCGGCGCGCGGTGTTCGACAGCGCGGTGCGCGACGGCGCGCTGATCAATGCATTGCGCGTGGAGCCCGAACTCGGCTCGCCGTCGCGCGGCGGGCTGCCGGCCACGATCGCGCGCCGCGACGGCGACGGCTGGCGCCTGTCCGGACACAAGCTCTACAGCACCGGGATTCCCGCGCTGCGCTGGCTGGCCGTGTGGGCGCGCACCGACGAGCCGCAGCCGCGCCTCGGCGTGTTCGTGGTGCCGCGCGAGGCGAAGCGCGCCGACGGCGGCGAGGGCATCCGCGTGATCGAGAGCTGGAATCACCTGGGCCTGCGCAGCTCGGGCAGCCACGAGGTGGTGTTCGACGAGGTGTGGATTCCGGCCGCGAACGCGGCCGACCTGCGCGAGCCGGCGGGCTGGGCGCCGGCCGGTGCGACCCAGTCCGATGCCGATGCCCACGCCGATCAGCAGGCCTGGATGATCGTGCTGCTCGGCAGCCTGTACGACGCGGTGGCGCGTGCCGCGCGCGACTGGGTGGTGCGCTTCGCCGGCACGCGCGCCCCGGTCAGCCTCGGCGCGCCGCTCGCCACGGTGCCGCGCGTGCAGGAGACGATCGGCGAGATCGAGGCGCTGCTGCGCGCGAACCGCGCGCTGCTCGACGACCTGAGCGCACGCACCGATGCGGGCGAGCCGCCGGCCGTCGAGGCCGCCGGGCTCGTGAAATACACGGTCACGCAGCATGCGATCCGGGTCACCGAACTCGCGCTGCAGCTCTCGGGCAATCACGGCCTGAGCCGGCACAATCCGCTCGAGCGCCATCATCGCGACGTGTTGTGCAGCCGTATCCACACGCCGCAGAACGATGCGATCCTCGCGGCGGCGGGGCGCGCCGCGCTCGGCGACTACCTGGGCGCGACCGGCGACGTGCGTTGAGCACGCCACTGGCGCGATTCACGCCACCTGCATCAGGCCGCGAGATCCTCGGCGCCGAGCGCGGCGAAGCGTTCGCGCGCCATCGCGCCCACCGCCTGCGCGGGCGCGGTGAGCCGTTCCACGCCGTCGCGCAGCGCGAGCCACAGATCGATCGGCGGCCTGAAGTCGCTGACGTTGACGACGTCCACCGCATCGCGCAGCGGGCTCGCGTCGACGAGCGGCAGCGGCACCAGGCCGAGTCCGAAGCCGTCGGCCACGCTCTGCAGCTGCACGTCGCGACTGAACGCGTCGAGCGTGACGCTGAGCGGCAGCCGCTGCGCGTCGAGCGCGCGCTTCAGGCTGGCGCGGAAGCCGCAGCCGTCGGGGTTGAGGATCCAGCCGCGCGCATGCAGATCGGCGAGCCGACACGTGCGTTTCGGCTGCGCGCCGCGCGCGGCCACCACCACGAGCCGGGTGGCCGCCAGCCGCTCGGCGCTCACGCGCGGCGGCAGCGCCGTGTCGCGCGCGGCGAACACCAGCGCGGCATCGATCTCGCCGGCCGCGAGCCGGTCGAGCAGCGCGCCGGCCCAGCCGGTTTCCACGCGCGGTGCGAGCGCCGGCCAGCGTTCGCGCAGCATCTGCACGAGGCCGGGCAGCAGCAGCTCGCCGATGCCGTGGGTGAGGCCGAGCCGGAACGCGCCGGCCGGCGGCTGGGTGGCCTGCACCATCTCGCGCAGCGCCTCCACCTCGCGCAGCACGGCGCGGCACTGGTCGTGCACGCGCCGGCCGAGATCGGTGGGCCGCGGCGGCTTGGTGTTGCGGTCGAGCAGCGCCACGCCGAGCGCTTCCTCGAGGTTCTGCACGCGCCGCGTGATGGCCGGCTGGGTGATGCCGAGCTCGTGCGCGGCCTGGCTCAGCGACTGGCAGCGCACCACCGCCGCGAACGCATCGATATCGCCGATTTTCATGTTACTTTTGCATGCAACCAAGTCAGGATCATGAGCCTGAATCATATTCCAAGAGGTCCCCGATGAGTGAGTCGAGTGCGATGAACGCGTTTGTCGAGCATCAGTCCCTGGCCGAAGCCGCGCAGCGTGCCGCGCCGCCGCTCGCCGAATTCGTGGCCGCGTTTTCCCGGCTGGTCGACACGCGGCCCGACGAGGCGCGCGTGGTGCGCGACGGCGGTGCGCTGCTCGCCGACCTGATCGCGCGCGACGACTGGCTGCCCGAAGCCTTCGCGCAGCCCGATCCCGAGCGCTACCAGCAGTTCCTGCTGCATCGCGATCCGGCCGCGCGCTTCTCGGTGGTCAGCTTCGTGTGGGGCCCGGGGCAGACCACGCCGATCCACGACCACACCGTGTGGGGGCTGATCGGCATGCTGCGCGGCGCCGAATATTCGCAGGGCTACACGCTCGCGGGTGACGGCGTGCCCGTGCCGCACGGCGAGCCGCTGCGGCTCGCGCCGGGGCAGGTCGAGGCCGTGTCGCCGGCGCTCGGCGACATCCATCGCGTCAGCAACGTGCACGACGATCGCGTGTCGATCAGCATCCACGTGTACGGCGCCGACATCGGCGCGGTGGAGCGCGCCGTGTATCGCGAGGACGGCACGCGCAAGCGCTTCGTGTCCGGCTACACCTTGCCGGCCATCGCGCTTCGGGCAGAATGAGCCGGCCGCGCCGCCATCCTTCAGATCGTTCCGTTTTCCTCTCCTTTTTCCGATTCCGATGAATACCGTGTCCGCTTCCCAAGATCCCGCCGATGTGTTTCCCGTCCTGACCGTATCCGAGGTGCGCGCGAAGCTGCTCGCGCGCGACGAGATCGCGCTGGTGGATCTGCGCGAGGAGGATCCCTACGCGCACGGCCATCCGCTGTGGGCCGCCAACCTGCCGCTCTCGAAGCTCGAGCTCGAGGCCTGGTCGCGCATTCCGCGTCGCGACACGCCGATCGCGCTGTACGGCGAGGCCGACGGCGAGGATCTCGCGCCGCGCGCCGCGCGCGTGCTGGCCGCGCTCGGCTACACGCGCGTGCATCTGCTGGAGGGCGGGCTCGACGCGTGGCGGGCGGCCGGCGGCGAGCTGTTCATCGACGTGAACGTGCCGAGCAAGTCGTTCGGCGAATACGTGGAATCGAAGCGGCACACGCCGTCGCTGTCGGCGCAGGAGGTGCAGGCGCTGATCGAGGCGCGCGCCGACGTGGTGATCGTGGACGCGCGCCGCTTCGACGAATACCAGACCATGAGCATTCCCACTGCCACCAGCGTGCCCGGCGCGGAACTCGTGCTGCGCGTGCGCGAGCTCGCGCCGGACCCGGCCACGCGCGTGATCGTCAATTGCGCGGGGCGCACGCGCAGCATCATCGGCACGCAGTCGCTGGTCAACGCGGGGCTGCCGAACCCGGTGGCGGCGCTGCGCAACGGCACGATCGGCTGGCTGCTGGCCGGACAGACGCTCGACCACGGCGCATCGAGGCGTTTCCCCGATGCCGTGTCGGACGCGCACCGCGCTGCCGCGCGCCGCGATGCGCGCGAGGTGGCCGCCAAGGCCGGCGTGCCGCGCATCGCGCTGGCCGAGGTGGACGCGCTCGACGAAGGCGGTCGCCGCACCGTGTACCGCCTCGACGTGCGTACGCCCGAGGAATATGCGGCCGGCCATCTGCCCGGCTTCGCGAACGCACCGGGCGGCCAGCTCGTGCAGGAAACCGACCATCTCGCGCCGGTGCGCGGCGCGCGCATCGTGCTGGCCGACGACGACGGCGTGCGCGCCGACATGAGCGCGTCGTGGCTCGCGCAGATGGGCTGGGACGTGCGCGTGGTGGAGCCGGTGGCGGCGAGCGCGCGCTCGGCCACCGGTGCCTGGCGCGCCAGCACGCCCGAGGCGGCGCCCGTGGAGCGGATTTCGGCCACGACGCTCGATGCCTGGCGCCGCGAGGCCGGCGCCGAGGTGGAGGCGGCGGTGGCGGTGCTCGACGTGACCGCCAGCGCGAACTACGTGAAACGCCACGTGCCCGGCGCGTGGTACGCGATCCGTGCGCAGTTGCGCGCGGCGCTCGCACGGATTCCGGCCGCGCGGCGCTACGTGGTGACCTGCAACACCTCGCAGCTGGCCGCGTTCGCGGCGGCGGACCTGCGCGCGCTGCTGCCGGCCGAGGTGGGCGTGTACGTGCTCGACGGCGGCACGCTGGCCTGGATCGATGCGGGGCTGCCGGTGGAGGCCGGCGAGTCGCGGCTCGCCGTGCCGCGCACCGATCGCTACCGGCGCCCGTACGAGGGCACCGACAATGCCGCGGCCGCGATGCAGGCCTACCTCGACTGGGAGTTCGGGCTGGTCGAGCAGCTCGGCCGCGACGGCACGCATCATTTCAACGTGATCTGAGGCCGTCTTTCCGTCGTTGTTCAGTGGGTGGCGAATCGCGATGCACGACATTGCCGTTCGCCCGCATTGACAGGCGTGCCGCTCGCGGCATGCGCGGCGCGCAGGGCCTGCGCGCCGCTTCTCCTTCCTTTGCGCCGGTGTGCTTCCCCCGGTTTCCCCGCCGACACGCGTCCGCCACGACGCGCATGCATGCCGCGCATTCGCTTTCGTTCACATTCGTTCGTCGCGATTCAGCAACATTTTCGTAAGCATTCGAGCTCGTGTGCGGTGAGCCACCTCGATGCAGTTGCGTAATCACCTCGATGCGTGCGGCGCAGCAATTCAAACGCGCATGATATTTCGGTGACAGTCTCTCGTGGCCGGAAAAGTAAATCAGGGTTTGCTCTGTGGCCGATTCGTCGCTGTAGTTTTCAAACGAAAAAATCCTTGTGCGACGCGGCTCAACACTCACCGTTTAGTGAATTCCCGCGTTGCTTCAAGCCTACTGTGCTGAATGGTTTGATAGGTAATTGTCGGGTAATCGGTGAGAATGGCGCCGTCATGGAACTCGCCCATGTCGCAGCACGAGACCAAAAGCAAAGAATCCTGAGGATGGAGAAGCAATGAACAAGCACGCAGCATTTGCGATGACCGCAATCGCCTTCGCCGCAGCCACGGCCGCTCACGCTCAGAGCAGCGTGACGCTGTACGGGATCGTCGACAACGGCCTGGCTTATCAGAACAGCACCGGCTCGCTGGGCCAGACGGCGAACGGTCACTCGAGCGTGAAGATGTCGACGGGCGTGTGGGCGGGCAGCCGCTTCGGCCTGAAGGGCGCGGAGGATCTCGGTGGCGGCACGAAGGCGGTCTTCACGCTGGAAGCCGGTGTCAACACGGCGAACGGCACGTCGCAATTCACGGGTGGCATCTTCACGCGTCAGGCCTTCGTGGGCCTGTCCGATTCGAAGTACGGCACGCTGACGGCCGGCCGTCAGTACACGGCGTACTACACGCTGCTGTCGCCGTACAGCCCCACCACCTGGCTGACCGGCTATTTCGGCGCGCATCCGGGCGACATCGACTCGCTCGACACCAGCTACCGCTCGAACAACTCGCTCGTGTACATGTCGCCGAAGTTCTACGGCTTCACGTTCGGCGGTTCGTACTCGTTCGGCGGCCAGCCGGGCAGCGTCAACGCCGGCTCGACCTGGAGCGCGGGCGTGCAGTACATCAACGGCCCGATGGGCGTGGCGGCGGCATTCCAGCGCGTGAACAACGCGGCGTCCGGCGGCGGCGCATGGAGCGCGAACTCCACGACCTCGAACGGCGGCGCGCAGACGGCGGTTTCGGCGATCAACAACGGCTACAACACGGCGCAGGCGCAGCAGCGCATCGCGGTGACGGCCGGCTACCAGTTCACCTCGCAGTGGGACATCTCGGCGTCGTACTCGAACGTGCAGTACATCCCGGGTTCGAACTCGGCATTCCGCAACACGGCGATCTTCAACACCGCCGGCGCGGTGCTGCACTTCAAGCCGGTGGCGGTGTGGGACTTCGCGGTGGGCTACAGCTACACGGCGGCGACGCTGGCCAACGGCGTGGCGAGCGCGGCGCGCTACCACCAGGTCACGGCTTCGCAGTACTACAGCCTGTCGAAGCGCACCGGGCTGTACGCGGTCGAGGCGTATCAGCACGCATCGGGCAGCACGCTGTACAACGGCCGCGTGATCGCCGCGACGGCATCGATCGGCGACGGCTTCAACGGCTCGCCGTCCACCACGAAGAACATGGTGGGCCTGGGCGTCGGCCTGATCCACCGCTTCTGATGGCGGCTTGCGCGCGGCGCCTCGCGTCGCGCGCATGACGAAACGGGCAGCTTGCGCATCGCGCGCGAGCTGCCCGTTTTTCATCGGGGATCAGGATTCGGTGGTGCCGAGGCCGGCATCGGTACGAGCCGGGAGCCGGCAGGGCTCAGCCGTGGCTGTCGACCCAGGCGCGGGCCCATTCGAGGCCGGCGGCGCGTGCCTCGTCCTCGGTGTCGTACACGCCGAGCACGCTCGAGGCTTCCACGAGACGGTTGTTCTGCGTGATCGTGCCGCTCGAGGCGTAACGATCGGGCTGCATGATCTCGTCCTGCTGGAGGATCGCATGGCCCCAGATCTGATAACCCTTGTAGGTTTCGGCTTCCATCAGTGCAGGACCGTGGCGTGCATGGCGCCCGGTGCGCTCACGCGCAGCACGTTGCCGTCGGGCGTGAACAGGCGGGGAATCTCGGGGGTGCCCGGCGCCGCATGCGGCGTGGCGCGCTCGTTGGCCGACGGCTTCGCGGCAGGCCGCGTGTCGAGCGTGGGGGGACGCACGCCGGCATCCACGAGACGCGGCGCGACGCGATGGTGTTTCGGTGCCTTCGGCAAGGCCGACTGCGCGTCGTGATGGGCGCCGCCACGCGCTTCGGGCGGATTCCAGACCTCGACGTAACGGTCGCCCGCGAATGCCGGCGACGTGACCGCCAGCAACAGCAACCCGCATCCAACCAGTTTCACTATGTGTTCTCCGTATGACGCCGGAACGGCGCATTGGCCGCGATCCGTTCCGTGCTGGCCCGCCCGGTGCGATGACGCTGCGCGACGCGGTTCGGCCAGCTCGTGATTGTCGCATGGACGTGCCGCGCGGCTGGTGATTTTTACCGAATGCGGGCGCGTCGATGCTGTATGAATATACAGTATTTGTGGTGTGGCCGCGATGGAAAAAACGGGGCACGGTACGTCGGCCCAGACGTGACGCGGCCTCGCCGGACGGGGCGCGGAACGGGGCGGGCGTGGCGCGGGGAGAGGGGGCGTCGCGTGCGCGCGACGCCGGTACGGAAAATGCGAGAGGACGTGGCCGGGTGCGAGGCCCGGCGCGTCAAAAATCGGCGATGCGCGCCGCGTCAGCGGCCGTAGCTGCCGGTGCGTGGCAGTTCGAGCGCGTCGCTCGCGAACGGCACCGCGCCCACCAGCGGTTCGACCGCCACCGGCACGCGGCGCGCGATCGCGCACATCAACTCGTAGCCGATCGTGCCCGAGGCTTGCGCCACCTCGTCCACGTGCACCTGCGGCCCCCACAGCTCGACGTGCGAGCCGACCTGAGCATTCGGGCAGGGCGTGAGGTCGACGGTCAGCATGTCCATCGACACGCGGCCCACCACGCGGGTGCGGATGCCGTCCACGGCGATCGGGGTGCCCGTTTGCGCATGGCGCGGGTAGCCGTCGGCGTAGCCGCAGGCCACCACGCCGATGCGCATGGTGTGCGCGGCGGCGAAGCGCCGGCCGTAGCCGACGGTTTCGTTGGCCTCGATGGTCTGCACGCCGATCAGCCGGCTGGTCAGCGCCATGGCCGGCTGCAGGCCGGTGTCGGCGATGTCGCGCGCCACGCCCGTGGGCGAGGCGCCGTACAGGATCGTGCCGGGGCGCACCCAGTCGCGGTGCGCCGACGGGTGCCACAGCACGGCCGCCGAATTCGACAGCGAGCGCTCGCCGGGCAGGCCCTCGGTGGCCGCGTCGAACACCTCCATCTGCCAGCCGGCCTGGCCTTCGTCGGCATTCGCGAAATGCATCATCAGCGTGATCCGGCCGATCGCCGGGGCGGCCGAGGCGCGCTGCCACGCGGCGCGATAGGCCTCGGGCCGGAAGCCGAGCCGGTTCATGCCGGAATTCATCTTGAGCTGGATGTCGATCGGGCGCGTGGGCCGCGCGGCCTCGAGCATCGCGAGCTGCTCCTCGCCGTGCACGGCCACCGTGAGCCGGTAGTGATCGGCGATCGCCACGTCGGTCGGATCGAACAGCCCCTCGAGCAGCAGCACCGGACGCGTCCAGCCGAGCTCGCGCACCCGCACCGCTTCGTCCAGATCGAGCAGGGCGATGCCGTCGGCCGCCGCGAGCGCCGGATAGATGCGCTCGATGCCGTGGCCGTAGGCATTGGCCTTCACGACCGCCCACACGCGCGACGCGCCGGCGCGCCGGCGGATGATCTCGAGATTGTGGCGGACGGAGGCGGGGCGGATCTGGGCCAGGATCGGGCGGGGCATGGTGCTCTCGGACGGATTCTCGATGGCGCGCACCGTGGCGGACTGCGCCGACAGGCTGCGGATCGTGCGTTTGACGGAATGGCTGGTGACGGACGCCATCATATGGGCTTTGAGGCAGTTTTATTTAATGTATTTGCCGATTTTTTGGTAAAGAGGCGCGGTTCGTGGCGGGCGGCACCGAGCCTGACCGCCGGCGTCGCGGCGGGCATGGAAGCTGCGTCGGGCGAGACTTGTGGCGACCCGGCTGCCCGGGCCGCGTGCCTTGCCGGGACGCGGGGCGCCGGCCGACGCGCCCGCGGGCCATCGCCACCTCATACGCGCGTCACGAAACCGACGTAGGATGCGAGGCTACCCAATCGCGATGCCGCTGAAGGAGCGACCCATGTCCTCGTCAGATCGCCCCACCCGCCGGGTGCTGCAGCCCGGCCCGGATCACCCGATTTCCGTCGCGCCCACGGGTGCGCACGTGCGGGTGCTCGCCGGCCCCGAGGGCCGGCCCGCGCTGGCCGACACGCACCGCGCGCTGACGCTGCGCGAGGCGAGCTACCCGCCCGTGCAGTACCTGCCGCGCGCCGACGTGGACGTCACGCGCCTCGTGCGCAGCGAGCACACCAGCTACTGCCCGTACAAGGGCGTCGCCACCTACTATTCGATCGTCGAACTGGGTGAGCGCGGCGAGAACGCGATCTGGTCGTACGAGGAACCGTTCGAGGCCGTCGCGCCGATCGCCGGCCATCTCGCGTTCTATCCCGAGCGCGTGGGCGCCATCGAGATCGCACCCTGATCCGCCCCGCCGCACCGGCCCTCCCGCCGCGCCGTGCCCGCGTACTGTAACCGCCGCCGCCCCGTGCACGAACTGTCGTGCGCGGCGCCCGGTTTTTCCGCCTCCTTCGCCCGCGCGCTCGATGCGTCGAGCGCGCGGTCCATCGCATCCGGAATCCCACGATGACCAAGAACGAACTCACGGCGCACTCGCTCGCGTCGACGCTGGAGCAGCAGATCACGGCCGTGCGGCGCGCGAGCGTCGAGCTGGCCGCGCCGCTCAGCCCCGAGGACCAGGTGCTGCAGTCGATGCCCGACGCGAGCCCCACCAAGTGGCATCTCGCGCACACCACCTGGTTCTTCGAGACGGTGATCCTCGCGCGCCGCCAGCCCGGCTACGTGCCGTTCGACGCGCGCTTCGCCTATCTCTTCAACTCGTATTACGAAGCGCTGGGGCCGCGCCACGCGCGCCCGCAGCGCGGAATGCTGTCGCGCCCGTCGCTCGACGAGGTGCACGCCTATCGCCGCCACGTGGATGCGCAACTGCTCGCGCTGGTGCGCGAGGCCGATCTGCCGCTGCTGCTGGAGATCGCGCCCGAGATCACGCTGGGCCTGAACCACGAGCAGCAGCATCAGGAGCTGTTGCTGACCGACATCCTGCACGCGTTCTCGGTCAATCCGCTGCGGCCCGCCTATCGCGAGGACGGCGCCGCGCCGCGGCTGGCCGCGGCACCGGCCGGCGCGCCACGCTGGCTCGCGCAGGCCGGCGGCATCGTGTCGATCGGCCACGACGGCAACGGCTTCGCGTTCGACAACGAGGGCCCGCGCCACGAGGCGCTGGTGCGGCCGTTCGAGATCGCGAGCCGGCTCGTGACGAACCGCGACTACGCGGCCTTCGTGGCCGACGGCGCGTATCGCACGCCGGCGCTGTGGCTGTCCGACGGCTGGGCCGCGGTGCAGCGCGAAGGCTGGTGCGCGCCCGCGTACTGGCAGCCGCGCGAGCCCGATGCGCCGGCCGACGCGGCCGCCTGCGGCGACCCGCTCGCGCCGTGGCTCGGCTTCGGCCTCGACGGCGTGCAGCCGCTCGATCCCGACGCACCGGTCGCGCACCTGAGCTTCTTCGAGGCCGCCGCCTATGCCGAATGGGCCGGCGCGCGCCTGCCGACCGAGTTCGAATGGGAGGCGGCGTTCGGCCAGCCCGGCATCGAGCAGATGCTCGGGCAGGTCTGGCAATGGACGCGTTCGTCCTACGACCCGTATCCGGGCTTCCGCCCGCTGCCCGGCATCGCCTCGGAATACAACGGCAAGTTCATGGTGGGCCAGCAGGTGCTGCGCGGCAGCAGCATCGCCACGCCGGCCGGCCACGCACGTGAGACCTACCGCAACTTTTTCCCGCCGGCCGCGCGCTGGCAATTCACAGGAGTGCGCCTTGTACGAGACCTCTGACCTGTTCCGCGCGAACCCCGGTGCGCAGCCGCGCACCCGCGCCGCGAGCCCGTTCGGCCGCGATCTGATCGATGCGCTGGCCACCCGCCCGCGCAGCATCTCGCCGAAGTATTTCTACGATGCCGCGGGCTCCGCGCTGTTCGACCGGATCTGCGAGTTGCCCGAGTACTATCCGACCCGCACCGAGCACGCGATCCTCGAGCGCCACGCGGCCGAGATCGCCGCCGCGATCGGCGCCGACGCGAACCTGATCGAATTCGGCGCGGGCTCGCTCGCCAAGATCCGCTTCGTGCTCGACGCGTGCCTCGCCGGCGAGCCGCCCGCGAGCTACGTGCCGGTCGACATTTCCGCCGCGTATCTGCGCGAGGCGGCCGGCGCGCTGCGGCGCCATTATCCGGCACTGAACATCGAGCCGGTGGCCGCCGATTATCTGCAGAACGAAGCGATGCAGGCGCTCGCGCGCGTGCCGGACCGCCGCGTGGGCATCTTCTTCGGCTCCACCATCGGCAACTTCTCGAGCGAGGAGGCGGCCACCTTCCTGAGCCGCGCCGCCGCGCTGTTCACCGGCGGCGGCCTGCTGATCGGCGTGGACCTGGTGAAGGACGTGGCGGTGCTGAACCGCGCCTACAACGACGCGGCCGGCGTGACCGCCGCGTTCAACCTGAACCTGCTCGTGCGCGCGAATGCCGAGCTCGGTGCCGATTTCGAGCTCGACGACTGGGCGCATCGCGCGTTCTACGACACGCACCTGCAGCGCATCGAGATGCATCTGGTGAGCCTCCGCCGCCAGACCGTGCACGTGGCCGGGCGCGCGTTCGAGTTCGCCGAGGGCGAGACGATCCATACCGAGAACTCGCGCAAGTTCACCATCGACGGCTTCCGCGCGATGGCCGAGCGCGCCGGCTTCCGGCCCGGCGCGGTGTGGACCGACGAGGCGCAGCTGTTCAGCGTGCACTGGCTGGCCGGCCCGGCGAAGTAACGCGTCGAGGCGGCAGCAGAGCGGCCGGGCGCGCGCACGCGCCCGGCCGAAAAATCCGGTTGACGCACGAGAAGTGTCGCGATTAGGATAAACGTCAGTCTCCGGGACAGACCCGAAGCAATCCAAACTCTTGAGGGATTCTCATGAGCACGCAGTCCAGGCGCTTCGACGCGCTCGTTTTCATCGGTCGTTTCCAGCCGCCCCATCGTGGTCATCTGCATGTCCTGAAAGCCGCCCTGGCTCAGGCGCCGCGCGTGTGCGTGCTGATCGGTTCGACCGACCGCCCCCGTACCATCAAGGATCCGTTCTCGTTCGACGAACGCCGCCAGATGCTCGAGTCGCTGCTCGACGCGAATGAACGCGAGCGCGTCACGATCGTGCCGGTGCAGGACTCCACCTACAACGACACCGACTGGGTGCGCTGGGTGCAGCAGTCGGTGGCCGCCGCGCTCGGGCCCGACGCGGCGCAGGCCCGCATCGGGCTGATCGGCCACGAGAAGGACGCCTCCTCGTACTACCTGCGCATGTTCCCGCAATGGCCGTTCGTCGAGATCGAGCCGACCGAGGACATTTCCGCCACCGAGATCCGCGAGCAGTATTTCGCCGAGCGGCCGAACAGCTTCGTGTCGTGGGCCGTGCCGGCGCCGGTGTACGCGTGGATGGAGGCCTTCCACACGCGGCCCGAATTCGCGCTGCTGAAGTCGGAGGCCGAATTCATCGGCTCGTATCGCCGCAAGTGGGCGGCCGCGCCGTACGCGGTCACCTTCGTGACGGTCGACGCGGTGGTGGTGCACTCCGGCCACATCCTGCTCGTGCGTCGCCGCAGCGCGCCGGGGCAGGGCCTGTGGGCGCTGCCGGGCGGCTTCGTCGAACAGGACGAGCGGCTCGACGCGGCCTGCATCCGCGAGCTGCGCGAGGAAACCGGCCTGAAGCTGCCCGAGCCGGTGCTGCGCGGTTCGCTGAAGGATCGCCAGGTGTTCGACCATCCCACGCGTTCGCTGCGCGGTCGCACCATCACGCACGCCTCGCTGTTCCACTTCCCGACCGGAGATCTGCCGCGCGTGAAGGGCAGCGACGATGCCGACAAGGCGCGCTGGGTGCCGCTCAACGAATTCGAGGCGATGCGCGACCGCATGTTCGAGGATCACTTCGACATCGCGTATCACTTCCTCGGCAGGCTGTAACGCCGCATTCGCCTCTTCTTCGCTTTACCCGCCCGGCACGCGCCGGGCGCATCCGGTCCGTCGGGACAGACCCGGCGGCATTCCCCAAGGTCCAGAGGAGCTCTGACCATGCAAGACGATATCGGCGGCCTCGCCGCACTGCTCGCCAATCCGATCCTGAACACGGATTCGTACAAGGCTTCCCACTTCCTGCAATACCCGCCCGACGCCACGGCGATGTTCTCGTACGTCGAGTCGCGCGGCGGCCGCTATCCGGCGACGCTGTTCTTCGGCCTGCAGATGCTGCTGAAGAGCTACCTGTGCCGGCCCGTCACGCACGCCATGGTGGACGAGGCGCGCGAGTTCTTCGCGCTGCATGGCGAGCCGTTCAACGAGGCGGGCTGGCGGCGCGTGGTGGAGCGCTACGACGGCTACCTGCCGCTGCGCATCCGCGCGGTGCCGGAAGGCTCGGTGGTGCCGGTCGGCAATGCGCTGATCACGGTGGAATGCGACGATTCGGAGCTGTTCTGGATCACCTCGTGGGTCGAGACGATGCTGCTGCGCATCTGGTATCCGGTCACCGTGGCCACGCGCAGCTGGCGCCTGCGCCAGACGATCCGCGGCTATCTCGAACGCGGCGGCGACGACCTCGCGCAGCTGCCGTTCAAGCTGCACGACTTCGGCGCGCGCGGCGTGTCGAGCGCGGAATCGGCCGCGATCGGGGGCGCCGCCCACCTGGTCAGCTTCATGGGCTCGGACACGGTGCTCGGCGTGCTCGCCGCGAACCGCTTCTACGGCGAGCCGATGTCGGCCTATTCGGTGCCGGCCGCCGAGCACAGCACGGTCACCTCGTGGGGCCGCGACGGCGAGCTCGATGCGTACCGGCGCGTGCTGGCCGCCTGCGGCAAGCCGGGCGGCATCGTGTCGGTCGTGTCGGACTCCTACGATCTATTCGCGGCGCTCGAGATGTGGGGTGGCCCGCTGCGGCAGGCGGTGATCGATTCGGGCGCGACGCTCGTGGTGCGGCCCGATTCGGGCGATCCCGAAACCATCGTGCTGCGCACCGTGCGCGCGCTCGATGCCTCGTTCGGCTCGACCGTCAACGCCTGCGGGCGCCGTGTGCTGAACCACGTGCGCGTGATCCAGGGCGACGGCGTGAACGAGGCCTCGATCGAGGCGATCCTGGCCGCGCTCGACGCTGCCGGCTACGCCGCCGGCAACCTGGTGTTCGGCATGGGCGGCGCGCTGCTGCAGCAGGTCGATCGCGACACGCAGCGCTTCGCGATGAAGTGCTCGGCGATCCGCCGCGGCGACACCTGGCTGCCGGTCGGCAAGGACCCCGTCACCGATCCGGGCAAGCGCTCCAAGCAGGGCCGGCTCACGCTGCTGCGGCACCGCGCGAGCGGCGAATACCGCACCGTCGCGCTGCCCGTGGCCTGGGACGATCGCAGCGTCGAGGGCGAATGGGAAGAGGCGCTGCAGACCGTGTTCGACACCGGGCGCCTGATCGGCGAGACCACGCTGGCCGAGGTGCGGGCCCGCGCGCACGCCGGGGAGGCGGGCGAACGCGCGTGAGGTGCGCGCGGGCGTGACGGTGCGTGACGCTCAGGCGGAACGCGCCGCGAAGCGCCGCCGGCACGCGTCGCGCAGGCGCGTGCCGATCCGCGCGAAGGCCAGCGCATGCTGGGCCCACACGCCCTCGCCGTAATCGCGGCCCGTGCCCGCCATGCTCGCATACTGGTCCGAGATGCCGGTCGGCTCGACCTGGCGGGTCCAGTCGGCGGTGCGGAACAGCATGTCCCACCACGGCAACAGCACCCCGAAATTGCAGCCGTAAGCCACGCCGGTGTGACCGTATTCGACCGCGTGATGGCGGCGATGGAACGCGGGGCTCACGATCAGCCGCTCGAGCCACGGCCCGTATGCGAGGCGCGCATTCACGTGCTGAATGCTCTGCAGCGTGTTGCCCACCGCCACCAGCACCACGTACTGCCCCGGCTGCACGCCGATCAGCAGCGCCAGCAGCGCGAAGAACGCGCTCTGCACCACCACGTCGAGCAGATGGTTGCGGTCGTCGTTCCAGAACGACATGCGGCGCTGGCTGTGATGCACGGCATGCAGCTCCCACCACACGCCGAAGCGGTGCTGCCAGCGGTGGTACCAGTAGCCGGCGAAGTCGAGCGCCACCGCGTAGATCGCGAACGACACGAGCGGCCGGTCGCTCACGCCGGGCCAGGCCTCGTCGAGATTCACGTTCCACACGCGGTGCACCTGCATCCAGGTTTCGGCGTGATTGAACAGCGGCTGCAGATACACGAAGAACAGGCCGTTCACCACGCCGAGCTTGGCGATCCACGTGTACCAGACGTCGGCGCGTACCGGGCGCCGGTCGGGCCAGCGCTCGATCGGCCGCCACGCCTCGAGCGGGCGCAGCACGGCCCAGGTCAGCGCGATCTCGCAGATGGCCACGATCACCCAGTACAGCGCGTCGTAGATGTCCTCGTCGTAATCCATCCAGTGCAGGCGGAACAGCAGCGGCTGCACCAGATCGACGAACACGCCGGTCTGGATCGCGCCGATCGCGTTGTCGGCCGAGGCGAGCAGGGCATCGATCATGGCGGGGCCTCGCCTCAGTCGGGATTCGGTGCGTACACGGGCGCGCGGTCGGCGAAGAACAGGCCGTGCGGCGAGCGGCCCACCGCGATGGTGTCGACGAGCTTGCGCGAGGCGAGGTCGATCACGCCGACGTGGCGCGAGAAGCGGAACGTGACCCACAGGAAGCGCCTGTCGGCCGACAGCTCCATGTCGTCGGGGCCCGGCATCAGGCCGGTGATGTCGCCGGTGTTGGTCAGGGCCGTGTAGTCGAGCACGCTGATCGTGCTGTCCACGCGGTTCGTCACGGCCACGTGGCGGCCGTCGTCGAGCGAGCGGAAATTGTGCGCGCCGCGGCCGGTGTGGATGCGCTTGACGACCTGATGCGTGCCGGTGTCGACCACCGCCACGTCGTCCTCGCCGGTCATGCCCACCAGCAGGTAGCGGTTGCCGGGCGTCATCCACAGCCCGGCCGGATCGTTGCCCACGTGCATGCGCCATTCGATGGTCTGGGTCGGCAGGTCGATCGCGGCGATCTCGCCCGATTCCTGCAGCGACACGAACACGGTGTGCCCGTCCATCGAGAAGGTCATGTGGCTCGGCATCTTCGAGAGCGGGATGCGTTTGGCCAGCGTGAAGTGCAGCGGCGCGTCGTAGTGATAGATGTCCACGCGGTCGAGCCGCAGCGCGTTGGTCACGAACCAGTGGCCGTCGGGCGAGAAGCCGAGCTGGTACGGATCCTCGATGTCCTGCAGCGTGCCGTTCACGCGGCCGGTGGGCGGATCGACGAACATCAGGCTGTCCGACACCGAGTTCGCCACGATCAGCGTCTTGCCGTCGGGCGTGATCATCAGGTGATGCGGTTCCTTGCCGGCCGGCAGCGTGGACACCACCCGCCGGGTGGCTTCGTCGATCAGGTTGATCCTGGCTTCGCCGGAGTCGAGCACGATCACGTTGTCGGCATGGGCGGCGCAGGCGGAGAACAGGGCGCCGGCGGCGCCCAGCGTGGCGAGCAGCGCGCGCAGCGGCGCGGCGGGAGAGCGGAACATCGTGGACTTCCTGAGGCGGATACGGGGAGGCGGCGCCGGCCTGAAACGCGGTTTGCATGCAGGCGACTGACGCGCAACTTAACCGCGGCGCAACGGGGCGTCCAATGCATTGTGCGGATGATTCGATGCGCTGCGGACATGAGTGAAACAATCGCGCGGCGAACGCAACGACCTGCGCAACGACGCTGTAAAACAAGGGGTTTTCGTGTCAAGCGCGTTGTAGGTGCGCGCAACGGAAATCGAATTCTTTCGTAAGCGGATGGATGGTTGCGCGCGCAATCAGATGAACGGATGGCGGGCGATGCCGCTCAGCGCGACACGCCGAACAGCGCGCCCAGCGCGACGCGCAGCAGGTCGCCCGAGGTGGGCCGGCTCACGAAGCTCATCGCCGGCGCGTAGGTCAGCTCGAAGATCAGCGCGCCGATCGTTTCCGGCTCGACGCGCAGCGCGGGATCGAGCGCGAGCAGGCGCTCGCCGAGCGCGTGCCAGTGGGAGCGCAGCACCGCTTCCTGCGAGGCGCGAAAGGTGTCGGCCGGCTTGGCCTGGCGCGCGTATTCGAGCACCAGCAGCGGCCAGTTGCCCTCGCGCGAGTGGCGCTCGGCCCACGCGGCGATGCGTTCGATCGCCTCGGCCGGCGTGGCCGCGCCGTCGATGCGCGCGTGCAGGTCCACCAGGCTGCGCTGGCCGTGCGCCTCGAGCACCTCGAGGAACAGTGCCTCCTTGCCCTGGAAGTTCGAATACACGGCGCCCTTGCTGAAGCCGGCCACGTCGGCGATGCGGTCGAGCGAGGTGGCCCCGTAACCGTCGCGCGCGAACAGCTCCGCGGCCACTTCGAGCAGACGGGTGCGGGTTTGCGCCTGACTGGCCTCGCGTGTCAGCCTTGCCATGCTCGTCTCCGGTTTCGATGTCGGTTGAATGCCTGTCAGTATACAGATACCATCCGGTATCCGATTTTCAGAATTTGCCTCATGTACAAGAAAGGGACCGCTCTCGAACTGCAATTCTCGCCGCGCCGGCTGGCCGGCGGGGCTGCCACGCTGGATGAACCGCTGCGCATCGAACTCGATGCGGCGGCCGCCGATCGCCTGTATCGCGCGCTCGACGCCTATCTGGCCGGCAATCCCGCGCATGGCGCCGAGCCGTTCGTGCTCAGCCTCGACGATGCCTCGGCAGCCGCCGAGGCGGACAGCACCACCGCAACCGCCGTACCTGCCGCAGCCACCGATGCCGCGCCGAGCGCCCCGGCCACCGCGTTGCGCCAGTTCGTGTGCGTGATCTGCGGCTGGGTCTACGACGAGGCCACGGGCGACCCCGATTCCGGCCTCGCACCGGGCACCCGCTGGGAAGACGTGCCCGACGACTGGCGCTGCCCGCTCTGCGACGTGGGCAAGGAAGATTTCGCGCTGATGACCTTCTGAGTCGCGCCGCTCGCCTTGTGCGAGCGCTTTCCCTTTCATTCGGATGAGCACGATTGTTTAGGCTTTTCGCAAGCCCGGCGTGATCGTCCTTTAAGATGGCGAATTCGCCCTGACCGGCATCGCTCTATCCGATGAGAGTGTCCCGATGAATCAACCGTCCCGTCCCGCGCTGGAGCCTGCGCGTCCCAAGGCTCAGGCGATCGCGCTCGGCGTGCTGTACGCCGTGCTCGTCGCGCTCGCGCTGTGGGTGATCCGCGAATTCCTGCCCGCCGTGGCCTGGGCCGGCGTGATCGCCATCGCGCTGTGGCCGGCGCTGCGGCGCCTCGACCGGCTGTCCTGGCTCCAGCGCCTGAAGGGCCGCACCACGATCGTGTCGCTGGTGCTGACCTCGGCGGTGGGCCTGCTGCTGGTGGTGCCCGTGGCGATCGCCGTGGTGCAGGCGGCCGCGCAGTTCCACGACGTGTTCGCGTGGGTGCGCGACGCGCGCGCGAACGGCATCCCGATGCCCGACGCGGTGAACCACCTGCCGTTCGGCGCGCAGCAGGCCGCCGCGTGGTGGCAGGCGCATCTCGCGCAGCCGCTGAAGACGCCGGCCGGCGTGAAGGGCATGAACGGCGCGACCTTCGTCACCTATGGCCGCGCGTTCGGCTCGCACATCGTGCACGCGGCCATGCTGTTCGGCTTCATGCTCGTCACGCTCTTCGTGATCTTCCAGGGCGGCCCGCGTGTATCCGAATCGCTGATGCGCGGCGTGCAGCGCGCGTTCGGCGCGAACGGCGCGTCGCTGATCCGGCGCATGGCCTCGGCCATCTACGGCACCGTCACCGGCCTGGTGGTGGTGGGGCTCGGCGAGGGCGCGCTGCTCGGCGTGGCCTATGCGCTGGCCGGCGTGCCGCACGCGGCGCTGCTGGGCCTCGTCACCGCGGTGGCCGCCATGCTGCCGTTCTGCGCGCCGATCGTGTTCTGCGGCGCCGCACTGTGGCTGTTCTTCCTGAAGGGCGCGGCGGCCTGGGCGATCGGGCTCGCGATCTACGGCTTCGTGGTGGTGTTCGTGGCCGAGCACTTCATCCGGCCGGTGCTGATCGGCGGCTCGGCGCGGCTGCCGTTCCTGCTGGTGCTGTTCGGCATTCTCGGCGGCGCGGAAACCTTCGGCCTGCTCGGCCTGTTCATCGGTCCCGCGCTGATGACGGTGCTCACCGTGCTGTGGACCGACTGGATCGATCACGCGCGCACCTGATCATTTTGTCCGCCCGACCGGTGCCGCGGATGCGCGCTATGCTTGTGCGCGCAACGAACCGGCATCGAAGCGGCACGCCGTGCCGGTGTTCACGGAAATTCACAATGACAGCCCAGAGGTGGATTAGGATGCACGGATGACGACCGATCGTGTTGCCCGCGTGATGACCGACATGCTCCCCACGCCTCAGCGCTGTTCGCGCGCGGCCCTGCCGTTCGCGGCGAGCCTGCTGCTGTCGGGCTGCTCGTGGTTCGGCTGGCTGTATCACCCCTCGTTCTCGTATGCGCGGCTGCCGGTGCCGCGGGCGGCCGCGCAGCCGGGTGCCACCCAGCAGCGCGTGGTGGGCGCCGGCGGCAATCCGTCGAGCGTCTGGATGGTGCGCAGCGGGACCGGCATGTGCTACAACTACGTGCTCCATCACGGCGACGAGCACCGCCCGTACTACGTGGTGTTCAACCACCACGGGCTCGTCACCCACCACGGCTTCGACACCTGCATGGACGCCGACCGCAAGGGCCTGCTGCGCCACGCGGCACCGGCATCCTGAGCGACCGAACCGGCGCCGCGCTCGTTTCCCCCCCTTTCGGCGGGTTTTCCTTCGACCTTCAGGCGAGCGTGTCCACCACCCCGCCGTCCACGCGCAGCGCCGCGCCCGTGGTGGCCGACGCCTGCCGCGAGCACACGTACACCACCAGGTTCGCCACTTCCTCGGTCGTCGCCGGCCGCTGCAGGATCGAGCTCGCGCGATGGGTGCGCACGAAATCCACGGCCACCTCGTCCACGGTGCGGCCCTCGCTGTCCGCGGTGTCCTTCAGCATCGCCTTCACGCCCTCCGACAGCGTCGGCCCCGGCAGCACCGAATTGACGGTCACGCCGCTGCCGGCCGCGAGCTTGGCCAGCCCGCGCGCGATCGCGAGCTGGGCCGTCTTCGACATGCCGTACTGGATCATGTCCACCGGGATGTTCAGCGCCGATTCCGACGAGATGAACACCACGCGGCCCCAGTCGCGCTCGAGCATGCCCGCGAGGTAATGGCGCGAGAGGCGCACGCCCGACATCACGTTGGTCTGGAAGATCTGCTCCCATTCGGCATCGTCGATGTCGAAGAACGGCTTCGGGCCATAGATGCCGGCGTTGTTGACCAGCACGTCCACGCTCGGCGCGGCTTCGATCAGGTGCCGCGCGCCGGCGGCGGTGGCGAGGTCGGCCGCCACGCCCGAGGCGTGCACGCGCGGCACGGACGAGCGCAGCATCGCGAGCGCGGCGTCGACCGAGCGCTCGCTGCGGCCGTTGAGGATCAGCGTGGCGCCGCTGCGCGCGAGGCCCTCGGCGATGGCGTAACCGATGCCGCTGGTGGAGGCGGTGACGAGGGCGGTCTTGCCGGTGAGATCGATCTGCATGGTGGGACTCCGAAAGTGGAGGGAACGGGGCGCGTGGGCGCATTCCCGGAATCCTCAGCAAATGCGGTGCCACGCCGCCGGACAGCGGGCAGCGGGGCTCGACGGCGGGGGCGGATCGCGCGGCGTGAAAAAATTTTGCATGACGTGGGAATAAACGCGCGGGTGCCGTGTTCGCCCAGTCATGACCGCGGCGTTTCGATACGTCATCCTTCGGATGCGAGGGAGCGGGCCGTGGCATCCATCACCGTTACCGGAGAATTCCCATGAAGCTGAAGTCGCTCGTCGCCGCCGCCGTTCTGACCTGTACCGCCCTGACGGGCGCCACCGCCGCGCTCGCGCAGGACAACGCGTCCGCCGCGCCGATCAAGAACGTCGTGCTCGTGCACGGCCTGTATGCCGACGGTTCGAGCTGGGCCAAGGTGATTGCGCTGCTGCAGGCGAAGGGCCTGCACGTCACCGCCGTGCAGAATCCCACCACCTCGTTCGATGCCGACGTCGATGCCGTCAAGCGCGCGCTCGCGCAGCAGGACGGCCCCACGCTGCTGGTGGCGCACTCGTATGGCGGCATGGTGATCAGCCAGGCCGGCGACGACCCGAAGGTGGCCGGCCTCGTATATATCGCGGCGCGCGCGCCCGATGCCGGCGAGGATTACCCGGCGCTGACGAAGAAATTCCCGGCCGCGCCGGCTTCGGCGGGCCTGCAATGGTCGGCCGACGGTTACGGCAAGCTGTCCGAACAGGCCTTCGTGCACGATTTCGCGGGCGATCTGCCGCCGGCCGAGGCGCGCGTCTACTACGCGGTGCAGCAGCCGATGGGCAAGCCGATCACGATGGCGAAGACCACCGTGGCCGCATGGCACGACAAGCCGACCTGGTACGCGGTGTCGACGCAGGATCGCACCATCAACCCGGATCTCGAGCGCTTCATGGCGCAGCGCATGCACGCGCACACGATCGAGATCCCGTCGAGCCACGTGTCGCTGCTCTCGCACCCGACCGAAGTGGCGAACCTGATTCTCGAGGCGACCGGCGAGGCGAAGTGAGGGCCCGCCCGATATCGTCGCGTGCGCATCGATATCGGGCGATGCCCGAAGTATGAATCAGTCGGCCGGCGTGACGTCGCGCATCCAGCGCGCGATGCCGGCCACGACCGGTTTCTCGATGCCGAAATAGCCGTGCGGCGACAGCGAGCTGCACGGATTCGACGACTGCGTGACGCCGCCTTCCACGCGCAGCACGGTGGCGCTGGTGGCGCTCATCGCGTGCGCGATCTCGTCGGCGCGCGAGGGCGGTGCGACGGTGCAGACGTCGTCGCGATTGGCCACCACCAGCGCCGGCGCCCGCACCCGCGCGGGCCGAGCGTCGAACACGGTCTCGCCCGAGTGGCCGACCACGGAGACCGACTCGGTCAGCACGATGCCGGCCAGTTCGCCGTCGCGCGCGCTCGAGCCGGCCGCCATTGCCGCGATCGAGCCCTGGCTCGTGCCCATCGCCCAGAGCGGGCGATCGGTGAGCGTGTGTGCATAGTCGAGGATCTCGCGGATCACCTGCCGATACGCCTCGGTGCTGCGCTCGCCGCGCAGCGAGGCGCGGCCGATCGCATCGACGATCACCACGCCGTAGCCGAGCCGCGCCCACAGCTCGCGCGTGCGCACCACGAAGTTGGTGTCGTGGCGGATCGCGCCGTCGCGCTCGATGCCCACATCGCCGGCGCCGCCCGGAAACATCACGATCACGCCGCGCATCGCGCCGGCCGGGCCATAGAACAGCACGCGCTGATGCGCGCCGTCGGGCAGCGGCAGGTCCTGCACGGCGAGGCGCGTGGCGAAGGCGGCCGAGGGCGTGGCGACTTCGGGCGCGGCCTGCGCGTTCGCGCGGCCCGTACACGCGAAGGCGAGCAGCGTGCTCGCCATGATCGACCACCGGATCCGGGTTTTCATCGTTTCGTTCGCCATCGGAAGCGCTGCATCGGGCAGCGGGGCAACAAGCCTACGTCACGAAGCCGCTGTCTGACCAATACGTTTTGGATGAGGCCGCGATATCGGCTGCCTATGCCGGCGCGCGCGCCAGGCGGGCTGCCTCGTCGAGCGCGCGTTCGAGCCGCGCCACGCCGCTTTCGATCGCCTCCACCGGCACGTTGCCGTAGCCGAGCACGAAGCCGTTGTAGGCCGAGGCATCGGTGCCGGGCAGGCAGAACGGCGACAGCGCACGCAGCACCAGATCGTGCGCGCGCGCGACGCGCGCCACGTCCAGATCCGCCAGCGGCCCATCGAGCCGCGCCGACAGATGCATGCCGCCGTCGCCGGCCGATACCGTGAGTCGCTCGCCGAGCCGGCGCACGAGCGCGTCGTGCAGCACGTCGCGGCGCTCGGCATAGACGCGCCGCATGCGGCGCAGATGGCGGCTGAAATGGCCGGCCTCGATGAACTCCGCCAGCGCGAGCTGATCGGCGAGCCGGCCGCGCGGCGAGAGCGCCGACGATACGCGCTCGAGCGCCGGCGCGATCGCGGCCGGCGCCACCACGAAGCCTACCCGCAGCGCCGGGAACATCACCTTGCTGAAGGTGCCGAGGTAGATCACCGGCGCGTCGCGCACGGCGCTCTGCAGCGCGGCGAGCGGCGTGCCGTGATGGCGGAACTCGCTGTCGTAATCGTCCTCGACGATCCACGCGCCCGCCTCGCGCGCGGCCTGCACGAGCGCCATGCGCCGCTCCTGCGACATCACCGCGCCGAGCGGGTATTGATGCGAGGGCGTGATGTAGACGAGCTTCGGCGGCGCGCTGCGCCACAGCGCCGGGGTGGGCGCGAGCCCGTGCGCATCCACCGGCACTGGCACGAGGCGCAGCCCGGCCGCCTGCATCGCCACGCGCGCGCCGCCGTAGCCGGGATTCTCGATCCACGCCAGGTCGCCTTCGTCGGCGATCGCGCGGGCGCAGAGATCGAGACCATGCTGGCTGCCGTCGGTGATCAGCACCTGCTCGGCCTCGCAGGCCACGCCGCGCGACACGCGCAGATAGGTGGCGATCGCCTGGCGCAGCCGCAGGTTGCCGGCCGCGTGCTGATAGTCGAGCTGGGCCGCGCCGACGCGGCGCCACGCGCGCTCCACGGCGCGCCGCCAGGCCGCCAGCGGAAACGCGTCGAGCGCCGGCACGCCGGGCACGAAGGCGCCGGTGTCGCTGGCATGATCGACGTGGCGGCCGAGGCTCGCGGCGCGTTCCGCGAGCGGTGGCAGGGCGAGCGGCGCGTCGGCCGCGTCGTGTGCCGGCGGCAGGCCGGTGCGCGCCACGCGCGTGCCCTGGCGATCCGCGATCACGAAGCCCTCGGCGGCGAGCCGCTCGTACGCGTACAGCACGGTGTTGCGCGCGATGCCGAGCGTCTCGGCGAGCACCCGCGAGGCCGGCAGCGCCATGTCGGGGTCGAGCCGGCGCAGCAGGATCGCCTCGCGCAGGCTCGCGTAGAGCCGGTGCTGGCGCGTGAGGCGGCCGTCGCCGAGCGGGCCGGCGGGGTGGGACGTATGCGCGGCGTGGGCGGGCATCGACAGCAGAACGCGGAAATCCATCGTGGTTCCAGAAAATGGCGAGAGGCTGGATCTACGCATGGTGCCATGATTTCCGTATCGTCCGGATCTTTCCACGCCAGTCTTCCGGAGCCACGAGATGACCGAATCCGTTGCGCGCGCCGCCGCGAGCCTTCCTCCCACCGAGCGTACGCGCGTGCGTCGCGAGGCGCATCGCGCGGGCTACGATCGCGCCACGCTCGAGGCGATCGTCGACGCCGCGTACGTGTGCCACGTCGGGTTCGCCGACGCCCACGGCGTGCACTGCATCCCCACCGCGTGCTGGCGCGACGGCGCCCATCTGTACATCCACGGCTCGAACGGCAGCCGCATGCTGAAGCTGGCCGCCGGCGGTGCGCAGGCCTGCGTGACGATCACGCATCTGGACGGGCTCGTGCTCGCGCGCTCGGCGTTCAATCATTCGATGAACTACCGGTCGGCGATGATCTACGGCAGCTTCGAGGTGGTGCCCGAGGCGGACAAGGCGCACGCGCTCGACGTGTTCATGGAACGCCTCGCGCCGGGGCGCAGCCGCGAGGCGCGCGCGGGCAATGCGAAGGAACTGGCCGCCACCACGGTGCTGCGGATCGGCTTCGACGAGGCTGTGACGAAGGTGCGCACGGGCGGCCCCAACGACGATGCCGACGACCTGAGCCTGCCGGTGTGGGCCGGCGTGCTGCCGCTGGGCGTGGCGCATGGCGCGCCGGTGGCGGACGCAATGAACGCCGCGCCGGCCGGCGAGCCGGCCTACGTGCGCGAATGGGAGGCAGTGCGGTTCGCGTGACGGTCCCGGGCGGGAGCCGGCCTCAATCGGCCGTGTCGCCGCCCTTCGGCACCTTGCGCCACGCGGCATGCCCCGGCAGCGGCGACCACGCGGGGCGCTTCGTCGTGCCGGTGTCGATCACCACGAGGTAGCGGCCCGCGTCCGGCGTGGCCTCGCGCGGCATGTCGTGCAGCACGCGCGGCACGTCGCCCTGTTCGGCGCGCGTCTCGTAGTCGGCATCGAGGATCCCGCGCCGGTCGAGGAACGCGTTCAGCGAGCCGGGAATCCGCACGCAGCCCTTCGAGTGACGGATGCCGAGCAGCGGTTCGAGCTTGTCCGGATCGGTCGAGTGCATCTGGAAGCGCATCGGCGACACGCCACCCTTGCCCCAGCCGCGCTGCCCGTTCACCCAGCCGAAATCGAAGATGCGCCGGCCGCGCGCGCCGTAGCCGCGAATCCCGTTGTCGTTCTCGGTGCCCTCGGCGCGGAAATCCATGTTGACGGGCGAATGCTCGAACACGCCGGTCGGCGACACGAAATGATCGTACTGGCCGGGCCAGCCGGTGCCGACCGGCGAGGCGCCGATCATGAGCCAGTCGCTCGCGGCGCTGGCGCGGAAATAGAGGAACAGCGCCTGCACGTTCGGCGAGCGGTCGACGAGCACCACGTATTCGTCGGCCAGCGTGTCGTGGCCCTTGGCGGCGAGCGCCTGCTGCAGGCGCACCGCGTAGGCATGCTGCGCGGCCGCCGGCAGGTTCAGGCGGCGCGTGACTTCGGCGGCGTAGGCGGCGCGCATCGCGAGCGCGCGGTGCGTGAGCGCGGCCGCTTCATCGGCCGTGGTGGGGGCGGGGTGATAGACCGGGGGCGGCAGCACGGCCGGCACCTCGGGTTCGTCGGTGGCGGACGCTGCGGAGGTGGGCGCGGCAGCCGAGGCCGTGGACGATGGCGATGCGGCGCCGACCGTGGTGGCCGAGGCCGCGCTCGCATGGGAGGCGGCGGTGGCGCCGGACGCACGAGCGGGCGCGGCGGCCGTATCTGCCGCACGAGCGGCGGGCGCGACCACGCCGAGCGCGATCAAGGCCGTGCAGGCGAGCACGGCGAGCCTTCGGGGGAGCGGAGCGTCGAGATCCGGCATCGGCCGGCCTCCTGGAAAGCATTGAGCGATTCCGGTGAGGCACGCCGGGCGCGGATTCGTTCGGCCGGGGTTGTTGCGACTTGTAAGCGGGGTCGAAAGACGGAAGGAGGCGCGGACGGCTCAGCCGATCTCGGTATCGTCGATTTCCTTGCGCTCGCGGCGCTCCTCGTTGCCGCGCCGCGCGCGCAGGCGCTGGCGCGAGAGTACCGAGATCACTTCGCCGGTGCTCGCGCCGGCCGGAATTTCATTGCGAATGACCTTCGGCACGGGCGGCAGGCCGGCTCGCTGCCGTTTCAGCGCGCGGGCGATCGCGCTCCGGCACACGGGGCCGTGGCATTCCCATTCGTCGCGGATCCTTTCGCAGTAGCGGCACTTTTCCATCCGCAAAGTCTAACCGGAATCGGCCTCGCAGGCCGCGCCCGCCGCGCCGGGCAAGGCGCGAGACGTTCAGTCCAACGAAGCGTGTCCGCTGCGCGCGCAACCGGATGCAGGGAGGGGCCCGGTGCCGGGCGCGTCGGCACGCGAACCTGTCGGCATGATTGATTGTGAAATAGTGAATTGTGCGAGTCATTAATGTTGCGTGCGGCATACGCTTTCGCAACGCCTGATGTGCCCCGATGCGGTGCCCTTGCGATGCAGCAAATTCCGCAGATCGACCGAGATAATGCCCGAATGCGCGGGAAATATCCGAAGATGCTGCAGCGCGAAATCCTGCCGCAACGGTTAGCGGGAACCGCGGCCCATGATCCTTCCCCGAATGGGCGTTGCACCGAAAAAATGCGCTGCAACATCCGGGAGAACACCTACATGGAATCGCGGATGGCGTTATAGTAGGCGCGCTTGTCGGTACCCGCCCCACGGTGCCGACGCTTCCTTCCCGGCGGGCTGCGCCGCCACCTGCGATTTCATTCGGACGATGCAAGATATTCTGCTGCTCATCGCTGCGTCGATCGGCTTCGCGATCGTCGCGATTGCCGCCGGAATCTGGTTTGCCGGACGTCAGGCGCGCCGCAATCCCTATTCGCAACACGCCTTCGTGCGCCAGTCGACGCCGTTCGACGGGTCGGTCGCGAGCCCGGCTTCGGCACCGGCGCGGGCGCGGACGCGCCCGGCCGCTCGCGGCGCCGCGCAGGCAAGCGCCGACGAGGCGCCTGCCGCCGGCCAGCCGGCGCGTTCGCAGGCCACCACCTCGACCGAGCGCGATGCGCGTACCGCCGCCGAGGCCGCCGTGCGCGATGCGCGCGACGCCGATGCCGACGCGGTGGAGCTCGAGCATCGCGCGGCGCAGGCGGTACGCAATGCGCGACCGAACGTGTCGGGCTCCGAAGCACAGGCCGAGCGCCTGCAGGAACGCGCGCGGCGCGCTCGCCGCTATGCGACGCTCGCCACCGAGTGGGCCGCCGATGCGCGCCAGTACGCCGATCTGTCGGTCGGCGAGCCGAGCGGCAAGCACGCCGCGCTGGCGATCGAGCGGGCGATGCAGGCCGCGGGCGCGCGCCACGAGACACAGCGGCTCGCGAATCAGCGCGGCAGCCGCGTGCGCGGGCTGCAGACCGCCGAATGACGGCTCGGGCGGCGCTCGCCGCCCGTCTTCGCTTCCACGCCCCTCAGTAGTGTTCCGCCCCGTCGCGCCGCGCCTTCGCGCGTCGAGACAGCATGTTCATGCCCTCCACGAAGGCCGAGAACGCCATCGCCGCATAGATGTAGCCCTTCGGCACGTGGGTGCCGAAGCCTTCCGCGATCAGCGTCATGCCGATCACCACGAGGAAGCTCAGCGCCAGCATCACGATGGTGGGATTGCGGTCGATGAAGCGCGACAGCGGGCCCGAGGCCACCAGCATCACCGACACCGCCGCGATCACCGCGATGAACATGATCGCCACGTGCTCGGTCATGCCGATCGCGGTCACGATGCTGTCGATCGAGAACACGATGTCGAGCACGAGGATCTGGCCGATCGCCGCGGCCGGCGTGAGCAGTGCCGCAGCCACGCCGCCGCCGCTCGCGCCGTGCGCCGGCGGTGCGACATGGTGATGGATCTCGCGCGTGGCCTTCCACACCAAAAACAGGCCGCCCGAGATCAGGATCAGGTCGCGCCACGAGAACGCGTGGTCGAACAGCGTGAAGGCAGGCTGAGTGAGCCGCGCGATCCAGGCCACCGTGCCGAGCAGCGCGAGTCGCAGGATCAGCGCGAGGCCGATGCCTATGCGTCGCGTGCGCTCGCGCTGTGCCTCGGGCAGCTTGTTGCTCAGGATCGAGATGAAGATCAGGTTGTCGATGCCGAGCACGATTTCCATCGTGACGAGCGTGACGAGCGCGGCCCAGATGGCGGGATCGGCGGCGAGGGTCAGCAGGTTGTCCATGGCGGGCGGGTTCCGGGGTCCGGTGTAAAGGCGTGATCGAGGCTTGCTATGATCGGCCGTTGTCGGATTCGGAAAAACCAGCCCGAATCTGACAAATACTTCGTTTTTTCCGAATCTGGCTGCTTTCTGACGCTCCCATCATGCTGAATTTTCGACATCTGTACTACTTCTGGGTGGTCGTGAAGGAGGGCGGCTTCGCGCGCGCCGCCGAGCGGCTCGACATGGCCGTGCAGACCATCAGCGCGCAGGTGCGCGAACTCGAGAAGGCGCTCGGCCATGCGCTGCTGAAGCCGGCCGGGCGCGGCGTGACGATGACCGAGGCGGGGCAGGCCGCATTCGCGCGCGCCGACGAGATGTTCCGGATCGGCGCGCACCTCGCAGACGACGTGCGCGCCGCGGCCAGCGGCGAGGTGGCGCGGCTCGCGGTGGGGCTGACCGACGGCGTGTCGAAGCTGGCCGCGCACGCGGTGCTCGCGCCGGCGCTCGAGGTGCCGGCGCTGCGGCTGTCGTGCCAAGAGGGCGAGCTCGACGATCTGCTGGCCGAACTCGCGCTGCATCGCCTCGACCTGGTGCTGGCGAGCCAGCCCGCGCCGTCGCATCCGACCCTGCGCCTGACCAGCGAGCGGCTGACCGCCTCGGCCGTCGACTGGTACGGGCCGGCCGCGCTCGTGACGCGCGCCGCGCGCGAGCGCTTCCCGGCCAGCCTCGCGCAGCTGCCGGTGCTGCTGCCCACCGCGCATTCGCCGCTGCGCGCGCAGCTCGAACGCGCGTTCGAGGTGCTGGAGATCCGCCCGCGGATGGCCGGCGAATTCGAGGACAGCGCGCTGATGGCCGTGTTCGGCGCGCGCGGGCTCGGCGTGTTTCCGCTCGCGGAGGCCGGCGCGCAGGACGCGGGGCTGCTGCGCGGGCTGCGGCGGCTCGGCCGCGCCGACGGCGTGGTCGACGAGATCTACGCGATCCGCTCGCGGCGCGGCGAGCATCATCCGCTCGTGGAGCGCGTGATGGCGGCGGTGCGGGAAGGGGCGGGAACGGCTGGCTGAGCGCGGCGTGAGGGCGCCCGAGCCTGCGACGGGCACGCGCGTGCCGGTCGATACGGTAACCAGTTCGCTCGCGGCCGGGGCGCACTCCGATCTGCTGCGCATTTCCTGGCCGTTCCTGACCGACGAGATTCTCGAGGATGCGCTGCTCCACGCGAAGCGGCATCCGCGGTGCGGCCGGCCGCGCCGCTTCGAGCCGTCGGCGGGGGCCCGGGGCGTGTCGCGCAAGGTGGTGTCGCCCGGCGTGCCGGGCGGGTCGGAGTGGCCGGACGAATGAGCCTGCGCCTGCTGATCGGCGAGTGCCTGTCACCGGCGCGCGTGGGCGAGCCGATCGCGGCGGGCCACGTCGTTCGACCTGCGTGCGCAATCACCGCTGGCGGGAGCTGACGGATCACGTGCTTGATGCGCCACGTGATCGACGCCGATTTTTCTCGAGCGAACGGCAGCGGGTGGCGGGTTCAGGCCTCGATGGCGGCCCGTGCCACGCGGTGGAACGCGCGCCCGAAGTAGATCAGCCCGTCGCCGTCGCCGCGCACGCGGATCGCCTGCGCTTCCACGAACAGCACCGTGTGCGAGCCCACGTCCTTCATCTCGACGATCGTGCCCTGCACGCTCACCAGCGCGTCGCGCAGCACCGGCACGCCGTCGGCACCGAGGTCCCATTCGGTCTGGCCGAAGCGCTCGTCCATCGGCAGTTTGGTCAGGCCTGCGAAGTGCCGCGCGAGCGGCTCGTGCTCGGCCGGCAGCACGTTCACGCACAGCGAGGCATGGCCCGTGAAGGCCCCATGCGTGCTGCTCGAGCGATTCAGGCACACCAGCAACGTGGGCGGCGTGTCGGTCACGCTGCACACCGCGCTGGCCGTCACGCCGCAGCGGCCGTGCGGGCCGTCGGTGGTGATCACGCTGACGGCCGCGCCGAGGTGCGCCATCGCGTGGCGAAACTGCTGGCGCGCTTCGTCTTCGGGGCTCGCGCGCAACGGGTCGGTCATGAACACTCCAAATCGGGAAGCAGGGCGGCGGGCCTGCCGTGCGGGGTCGCGCAGGCTGGCCGCACCGCCGGACAATCCGCCAGTGTCGCGTATCTGGCCGCAAAAGTCAGGGTTACCCCTTGCCAGGCGGGGGTTTTCGACCCGCCAACATGATGGCGACGCCACGCGGCGCACCGCTCAGTCCTCGCTCGCGAGCTGTTCCTCGCGCGCGTAGTGGGACGGCGGCAGCCCGACATGGCGCGTGAACGCGACGCTGAAGGTGCTGGCCGAACTATAGCCCACGCGCTGCGCCACCTCGGCGATCCGGCCCTGGTTGCGGCGCAGCAGGTCCTTGGCGATGGCCATGCGCCAGGTCAGCAGGTATTCCATCGGCGCGACCCCCACCGCCGCGCTGAAGCGCTCGAAGAAGGTCGAGCGCGACAGCGCCGCCTCGCGCGCCAGCTCGGCCACGGTCCAGGCGTGAGTCGGCCGCTCGTGCATGCAGCGGATCGCGGCCGCGAGCCGGCTGTCGGCGAGGCCGCGCACGAGGCCCGGTGAAGCCTGGGTGCCGGCGGTGGAGCGCAGCGCCTCGATCAGCAGCACCTCGATCAGCCGCGACAGCACTTCCTCGCGCGCCGGCCTCTGTCCCGTGGATTCCTCGCGCACCAGCTGCACGAGCGTGGCGAGCCGCTCCTCGCCGCGCACGCACACGAGGCTCGGCAGCAGTGACACGAGCAGCGCGGCGTCGGGCGAGGCGAAGCTGCAGTGCCCCACCACGATGCGCGAATCGATCGGGCGATCGGGCCGCCCGAGCCGGAATTCGCCCTTGCCGAGCGCGGTCGGCAGCAGGGTTTCGCCTTCGGGTGGCGCGACCAGGCTCGAGGTGGAGATGCCGTACGCGGCCGGCACCAGCACGAAATCGCCGGGATGCAGCTCGAACGGCGCGTGGCCGTCGATCGTGAAGCGGCTGCCGCCGTCGAGCACCACGCAGTAGAACGGCTCGCCCGTGTCGGTGCGGCTCACGCGCCACGGGCTCGCGCCGTACACGAGCTTCGAAAAGCGCGCGCTCGGCTGCAGCAGCGTGACGACTTCGGCGAGGGGATCGATCATGGCCGGACTCTCGCAAATGAATTTCGGATTGTTGATTGTAGCGAGTACGGCGCTGGCGATCTATCGTAGTGGCACATGCTCATCAACCGACAGGAGTTGCCATGCAAACCGTGCTGATCACGGGCTGTTCGTCCGGCTTCGGGCTCGAAGCCGCCCGCCATTTCCTCGAACGCGGCTGGCGGGTGGTCGCCACCATGCGCACGCCGCGCGAAGACCTGTTGCCGGCTTCCGAGCATCTGCGCGTGCTGCCGCTCGACGTCACGGATCCGGCCAGCATTCGCGCCGCCGTGGCCGCCGCCGGCCCGATCGACGCGCTCGTCAACAATGCCGGCTTCGGCGCGGCCGCTCCGGCGGAAGTGGTGCCGATGGACACCGTGCGCGCGCTGTTCGAGACCAATACCTTCGGCACCATCGCCGTGACGCAGGCGGTGCTGCCGCAGATGCGCGAGCGCGGTGCCGGCACGATCGTGAACGTCACGTCGAGCGTGACGCTGAAGGTGCTGCCGCTGATCAACGCCTATCGCGCGAGCAAGGCCGCCGTCAACGCGTGGACCGAATCGCTGGCGCTCGAGGTCGAACCGCTCGGCGTGCGCGTGCGGCTCGTGTTGCCGGGGCGCTCGCCGTCCACGCGCTTCGGCGACAACGCGCGCGAACACATCGCGGGCTTCGATCATCCGGCCTACGAGGGCATCGTGAAGACGGTGCTGGCCGGCTTCGCCGACACCGAGGCGCCCGTCACCCACGCGAGCGACGTGGCCGAGGCCGTGTGGCGCGCGGTGACCGAGCCGGGCGCGCCGTTCCGGATTCCGGCCGGCGTCGACGCCGAAGCCTGGGCCGCCGAGGCGCGCTGAGCGCGGCGGCATCGAACCGACGGCGTGCTTCCCGCGCGCCAATATTCAGGAGAACGGAATTGACGGACAAGCTCATCGCGCTCGTGACGGGCGCCAATCAGGGCATCGGCCTGCAGATCGCCAGGGATCTCGCCGCGCGCGGCTGCTTCGTGCTGCTCGGCTCGCGCGATCTGGCGCGCGGCGAGGCGGCCGCGCGCGAGGTGGACGCCAGCGGCGAAACGGTGCGCGCGCTGCAGCTCGACGTGACCGACGCCGCATCGATCGCCGCGGCCGCGCACACCATTCGCAGCGACTTCGGCCGGCTCGACCGGCTGGTCAACAACGCCGCCATCTCGAACACGAATCGTCAGGCGTTCCAGTCGGTGGAAGACTACGCGAAGACGACGCGGCCCGGCAACGTGTCGATCGACGAGATGCGCGCCGTGTGGGAAACCAACGTGTTCGGCGTGCTGGCCCTCTATCAGGCGATGCTGCCGCTGCTGCGGCTCGCGCCCGACGCACGCATCGTCAACGTGTCGAGCGGCGTGGGCTCGCTCACCACCAACTCCGATCCGGCGTTTCCGTATCGCGCGATCTTCGGGCCCGTGTATCCGGCCTCGAAGACGGCGCTGAACGCGCTGACGGTGGCGATGGCGATCGAGCTGGAGCCGGAAGGCATCAAGGTCAGCGCGGTGTCCCCGGGCTATACGCGCACCAACCTGAACGGCTATTCGGGCACCGAGACGGTGGAGGAGGGCGCGCGCGAGGCGGTGCGCGTGACGCTGCAGGACGCGGACGCGCCCACCGGCACCTTCACGCGCTGGAACAACCAGACGATTCCCTGGTGATCCGGCTGCGGCAGGCGTCGAGCACGTGCTGCCGCAGCCAGCGGTGCACCGGGTCGGCGTCGAGCCGTGGGTGCCACATCTGCGAGACGGTGATGATGCCGGTCGCCACCGGCAGCGCGAAGGTGATGAAGGTGGTGAGGGCCGCATCGTGGCCCTGCGCGCCGATGAACGAGGCCGGCACCAGCGCGATCAGGTCCGAATGGCGCGCCACGGCCAGCGCGGCCGGGAAGCTCGGCACCGCAGCCGCGATGGTGCGGGCGAGGCCGAGCGCAGCCAGTGCGTCGTCCACCGGCCCGTGCGGGTCGCGCTTGCGGGATGCCACCACATGGCCGAACGCCACGTAGCGCGCGGCATCGAGGCGCCCCGCGGCGATCTCCCCGCACAGCGGATGGCCGTGGCGCACCACGCCCACGAAGCGGTCGCGAAACAGCGCCTGCACGCGCACCTCCGGGCCCATCTCGCCGAGCACGCCGATCTCGAGATCGGCCGTGCCCTCGCGCAGCGGCGCCGAAGACTTCTCGGGCTTGGCGGCGAAGCGCAGCATCACCTGCGGCGCGTCGGCCGCGATCGCCGCGATCAGCTGCGCGCCGAAGGCTTCCACGAAGCCGTCGTTGGCGCGGATCGTCAGCGTGCGCTGCAGGCCGGCGAGATCGAGATCGGCGCCGGCCGGGCGCAGCACCGCCTGGGCATCGTGCAGCGCGCCGCGCGTGCGCTCGCGGATCGCCTGCGCGTGCGGTGTCGGCACCATGGCGCGGCCCGCGCGTACCAGCAGCGGATCGCCGGTCGCCGCGCGCAGCCGCGCGAGCGTGCGGCTCATGGCCGAGGCGCTCAGGCCGAGCCGGCGCGCGGCCCCCGCCACGCTGCCTTCGGCGAGCAGCGCGTCGAGCGCGACGAGGAGATTCAGGTCCGATTCCGGCATGCGCGGATCCTAGCATGCGGTCCCCATGCATGGCGTTTCGTGCAGGTTAACAGTTCGACCCATGCGCCTTCCGCCATGTGTCGCGGCTCGCTACTGTGTTCGCACGGGCCGGCGTTCGTGCCGGCCGCCTCGCACAAGGAGAATCCGCATGACCGACGACGCGCACACCGACTCCCGCACCCTTTCCCCCCATCCACGTACCGCGCTGATCGTCGGCGCCACGCGCGGCCTCGGCTACGCGATGGTGGACGGCTACCTGCGCCGCGGCTGGCACGTGATCGCCACCGGTCGCGCGCATTCCGCCGCGCCGCTGCATGCCCGGGCCCGCGACGCCGGCGGCGCGCTCGAGGTCGAAAGCGTGGACATCACCGTGCCCGCCGAGCTGGCCGCGCTGCGCGAGCGGCTCGCGGGCCGCCGGCTCGATCTGCTGTTCGTGAACGCGGGCGTGAAGAACCAGGACGGCGAGACCATCGCCGACGTGTCCACCGACGAATTCGTGCGCGTGATGCTGACCAATGCGCTGAGCCCGATGCGTGCGATCGAGACGCTCGAGGCGCTGGTGCCGGCGAGCGGCACGATCGGGCTGATGTCGTCGGGGCAGGGCAGCGTCGCGAACAACACCAACGGCAACTACGAGGTATATCGCGCCAGCAAGGCCGCGCTGAACACGCTGATGCGCAGCTTCGCGGCGCGCCACGCGAGCGATCCGCGCACACTGCTGCTGATGGCGCCGGGCTGGGTGCGCACCGACATGGGCGGGCCGCAGGCGCGGCTCGGCATCGGCGAGAGCATCCCGAACCTGATCGACACGATCGAGAAGCAGGCCGGGCACGGCGGCCTGCAGTACCTCGACTATCTGGGGCGCGTGGTGCCGTGGTGAGCGGACCACCCCGGCGATGAGGCACGCGATGCCGACGCGCGGGCCCACCGGCGGTAAGATGGCCGCTTCTTTTCCATCGGATACCTCGCCATGCAAGTGCTGGTCGACGCTGACGCCTGCCCGGTCGTCGTGAAGGACATGTTGTTCCGGGCCGCGAAGCGCCTCGAAATCGCCGTGACGCTGGTGGCGAACCAGTATCTGCGCGTGCCGCCGTCGCGCTTCGTCAAGGCCGTGCAGGTGCCGGCCACGCCCGATGCCGCCGACCAGCGCATCGTGGAGCTGGCCGAGGCCGGCGATCTCGTGATCACGGCCGACATCCCGCTTGCCGCCGCCGCGCTCGACAAGGGCGCGCACGTGCTCGATCCGCGCGGCGGCTGGTTCAGTCGGGAGAACATCCAGGAGCGCCTGACGATGCGCGACGTGCTCGATCAGTTGCGCGGCTCGGGCGTGGAGACGGGCGGGCCGCCGCCCTACATGCCGCAGGACGGCAAGGCGTTCGCGTCGCAACTGGACCGCTTCCTCGCGCGCCACGCGCCGCCGAAGGATCCGGCGGCGGGTTGAGCGGCGGACCGAAACGCGCGAGCGCTCACTCGACACGCGGAATCGCGTCCCTCGGCGGCGCGTCGCAGGCCGGCAGCCCGGCGGGCGGCGCCTTCAGCTGGCAGGTCAGCGTCAGGAAGCGGTCGCTGCGGTAACCGTCCAGCGGGCCGCCGAGCGTGGTGCCGTGATACACCACGTGGCTCGCGGCCCGCGCATCGATCAGCACGTCCCAGTCGAACATCCTGTCCTGCGGGCCGATCGGCACGAACACGCCCCAGCGGGCGCCGGGCGTCAGCTCGAAGCGGCCGTCGGCATCGGTGGTCGCGCGATCGGCGGTCTCGCCGGCGACGCGCAGCGACACCGGCACGCCGGGCTGCGGCCGGCTGCCGTCGAACACCTGCCCGCGCACGGGCGGCGCGTCGTGCGTGAAGTGCACGCAGCCGCCGAGCAGCAGGGTCGCGGTGGCCGCGATCAGGGCGCGTGCGCCCCGCCTGCCGTTCACGTCGCTCGCGTCGCTCACTTTTCCGCCTCGAGCGAGCGCATCGTGCGCAGCGCCGGAAACAGCCGCATCCACAGCAGCGCGATCGCGATCGTGCACACGCCGCCGATCAGCACGGCCGGCTGCGCCCCCCACCAGCCCGCCGTGATGCCCGACTCGAATTCGCCGAGCTGGTTCGAGGTGCCGATGAACAGCGCGTTCACGGCGCTGACGCGGCCGAGCATCGCGTCGGGCGTGCGCAGCTGCACGAGCGAGGAGCGCACCACCACGCTGATCACGTCGGCCGCGCCGAGCGTGGCCAGCGCGAGCAGCGACAGCGGCAGCCAGGTGGACACGCCGAACACCAGGGTAGCGAAGCCGAACACGATCACGCCGAGGAACATCGCCATGCCGGGCCGCTTGCGCATCGGGAAGTGCGCGAACCACAGCGTGCCGGCCAGCGCGCCGATCGCGGGCGCGGAGCGCAGCAGGCCGAGCCCCCACGGGCCGGTGTGCAGGAAGTCGCGCGCGTAGATCGGCAGCAGCGACACGGCACCGCCGAACAGCACCGCGAACAGGTCGAGCGACAGCGCGCCCAGGATGGTCGGTTCGCGGCGGATGAAGGCGATGCCCGAGAACACCGATTCGAGCGTGACGGGCGGGCGCGCGACCGGCTTGCTGGTCAGCCTGAGCGTGCCCATCAGCGTGGCCGCGCAGCCGAAGAACACGATGCCGAGCAGGTACACCACGCTCGGGCCCACGCCGTACAGCACGCCGCCCGCAGCCGGGCCCACGATCATCGCGGTCTGCGTGGCCGAGGTGGACAGCGCCGTGGCGCGCGGCAGCTGCGCGCGCGGCACGGTGGCCGGCAGCAGCGAGGCCACCGTCGGATTCTCGAAGGCGCGCGCCGCGCCGAGGCAGGCCGCGAGCGCGTAGATGGCGGGTGCGTCGAGCCAGTCGCCGAGCGTGCCGAGCAGGAACACGGCCGAGGCCGCCGCAAGCAGCCCCTGGCAGATCGCGACGATGCGGCGCCGGTCGTAGCGATCGGCCACGTGGCCGGCCACCAGCGTCAGCACGAACATCGGCAGGAATTGCGCGAGGCCCACGAGGCCGAGCGCATAGGCGCTCCTGGTCAGCGCGTAGATGTGCCAGCCGATCGCGACCGACAGCATCTGGAACGAGATCGACGACAGCACGCGCGCGCACCAGAAGCGCTGGAACATCGAGAAGCCGGGCGTGTTGGAGGAGGGGCCAGACAGATCGGAGGGCTCGGACATGGACGGGTTATCGGTCGGCGGCAGGCGCGCGGCGGCGGACGCGGGCGATGCGCCCGCGACTTCGCGCGACGCGAATCGGAAAGCGGCAAGTGTAGTGGAGTTCGCGCGCGCTTGCGGAATCTGCTTGCGTGAGGGGCGTTACGTGAGTGATGGCAGCGCAGCGGCTGCCGACGCGAAGGGTGCCTTCCGGGGAAGGTGCGGCCGGTGCGATCCGTGCCGAATGCGTTGGTAGGCTCGATTGGATTCGAACCAACGACCCCCACCATGTCAAGGTGGTGCTCTAACCAACTGAGCTACGAGCCTGTGTGTGCCGGGCGCGATGCGCGCGGATGCTGCGCGATGCGCTGGTAGGCTTGATTGGATTCGAACCAACGACCCCCACCATGTCAAGGTGGTGCTCTAACCAACTGAGCTACAAGCCTGAAACCGCCATCGCGGAATCACCGCGAGGTGTTGCGTACTGCAGACGACCGACCGACGAAATGAAAATGGACGGGAAGCGTGTCCGCGTTCGAGAGGAGCGCGGCGCCTGCCGTCCATTCCGAATTCGTTGGTAGGCTCGATTGGATTCGAACCAACGACCCCCACCATGTCAAGGTGGTGCTCTAACCAACTGAGCTACGAGCCTGCGAGGCGCGAATTATAGAGAGGCTCGTGCGATGTTGCAAGCGTGCCGCGTTCAGCGCGTCGCGCGCGCCTTCACCGGCGTTGCCGGCACGGCGTCGAGCGTGGCCGCGAGGCGCGCCTCGAGGAATGCCAGCAGCGCGCGGATCGCGCCCGAGCCCTGGCGATGCTGGGGATACACGGCGCTCAGGCGCAGCGCGGGCGTGCGGTGCGCGGCGAGGATCGGCACCAGCGCGCCGCTCGCGAGCGCCGGGCCCACGATGAAGTGCGGCAGCAGCGCGATGCCGAGCCCGGCGATCGCGGCGTCGCGCACCACGTCGCCGTTGTTGGCCACCAGCGGGCCCTGCACGTCGTAGGCGCGCCGCCCTTGCCCGGAATCGAATTCCCAGCCGTCGCGGCTTTCCTGGCCGTACAGCAGGCAGGCGTGCCGATGCAGCTCGGCCGGCGTGTCCGGTTCGCCGTGCTGCTGCCGGTACACGGGGCTGCAGCAGGCCACCATCCGCAGCGTGCCGAGCGTGCGCGCCACCAGCGTGGAATCGGCCAGCGCGCCGATCCGCAGCGCCAGGTCGAAGCCCTCGCCGATCAGGTCCACGCGCCGGTCGCCGAGCTCCACGTCGAGCCGCACCGCCGGATGCGCGGCCAGGAATTCGGCGAGCAGCGGCGACAGATGGCTCATGCCAAACGACATCGGCGCGCTGATCTTCAGCGAACCGTGCAGCTCGGTGCGGCGCGCCGACATCGCCTCCTCGGCCTGCGCGACCTCGGCCAGGATGCGCTGCGCATGCGCGTAGAACGCCTGCCCCGACTCGGTCACGGCCAGCTTGCGCGTGTTGCGGTTCAGCAGCCGCACGTGCAGCGCGGCCTCGAGCGCGGCCATCCGCCGGCTCACGAACTGCTTGGACAGCGAGAGCTTGTCGGCGGCCGCCGTGAAGCTGCCGGCGTCCACCGTGGCGATGAAGATGCGCAGGTCGTCGAGTTGCATGGGGGCGTTTTGATTGTCCACCAGAACGGGACGATGATTATCGCACAGGCGATTTATCTATCGATTCGGTTGACCTAAGATGCATCCCATCGATCGACGCCGCACCAATGGGGCGCGGCGCGATCCACCGGAGAACCCTCATGATCGAAGTCAGAGACGCCAACGCCCGCGGCCGTGCCGAACATGGCTGGCTCAGCTCCCGTCACACGTTCTCGTTCGCGAACTACTACGATCCGCAGCAGGTCGGCTTCTCGGACCTGCTGGTGATCAACGACGATCGCGTCGCCCCGGGCCGCGGTTTCGGCACGCATCCGCACCGCGACATGGAGATCATGTCCTACGTGCTCGAGGGCGCGCTCGAACACAAGGATTCGATGGGCACCGGCTCGGTGATCGTGCCCGGCGACGTGCAGCTGATGAGCGCCGGCACGGGCGTGGCGCACAGCGAGTTCAACCATTCGAAGGACGCGCTCGTGCACTTCCTGCAGATCTGGATCGGGCCGGCCGAGAAGGGCGCGCAGCCGCGTTACCAGCAGGCCAACATCCCGGCCGCCGACAAGCGCGGCACGCTGCGCCTGGTGGTGTCGCCCGACGGCACCGACGGCTCGCTCGCGATCCGTCAGGACACGCGGATCTTCGCCGGCCTGTTCGACGGCGACGAAACCGCCACGCTCGTGCTGCCCGCCGATCGCCATGCCTACGTGCACGTGGCACGCGGCAGCGTCAGCGTGAACGGCACCGCGCTCGGCGAGGGCGACGGCGCGCGGATTCGCGGCGAGCAGTCGCTGGTGTTCGCCAACGGGCACGATGCCGAGGTGCTGGTGTTCGACCTGCGCCCGATCGAAACCACCACCGACTGGGCCTGATCCCGTCGCGCCGCGCGGCCCGATGCGCGCGCGGCGCGCCTTCCGATGTGACGGGATCCGTCGCAATCGGTCTGCATGACTAAACAAGTGATACGGAGGTGTGCGATGCGCAACTTTTCCCTGGATGGACAGAAGGACGGCGTGCTGCTGGTGGCGCGCGTGCTGTTGGTGGTGTTGTTCGTGCTGTTCGGCGTCCAGAAGCTGAGCGGCTTCTCGGGCACCGTCGGCTACATGGCCTCGACCGGCGTGCCCGCGCCCACGCTGGCGGCCGTGGTGGCGGTGGTGATGGAGTTCGCGGTGGGCGTGCTGATCGCGATCGGCTTCCTGACCCGGCCGCTCGCGCTGCTGCTCGCGCTCTACACGCTCGGCACCGCCTTCATCGGCCATCACTACTGGACCATGAGCGGCATGGAGCACTACGCGAACATGATCCACTTCTACAAGAACGTCAGCATCGTGGGCGGGCTCGTGCTGCTGGCCGTGACGGGGCCGGGCCGGTTCTCGGTGGATCGCGGCTGAACCTCGAACGGCGGCCGGGCGCCCGCCCGGCAGCGGCGGCGCGCCGGGTCAGCCCGCGCGCCGCCGCAGCTTCGCCACCAGCCCGTGCCGGGCGATCCAGGCCGCGTAGGCGCGGTATTCGGGGTCGCGCATCAGGTGGCGCTCCTCGGTCTTCGCGCGCAGGAAGTAGATCGCGTTGACGGCCAGCAGCGACGCGCAGTGCATGATCGCGATGCGCCAGCCCTCGGCCGCCACGAACGGCACCGACACGAGCCAGTACGACAGGTTCTTGGTGACGTAGGCCGGGTGCTTCAGGTAGCGATACGGGCCCGAGGTCACGATGCCGCGATTCGTCAGGTTCGAGAAACGCAGGCCGAACGAGATCGTCGACAGCGCGTAGCAGAGCACCAGCGCGATGATCGCCGCGCCCCACGCGAACTGCAGCGCCGGCACCGGCGCGAGCCAGTTGTCCCAGAACAGCGTGCCCTCGTAGCGGATGTAGCGCTCCGAGATCAGCGACCAGAACGGCTGATAGCAGATCAGCGCGATCAGCCAGCCGAACGCGGTGGGCTCGACCGTGCGCACGTGGCTGTCGAGCACGCGGAAGGTGCACAGATAGCCGACCGAACCGAACAGCAGGTCCATCGTGAACGCGAGCTCGTAGCAGAAGCGGAAGGTGGCCAGCGATTGCGGCGCGCTCGTCATCGCGTTGAGCGAGGCGGTCAGGTGATCGGCGTTGCCGGACACGTAGACGAACATCAGCGGCAGGAAGAAGGCCTTGACGGCCCAGCCGCCGAGCATCTCGCGCACCGGCGCCCAGTTGGCGGGGCGCTCGCCGCGGAATATCAGGCGCGCCAAGCACAGATAGGCGTCGTCGGTGTCGCGCTGGTGCGTGTCCATCCATGCGAAATAGAGCGGCGCGCCCACCGCGAACACCGGCGCGAGCATCGCGCACAGGTTCCAGAACGGGTCGTAGAACGTGCCGTGATATTCGGGCAGCAGCCAGTACACGAGCGCGATGCCCGCGTGGATCGAGCCGAGCGCGGCGAGCCGCATCGCCACGCGCGCGAAGCTGAGCGGGCGCACGGCCGAGGCCGCGAGGCCCGCGCTCGGGCGCAGATGGGCGCGGGCCACCAGCAGCTCGTAGCCGCCCACCACCACGATGATCGCGAGGCAGGCCGCGAAGCCGCGCCCGGCGCCGTTCAGCAGCGTGCCGTCGCGCGAGAACCAGAGCACGGCGAGGGCCGCGGCGATGCCGGCCAGGCCGACGGTGAACGGCGTGGCGGAGCGGGGCGGCCGGGCCCGCACGGCGGAGACGGTGTCTGCGGTCGAATTCATGTCGTGCCTCGTGGGAGCATCGTGTCTTTCCGGCGGACGGCCGTTTGATTGTAGGAAGCCGTCCGTCGTCCTGCCGCGCGTTTCGCTGCCCGCCGCCGCGTGCGCGGCCGGCGGG
>JASLEG010000394.1 GCA_030151225.1 Burkholderia sp. | reverse complement strand
GGCCATTCCCCTGAGCTTCGCCGTTATAGACTCGCTGGGGACGGCCTGCGATGGTTCTGATGAGCCATCCTTTTCCTTTTCTGATTCTTGCGATTTGGCCAAAACCTTGCCGGCAGCAACGTTTGCGGCAGCTGGGGCAATGGCCAGAGAGCCGGTGACGGATCGATCGCTGGGCACGCGGTCCTCCCATCGAAGAACGGCAATGGCGGCCGTGCAGCCGCTGTTCTTGAGCGGAAGCTTCTCGAGTTGGGAGTCGCCAGCTGAAAATCTCATGTCCAAGAGCTCGGGGATCGGCATATTGGGGTGTTTTCGTCTCATGTCTTCTAGAATAATGTGAAGCTTCTTGCCGCACCAGTCCGCAGCAAATGTGCCAGCATGGCCGTCAAAGATGGCAAAGTAGCCGTTGTCCGACTCGGAGACCTCTCGTTGTGAGGCATCTTTGTCGTCCTTACTTGACTTGTCCTTTCCGGCAGATGCGTCAACCGCAGGGGCCGGCGTGTCCAAGAAGTTGTACAAAAAGGCATGCGTGTCCTCCATCGTCCGGCGGCATTTCTTATTCCTATCCTCCCAAACACCGACGCGGAAGGTGGACTTTGGTCCGGGGACCGAATCGCCAGCCGAGTTGTTGTGCTGGCCCTGGGGCACGGCGAGAGCTGGGTCCTGCTTCCCGAGCTTCTGGAGCGGCGTCTGAGCGTTTGCGTCGGACCCGGAGCGACCAACCTGGGAGAAGTTGAGCGAGTTCCTGGCCGAAGCTAGCAGGCTGCTGGCCTTGCTGCTGACGCCACTACTCCTGCGCTTCTTCTCGCCGGTATCCTGTCGAGTTGGAGGGCTGCCATTGCCGCTGCGCTTCTCGCCGCTGGCCGCCTGGTCCGCGTTCTTGATGGGCAGCGCAGACGCCGTGGTCGGGCTGGCCTCGGGCGAGGGCGACTTGCCGTCGCTCTTGGAATCGTTGTCAGACTTGGCCGCCGAGTTGGTGGAGGCTCCGCCAAACATTCTATTTAGCAGACTTCCTCCGTGAGAGGAGAGACTGCGACGCTTGTTACCGGCCAGTTTGTGGAGGAGGAGGAGACTTCCGGGGCCGGAGTTGGACGTTTGGGGTTGGTTGATGTATACGAGGAGGTATAGGTCAGTGTCGCAGAACGAGAACAAAGGGTGTTGGGGCTATCGAGAGCTTTCGTCGCGGGGTTGCGGATGGTTATCGCGCTCGTGGGGGAACGAAGGGGACGCAGCGTGATTGGATGGTCCAGGCGCCTAGTGCAGCCGTGATTCGATGCGAATTCCAGGGATGTCTAAGGGGGCGTCGCAAGAAGTCGAGAGACTGTGCCAGTGAGCTTTGCCGGACATGAACGATCAGAGCAGTGCTATTTTAGAGTTCGGGCATCGGAGGGGGCATAGAAATGGATGACATGGGCGGGGACGGCGGGGAGGCCAAATCCATCCGTCCAGCCAGCTGATGCTTAGTGCTGTCAACGGGTGGTTTGCGGTGACAGGGCCCTGTAAAGCAAAGCCGTCAAGTGCTGCTGGCGCTAACGGATCAACTGAACTGGGTTCAAGGTTGCGCTACACCAGACAGCAGAGGACACGGTTCAATGTTTGGGGGCAGCGAATCACGGGGGATGGACGTGATGTGACGTGATGTGGTTGATGGCAAACAAAACATTGGATCCGAAGACAGCTTTGCCTCTTATGACGATGGGATGAGGGCACGGCGGCATGGCATGTTCGGGGCCAGGGTGCGGACAATCAAGTCAACTCGAGGCAAACAGGATTTCAGCAGTACATACCAGACACAGACAAGTTCGGTTCGGTTCAGTTCTATTTTTATCAGTCGAGGTCAATAGAAAATTGAAAAAATGACTCGGATGAATCGTCTCCCCGCAAGTACAGTAATTGACATGGGCGAGTAAGAAGGGAAAAGCAAAAGCTCATCTGGTGGTTGGCAATGCTTGCGTTTTGAGCAATGGGATTTCATGCTGGCGTCTTTTAGGCCGCTAATTAGCGCCTCCGGGGAGAATTAGCCAGCAAGCACTGCGTCAACACCCAATAAGCTGTGCTACCCTTGCAGGGGCGTCCAGCTGCATCTCGGTGTGCTCTCACGTCACCTCGAATCCATCCCACGTAACATACGGTAGCCGCCCATCAGCTGCTTCATGCTGTGCTGCAAGACACCCAAGCCCATTGCTGCAATGCTGCGCTGCCTGTGCGCCCCCTGGATTCCTGGATTCCAAGGCAAAGGAGCCTCCGCGTGTTCGAGACTCGCAAAGGGGCTCCCGCTCGGCGACTTGCTGCTTGGAGGCGCCAGATTCACGGCGGCGGCTTCGGCGCTCTTAGTGGACGCGGGGGAGCTTAGCGCCCCCATCAATGCCTTGCTTAGCAGCCCTGTGTGTCCACTTGATCTCGTTGCTGTTTCTTTTCTTCCGGATCATGCCCTGGTGATCCTGGTACGGCCGCAATCGCCGAGCATGGGAATCACCGAGGCCGCGGGGGGGTGGAAAGCAGTGGCATGCGCATGTGTAGACCGCATTGTCGATCAGAGACAAGAGACGGTAAATACCTTGTAGGACGAGACTTGGGGACCAGCCACGCTCTTAGACAATATCCATCCTACTGTACCTAGACAAAGACAAGTCTCCGTGGTGCTCCACGTTGCCGGCTACAGCGGAAATAGACGCTCCCCTCTGGTCAATTATCGAAACAGATAACCTCTGCGTGCGTAAATATATCTGCAAGTGTATTCTTCAAATCATAATGGCCATCAACACCTCTTGCGCCCAACCAGAAAACGTGACACGGCTCACTCCCATCTAAGCCCCTTCCACATATATATGATAACATGCTCCGCTTGATGATCCCATTCGGGCACCATCGTCGTTCGAATTATCTGGACCCCTCATTAGAGACATTCGCCCCTCTTTCTTCCCATGCTCAGCGTAGTCTTGTGAGTTCCGCAGGGGGTCCACTCCAAGGCTTCTCATTCAGTATTTCGTTCGCGGATTGGTCATAAAGTAGCAGCCGCAGCGGCAGCAGCAGCAGCAGCAGCAACCGGTTACTTTCGAAGGCTGTCGAGTCGGGCTTGAAGGTCGTCGTCGACCGGGTCACCGCTGCCGCCGCCAGCCCCAACGGCTTGCGCAATCTTGCCCTCGGACACGGCAGAGTTGCCCAAGGCGGTTGGCGTCTCCCCAAGCTATTGTTCCAACAGTCAGTCATGTTGCGTACCGAGCGTGATACGGGATAGGAGTAAAGCCTTACAGCTTGGTTCAGATCGATGCCAATCTCCTCCAAGACTTGTTCAACAACCTCGTCACCTTCTTCCTCAATTCCAACATCCATGGCGTCGTCAACAGCGTCATCCATCATCTCTTGTCTCTGTTCCATTATGTCGTTTTCGCGTTCAAACTCCATGGCGATGCGTTGGAGTTGAGGGAGGTTCATGGACCGGTTCATACTGCCCAATGCCATCGTAGCACCCTTCATGGCCTGCATCATCTGCTCGTTCGTTCGATAGGTCTGGTTCACCCGTCAGTATGCGCATACGGCAACTGCTGCCAGAACCGACCAAGATCATACCTGAAGCCGCAGGGAAATCTTTTGTAGCTGGCTACGCATGCCGTAAAACTTCTCAATGTACCGCCGTGTGCGCACCAGGTCCTTGGCTTGGATCTTGCACGCCCCCATCTGCCCGTTCTTGGCGCTCGTCTTGATCTGCTGTATCAGCGTCTTCTCCTGTTTCTCCAGCTTGACGCGGGTCTGGTCGAGTTCGCGAATCGCCTTGTCGAGCATGCGCTGGTTTTTGCGTAGACGCTCGGCCGGCGTCATGCGCTTGCCAAAGGCCCATTCTAGAATCTGCATTGCAAGTCGAGGTTAGACGCCGCTCCAGACAGGCACAGGC
>JASLEG010000175.1 GCA_030151225.1 Burkholderia sp. | reverse complement strand
AGACCTGACCACCGACAGCCGCAGCAAGATCAACTTCATCAACGCGCTGCGCACCGCCGGCGCCGAGGTGAACCACTGCTTCGTGCTGTTCCACTACAACATCTTCAAGGAAAGCGTCTCGGTCCTGAAGGACATCGACGTGGACCTGCACGCGCTCGCCACCTGGTGGGACGTGCTGCGCGTGGCCAAGGCCTCGGGCTACTTCGAGACCAAGACGCTCGACGAGGTCGAGAAATTCCTGCATGCGCCGGCCGAGTGGTCGGCCGCGCACGGCGGCGCCACCTCGCCGAAGGACTGATCGGCCGCGCGCCTCGCGGCGCGCACGCCGTCACCCGAACGCCCGTCACGGCAGCCGCGCTGCCCTGGCGGGCGTTTTGTCATCGGCGCATGACGCGCCAGCCCCAGCGCAGGCAATGCTAGACTGCCCCCTCATCGCTTACACAGGGTCGCAACACGAATTCGTGCCGGCTGGGCGCCGGCCGACGTGAGGGGAGGATCGCGGCATGCTCGGCATTCGGCAGCAGAAGCGGCAGCAAGGGCGGCAAGTCCGGCAATCGGCTCGGCCGCACGTGCCTCGCGCGCTGCGCACGCTCGCGGCGTCGTGCGCCGTGGCCACCGCGCTCGCCGGTACGACGCCGGCCGGCGCGCAGTTGCCGTTCACCCTGAGCAGCACCGACCTGCAGGACGGCGGCCGCGTCGGCCCCGCCCAGCGCTACGCCGGGAGCGAATGCCGCGGCGAGAACCGCTCGCCCGAGCTGAGCTGGCGCAATGCCCCGAGCGGCACGCGCGCCTATGCGATCACCGTGTTCGATCCCGATTCGCCCGGCCGCGGCTGGTGGCACTGGGCCGTGATCGGCATCCCCGCCTCGGTCACCCACCTGCCCGCCAACGCGAGCGCCTCCGGCCTGCTGCGCCGGCTCGGCGCGGCCGAGGCCCGCAACGATTACGGCGACGACGGCTACGGCGGCCCCTGCCCGCCGCCCGGCAAGCCGCACCGCTACGTGATCACCGTCCACGCGCTCGACAGCGACCGGCTGCGCGCCGTGCAGGGCCGCCCCGCGCAGCTGTTCGACCATGAAATCGACGTGTCGTCGCTCGGCTATGCGCGGCTCGTCGTGACCGACGAGCGCTGATCGCCCGCGCCCTCCTGCAGTCCTTGCGGGGTCGAATCCGACGGTCGTCTCGAGTACGTCCCGCCCCCGCTCTCCCCCGCCGTTCAAGCCACCGTCACGCAAGCGGCGCACCACGGCGGCATTCCGCTTTTTTCGGCGCGACCGGTTACGGCCCCGTGCGCGACGTCTTAAAATGGCGACTTTCCGGCGTTCGCGCCGGCCGCCCCATTCCGTGAGAGCAAGATGACCACGAAAGTTTTTGTCGACGGCCAGGAAGGCACGACCGGCCTGAAGATCTTCGAATACCTGTCCGCGCGCGGCGACATCGACATCCTTCGCATCGACGACGCGAAGCGCAAGGACGTCGAGGAGCGCCGCCGACTCATCAATGCGTCCGACGTGACCTTCCTGTGCCTGCCCGACGTCGCCTCGCGCGAATCGGCCTCACTGGTCGAGAACGAGCGCACCGTGCTGATCGACGCGAGCACCGCGTTCCGCACCAGCGCCGACTGGGCCTACGGCCTGCCCGAGCTGACCCGCGCGCAGCGCGAGCGGATCCGCGGCTCGAAGCGCATCGCGGTGCCGGGCTGCCACGCATCGGCCTTCGTGCTGGCGATGCGCCCGCTGGTGGACGCGGGCGTGGTGCCGGCCGATTTCGCCGCGCACAGCTACTCGATCACCGGCTACAGCGGCGGCGGCAAGAAGATGATCGCCGACTACGAAGCCGGCGGTAATCCGCGCCTCGCGAGCCCGCGTCAATACGCGCTCGGTCTCGCTCACAAGCACCTGCCCGAGATGGCCGCGCACACCGGCCTCGCGAACGCCCCGATCTTCACGCCGATCGTCGGGCCGTTCCTGAAGGGCCTGGCCGTCACCACGTACTTCACGCCCGGCCAGCTCGCCAAGCGCGTGAATCCGCAGGACGTGCAGCAGCTGTTCGCCGAGTACTACGCGGGCGAGGCCTTCGTGCGCGTGGCGCCGTACGACGCCACCGAGAATCTCGACGACGGCTTCTTCGACGTGCAGGCGAACAACGACACGAACCGCGTGGACCTGTTCGTGTTCGGCAACGAGGAACGCTTCGTCACGGTCGCGCGACTCGACAACCTCGGCAAGGGGGCGTCGGGCGCCGCGATCCAGTGCATGAACCTCGCGATCGGCGCGGCCGAGGACAGCGGCCTGAGCAACTGATGCCGGCGCCGATTCGGGCGCGCTCCCTCGCTCCTTCCGAAAACCGGCCCGCGTGGCCGGTTTTTTTGTTGCCCGCGTTTTCCCGCGCGAAATGAATATGCGCCATTGATTCCATCGACTCGCGATTCACCGCCATGCAGCTTTCGTTCCCGGCATTCATCGATGCGCGAATTGAAGAGAATTGACAATCTTTCGAAATCACGTAAATCGCGCGCATTTTCAGGTGCTGCCCAATCATGAGAATCCCGCATAGGGATACACCCGACATCGCCCTCGCGAGCCTTTTGGGTCAAGCCGCAACGGCAGGTTGCGCGCGCGTTTCGAACGGTGCGCAGGCGTGACCGAAGGAGTTTTCAAACACTCATTTCGTTTCAATTCGCCCGCATGCGCCTGCATTGAAAGGCTTTTTCGGACGCATCCCGTTTCAATCGCGCTTTTTAGACGATTCCATCAATTGACAGCCGGAGGTGGCCCGGCGAAATTACATCGCACAATTACACCGGAGACAAAGGCATGTCATACGCCTTGTGGAGGGGGACGGCCGTGGCCATCGCGCCGGTCCCGCTGGCGAGCGTCGCCGGCTCGACGATCGAAGGATCCCGAGCCGCGCCGCGCATCGGCACGCCCTCGCTCCACGTCTTCCGTCGCCAGCCGATCCGGCCGGCACGCCACGACGGGCATCGCCACCGCGAAGCGCCCCGCTTCTCCAGAACGTCGACGCCGCACCCGCTCGGCCGCCGCGTCGGCGCGACACGACGAACACGATCGACACGCGCGCCGCGAGCGCGGCCCGCGCGCCCGATGCAACACACGGAATCAACGGGGGCGCGACGCCTCCGGCAGGCGGCCAGGCAGGCGCGGCATCGAGGCCGGAATTCGATGCATGCGCAGGCAAGCGCCGCGGGCCGGAGGCCGAGCGCGAGTAGCCGGAAACGCGGCGCGGCAGCGCCGCGGACATAGCAATGAAGCGGCCGACAGGGAGCCGGCCGCCACACACAAGAGACAATCCTGGAGGAGCAACATGAAGCGGAATTTCGTACTGGCCGCGGCATTCGCCGTGCCGTTGGTATCCGCCTGCGGGGGTGGAGACGAGAAGCCGGTGGCGGCGCTGGCCGCGACCGAACCGGGCCTGTGCCCGACATCGCTCGACTACAGCACGGTGTACACGGGCGGCGGCGGTGACGGCGAGCTCGTCAAGCTGCAGCTCGACACCACGAAGATGACCTGGCAGATCACCTACGTCGAATCGCCGATTCCGGTCACCACCGGCACCGTCGCGCCGACGCGCGCAGGCACCACGGTGAGCGGCTCGCTGGCCCGCGAAACCGGCCTGCCCACGGCCAAGCTCAACGCCTGCGCGTTCCAGCTGACCGGCGCCTCGCTCGACGCGACGCGCCCGGCGCGTGTGTTCGTGGGCTTCGGCGTGGCGGGCGGCACGATTCCGGGCGCGCGCATCTCGTATGCGGGCGTGATCGGCGTGGGCGCGGTGCCCGACACGACCTTCCCGTACTACCCATTCATCGGCTTCTCCACGCTCGAAACCAATCTCGCCAACGTGGCCGGCACCTACAGCCAGCTCGGCTACGGCCAGGTGCCGTCGCAGAACTTCACGTCCACCACGATCGACGCGAAGGTGACGATCAACGCCGACGGCACCTGGAGCCGCTGCGACACCACCGGCATCTACGCCGGCACCTGCCGCCAGCCCGGCTCGAACCTGACGGCCTCGCCCGACGGCAGCGGCGCGTTCGTGACGAGCAACTACCAGGGGCAGGTGAAGCCGACGCTGGCCACCACGCCGCAGGCGAAGGGCTACATCATCGTGGGCAAGCTGCGCAACCAGCTCGTGCCGATCATGATCCGCACCGGCGTGGCGAACCCGAACCCGCTGCCCGATTCGAACGGCATCCCGGGGCTGACCGCCGACGACGAATCCGGCATCTCGATCATGGCGCCGCAGACCTCGATCGCGCTCGGCTCGCAGAACGGCGAATACATCGGCGTGGACAGCCAGTTCAACTACCGCACCACGGCGCTCGTCAACAGCCAGGCCACCCTGCTCGATCCGTTCAACGCCTCGCAGGCCTCGCTCGCCACGGCACTGAACCTGGACTACACGCAGACCGTGCCCGGCACCGTCACCTCGGTGCACACCGGCGCGACGAGCACCACGCCGACCGGCAAGTTCATCTTCACGGGTGGCGTGTTCGGCTTCCTCGACAACAACGATGCGACCACGCCGTATTTCACGATCGGCGCATTCGTCCAATAACCGGGAGGCCTGACCGTGAACAAGACCATCCTTTGCGCGGCGGCCGCGGGCGCCGCCGCGCTCGGGCCTTGCGCGGCCCATGCGCAGAGCGCGGGCAGCAACGTGATCGGGCTCGGCTGGTTCCACGTCCAGCCGGTCCAGAGCACCACCACGCTGAACACCAGCGTGGCGCCGACGCCGATCAACACGCCGCTGCGCCTGCCCTCGCAGTTCGATTCGCCGGGCACCGGCCTGCGCACCAGCACGGCCGACACGGTCGGCCTGACGATCAGCCACTTCTTCACCGATCACATCGCCGTGACTTCGGTGGCGGGCGTGCCGCCGGTGTTCAAGGTGTCGGGCCAGGGCACCATCACGCCGCCGGGACCGGCCGGCGCGCTCGGCACGCAGAACATCGGGCTCGACGCGGTGAACCCGATCGTCAAGAGCGTGCGCCAGTGGAGTCCGGCCGTGATCTTTCAGTACTACTTCGCACAGCCGAACGCGAAGATCCGGCCGTTCCTCGGGATCGGCGTGTCGTACAACTGGTTCAGCGACCTGCAGTTGAGCAACAACTTCATCAAGCAGACGCAGGACAACCTCGGCGCGATCCTCGCGGCGGGAGCCGGCAAGCCGGGCACCACGCAGGTGTCGGCGAAGGCCTCGTCGTCGTGGCAGCCGGTGTTCAACGCGGGCCTGACCTACGCGATCAACGAGCACTGGGGGCTCATCGCCTCGGTCACCTACATCCCGCTGAAGACCACCTCGACGGTCACGATCAAGGCGGCCGACGGCTCCACGCTGGCCGAATCGAAGAGCGACCTGAAGGCCGATCCGATCATCAGCTTCCTGGCGGTCTCGTACAAGTTCTGAACGGGGATGGGAGGACGGGAACGCGATGTACGCGGGAACGTACAGGAATCGTGGACGAAAAAAAGCCCGCCTAGGAGGCGGGCTGAATCCATATCAGAGGAGACATGGAGGAGACAGTTCCAACTATAGCGGAACGGATGTCGCATCGCAACATTTCCATGCAGAAAATAAGGATTTTCCCTTGCGGGTTGTTGCCTAGTCGCGACAGCGGCGAGATCGCCCGGGGGACCGCCCCGCAAGCTCCGAATTTCGCCGAAAACCCTTGCCGGGCGTGAATTACCGACGATCAATCCGATTGCGACGAGGGCGCAACGCCGCGGATCGACGCGCCATCCACGTCTCAGCTGTGCGACAGCCTGTCGCGGCAAGATGGCCGCGTTCAGTGACGCACCAGCGCCATGCCGGCACCGAAGCCGACGAACAGCCCACCGGTGAGCCGGTTGAAGAGGCGCCACGCGCGCGCTGCGCAGCGTCGTGCCGATCCGCGCACCGAACGCGCAGTAGACGAGCTACCAGCTCACCTCGCACACGGTCAGCATGAGCAGCAGCGCCGCGAACTGCGGCAGCTTCGGCGCGGCCGGGTGATGAACTGCGGGGTCGGCGCGGCCGAGAACAGCAGCGCCTTGGGGTTGCGGCCCGACACCAGAAAACCGTTGCGGAACAACGCGAGCGGTGTGAAGCGCGGGTCGCTCGCGGCGGGCACCGCGGCAGCGCCGGCCCGGGCGGCATCGGCGTCGATCGCGCGGGCCTCGTCGGTCTGCGCGCGCCAGGCCTTCACGCCGAGCCAGATCAGATACGCGGCACCGATCAGGCGCAGTGCGTCGAACATGCGCGGCCAGGCCGCGAGCAGCACGCCGAGGCCGGCAGCCGACACCAAGCACATCAGCACCAGCGCGAGCAGCGCGCCGGCCATCGTGGCGGCGTTGCGGCGCATGCCGAAGCGCGCGCCGTGCGACATCCCGAGCAGCATGTTCGGGCCGGGAATCGCCGACACCACGAATCGGCGCGAGGGCGCCCTCAGCGGCCCGCGCGGCGCGCTGCCACCTCGCCGAGCACGGCGAAATCGCGTTCGCCGTCGCCGTGCGCGATCACGTCGAGCAGGTTGTCGCGCAGCAGGCTCGCCACCGGCATCGGCACCGACACGGCGTCGGCCGCCTCGAGCGCGAGCCGCACGTCCTTCAGCCCGAGCCGCGCCTTGAACAGCGCGGGCTCGTAGCGGCGCTCGGCGATCATCGCGCCGTAGCCCTGATACACGGGGCCCGGGAAGATGCTGTTGCTGATCACGTCGATGTAGTCGCTGACGGCCACGCCGTGCCCCGACAGCATCGCGGCCGCCTCGCCCATCGTCTCGATCGCGGACGCGAGCGCGAAGTTCGCGGCCAGCTTCACCGCGTTGGCGTGCTGCGGCAACGCGCCGAGCCGCCAGGTCTTGCGGCCGATCGCGTCGAGCGCCGGCTGCACCAGGTCGATCGCCTCGGCGGGGCCGGCCGCCACGATCGTCAGTTGCGCGAGCGCGGCCACGTTGGGCCGGCCCAGCACGGGCGCCGCCACGTAGTGCAGGCCGCGCTCGGCATGCGCGTGGGCGAGCGTCTCGGCCAGCGCCACCGAGATGGTGGCCATGTTCACGTGCACCAGGCCGCGCGGCGCCGCCTCGAGCAGGGCCGCGTCGAACACGCCGCGCACGGCCGCGTCGTCGGCCAGCATCGATAACACCGCGTCGCCGCGGAACGCGTCCGCGACGCTCGTGGCGTGCTCCGCGCCAGCCTCCACGAGCGGCGCGACCTTGTCGGCCGAACGGTTCCACACGCGCACGCGATGCCCCGCCTTCAGCAGGTTGCGCGCGATCGCGCCGCCCATTTCGCCGAGGCCGACAAATCCGATATCCATGCTTCGCTCCTTGATCGTTGAACGGGTTGCCCGAAGCGACGAAGTAAAGCACAGCCGCGCGAATCCTGCCGACGCTTGCGCGCGCACCGGATCGGGGCCGGGGCGGCCATGAAAAAAATCCCGCCCGCTTGCGCGGACGGGATCTCGGCTTACAGCGTGCGAACGGGCCGCTATCGGCGGCCCGGCGGCGCTTACTGCTGCGCGCCCTGGTCGTTGGTGCCGGCGGCCGATGCGGCGGCGGCCTTCGCCTTGCCCTTGGCCGAGCCGTGCTTCTTCAGCGTGTGCTTGGCCTTGCTCTTGGCGTGCTTCGCCGGGGCCGAGGCGGCGGCCGGCGCCGATGCGTCCTGGGCGAACACCGAAGCCGAGCCGAGGGCGAGCGTGGCAGCGGCCAGCGAAACGATAAGCTTCTTCATGATTCAGTACCTGCGTATAAATTGGGTGACGGACGGATCGGGCAAGCAGCAACGCACCGCATCGGCGCGGCCCGGATCGTGGATCGCGGCCCTTGCCGCTCACCGTTCGAAACCTTGCCGTCGCTGTCTGTAAAACGCGGCCGGAACGCGCCGCGTTGACTGTCGCAAACCCTGATAGGCGGGCAACTGTGTCGGAAGTGTGGACTGCCTGTTTCCGCCACCGCGCCGCGCCCGTCCGTCGTACGCAGGCGCAGGTCTTACTGGAACAGCTTCATCGCCTGCGTGAGCGTGTTGACCACGCCCCATGCGAGCGGAATCAGCACGTACAACCAGAACACCGCGAGCAGTGCCTTGTTGGTCGGATGCGGCCCGGCATCGCCGCCGGTCGAGAGATCGGTCATCGTGGGTCTCCGTGAAGCTCGGTTATTTGCCCGACGCGAGCTGCGCGTCGGTCATGTAGTGGTGGTCGGCCACGCGACGCACCAGCAGGTTGCAGAAAAGGCCCACCACCAGCAGCACGGCCATCAGGTGCACTGTCATCGTGTACGCGTCGGCCTTGGCCACGCCGTTGGCGACCTGGTACGCACGGATGTAGTTGACGAGCGCGGGACCCGCCACGCCGGCCGCCGCCCAGGCCGTCAGCAGGCGGCCGTGGATGCCGCCCACGAAGGCCGTGCCGAACATGTCGGCCAGGTAGGCCGGCACCGTCGCGAAGCCGCCGCCGTACATCGACAGGATCACGCCGTAGGCGAGCACGAACAGCGCGATGTGGCCGCCTGCCGCGAACTGCGGCACGCAGTAGTAGAGCACCGCGCCGAGCACGAAGAAGATGAAATAGGTGTTCTTGCGGCCCACCCAGTCGGATGCCGAGGCCCACACGAAGCGGCCGCCCATGTTGAACAGCGAGAGCAGGCCCACGAAGCCGGCGGCCGCCGCGGCCCTCACGGTGTCCTTGAAGCTCTCCTGGATCATCACCGAGGCCTGGCTGAGGATGCCGATGCCGGCCGTCACGTTCAGGAACAGCACCAGCCAGATCAGGTAGAACTGCGGCGTCTTCAGCGCCTGGTCGATGTGCACGTGACGCGTGGTGATCATCTTGTTGGTGGTCTGCACCGGCGGCTCCCAGCCGGCCGGCTTCCAGCCCGGCGCCGGCACGCGGATCGCGAACGCGCCGATCGTCATCGAGATGAAGTAGGCGATGCCGAGCACCACGAAGGTTTCGGCCACGCCCACGCTGGTCGCGCTCTTGAAGTGATTCATCAGCGACACCGACAGCGGCGCGGCGATCATCGCGCCGCCGCCGAAGCCCATGATCGCCATGCCCGTGGCCATGCCGCGACGGTCCGGGAACCAGCGGATCAGCGTGGACACCGGCGACACGTAGCCGAGGCCAAGGCCGATCCCGCCGATCACGCCGTAGCCGAGGTAGAGCAGCCAGATCTGGTGGGTCCACACGCCGAGTGCCGACACCAGGAAGCCGCCGCCGAAGCAGACGGCCGCCGTCAGCATGGTGCGGCGCGGGCCGACGCGCTCGAGCCACTTGCCGCCGAACGCGGCGGACAGGCCGAGGAACACGATCGCCAGCGAGAAGATCCAGCCGAGCGTGGTGAGCGGCCAGTCGCCGGGCGCGGACGCGGTGATGCCGATCACCTTGGTGAGCGGGCCGTTGAACACGGAAAACGCGTAGGCCTGGCCAATGCACAGGTGCACGGCCAGCGCCGCGGGCGGCACCATCCAGCGTGAAAAGCCGGGGCGCGCGATGGTCGCTTCTTTCGACAGGAACGACGGGGCGCCGGTGCGGCCCGCGGGTTCGATGACACTGCTCATGGTGATTTGTCTCCGTTGCAAATCTTGCTGCGGCGCCGCGGGAATTCGCGCCGGATCGGTCGCGGCTTTAGGAATCGCTGGTTCATATATTCGGTTGTCCCGAATTTTTTCCCCGAAACCAGCGCCGCCACCACGAACGATAGGCAGGACGAATGGCATCCGCAATATGAGATAAGTGCGCATAAGGGAATGTCCAGACGTAAGCGATGTGAACGATTCGTGAAGGCGCACCTGCCGCATCCCGCGCTGCTGCCCTCCGAACCTTGCTGCGCCGGCTCCCGCCGGTGCGCCCGCCGGCTTACGAGCAGCCGACAGGGCGCGAATCGTACGCGAGATGCCGACGAAAAACAATTTTTAACACCCGCGCCACGCCACGCTTGCTAGCCTGCCCCGACATCGCTCGCCGGCCCGCGCGGGCGCGCGATGCCCGGCTCACCCTGCACCCGAGAGAAGATCGAATCGATGAATGCAACCCACAAGATGACGGCCTGTGCGCTGCTCGCGAGCGTGGCGGCAGCCCTGGCCGGCTGCGGCAGCAGCAGCGGGCCGCGCCCGCTCGCCTCGCCCCAGGCCGCGGCCGCCGGCGCCCCGGCCGGCGCCATGATCTACGTGTCGTCGGGCCTGCCCGCCACCCAGATCGCGCGCTGCCTGTCGAGCCGCCTGTCGCGCGCGCGCCTGCAGCGGCAGGGCTACGTGTCGACCCTGCTGGTCGGCCCGAGCGCCACCAGCGAGGACTGGCGCATCACGCTGCAGCAGAACGCGGCGGCCGGCACCACGATCACGGTCTACCCGCCCGCGAGCGGCGACGGCGAGCCCGACGAAACCGCGCTGCGCTACCACCTCGCGCGCTGCGCGGTCTGAACCCGGCCGGCCGCACAGGCCTTGTCCACGGCGACCTGTGCATGAGCCCTGTGCGGCGCGCCGATTTCGACGTCCCGCGGTGTCATGCGCGCTTCGCGCGTGCGGCCTACAATTCTCCCCCGACGGTTGCCAAACCCTTTGTATAAAAACGGGCTTGGTTAATAATTGCGGCGCGCAGCCGGCGCCGAGTGCCCCGGAGCCGGCTCGCGAACGCTCGCAGGAAGCGCGGTGCCGCCCGTCTATCTCGCAATCGGAAGGAATCACGCATGGAATTCGACCCGGCTGGCGCGCCGACGCCCAGGCCCGACACTCACGAGGCCGGCGCCGACGCCGCGCTCGAGGCGGCCCGACTCGCGCTGCCCGCGACCACGGCCACGACCGCCGAAGGCACCGCGATCGTGCTGCTGGTGGACGATCAGCCGATCGTGCACGCCGCGGTGCGCCAGGCGCTGGCCGGCGAGACCGCCATCGAGCTGCGCTACTGCCAGGACGCCACCCAGGCGCTGGAGATCGCGCGCCAGACCCGCCCGACGCTGATCCTGCAGGATCTGGTGATGCCCGAGATCGACGGCCTCACGCTCGTGCAGCACTACCGGCGCACGCCCGAGCTGCGCGACGTGCCGATCATCGTGCTGTCCACCAAGGAAGAGCCCCGCATCAAGCAGGCCGCGTTCGAGGCCGGTGCCAATGACTACCTGATCAAGCTGCCGGACCGCGTCGAACTGGTCGCGCGGATCCGCTACCACTCGCGCGCCTACGTGAACCTGCTGCAGCTGAACACCGCCTACCGGGCGCTGCGGCAGTCGCAGCAGGAGCTGCTCGAGGCCAACCGCGAACTCGAGCGGCTGTCGCAGTCGGACGGCCTCACCTCGCTGCCGAACCGCCGCTATCTCGACACCTATCTCGACGGCGAATGGCGCAAGAGCCTGCGCGAAGGCACCGAGCTGTCGATGCTGATGATCGACGTGGACCGCTTCAAGCAGTACAACGACACCTACGGCCACGTGGCCGGCGACGACGTGCTGCGCCAGGTGGGCGCGGCGCTGCAGCGCTGCATGAGCCGGCCCGGCGATCTGGCCGCACGCTTCGGCGGCGAGGAATTCGGCGTGGTGCTGCCGGGCACGCCGAGCAGCGGCGCGCGGCTCGTGGCGGAGAAGATCCGCCTCGAGGTGGCCGCGCTGCAGGTGCCGCATTCGGGCGGCGTCGAGGGTGGCTTCGTGACGATCAGCATCGGCGGTGCCTGCACGATCGCCGACGGCAGCAACTCGATCACCTCGCTGATCGAGACGGCCGACGCCGCGCTCTATCAGGCCAAGCACGGCGGCCGCAATCGCGCCGTGATCGCGAGCTGAGGCCAGGCGGCCTCACGCCGCCGTCACCGCGCGGCGGGCCGCCAGCACCGCCTCGGGAAGCCGCGGCCCGAAGCCGAGCAGCAACAGCGCATCGAGCGCGGCCACGCGCGAGGCGCGCCCCGCCGGCGTCAGCGAAAACCCCGCCATGCCCAGCAGGCCCCGTGCGCCACCGGCCGCGCGCAAGGTGTCGTCGGTGGTCAGCACCACCTCGGGCTGCGCGGCGACCAGCGCCTCCGAGGTCAGGGTCCGGTAGCCGCTCACGCCCTCGATCGCGTTCGTGAAGCCCGCATAGCGCAGCATCGCGTCGGCGGCCGTGCGCTGCCCCGCCACCATCGGCTGGCGTCCCGCCGGATCCATCACGAACAGCACGCGCCGCGCCGGCGGCGGCGTGGCCGCCCCGACCCGCGCCCAGTCACGGTCGAACTGCGCGAGCCGCGCGGCACCGGCCTCGCCGGCGCCGAGCGCCGACGCCACGCCGCGTATCTTCTCGCGCACCGAATCCACGTCGTGGCGCTCGGCGAACAGGTCCACGTCGATGCCGGTGCGCCGCACCTGATCGAGTGCCGACGCGGGCCCCGCCTCGGCCGACGCGAGCACGAGATCGGGGCGCAGCGCGATCAGGCTCTCGGCCGACAGCGCGCGCTGATAGCCGATCTTCGGCAGGGCCTGCGCCTGGGCCGGATAGGTGCAGGTGGTGTCCGAGCCGACCAGCCGATCGGCGCGCCCCAGCGCATACACGATCTCGGCCAGCGCGCCGCCGATCACCACCACGCGGCGCGGGCCGGCCACTGCCGGTGTCTGCGCGGCGCCGACGACGCCCGAAGCGAAACCACCGCCCGCCGCGAGCACCAGCGCCCCGGCACGGCCGAGCCAGCGGCGCCGCCCCGCGCCCTTCACCTCGATCGCCGCGCTCATGCCGCCGCCCCGCTGCCGGCCGCCGTGGCGAGCCGCGCCACCGCCTCGCGCCAGCCCTCGAGCTCGGCCGCGCCGGGCTTGCGCTCGCCGAACAGCATCGCGATCGTCTCGCCCTGCGCGTCGAACAGCTCCACCGAGGTCACCACGCCGTCGCCGGTGGGCTTGCGCACGGCCCACACGCCGGCCACCCGATCGGTGCGCAGGTGCAGGTTGAAATCCGGATCCATGACGTTGAGCCAGGGCCCCATCGGCACGAGCTTGCGCACCGCGCCGGTGTGGATCTGGATCATGCCGGCATTGCCGACGAACACCATGATCGGCACGCCGCTCGCGGCCACGTCCTCGAACAGCGCCTGCACGGCGCCCGCCGCGAGCGGCACGGCGCGCGGCGCGCCGGCGAGCCGCAGCGCCTGCAGCCGTGCCAACCCGAACCGGCGCAGCATGCCGAAGAATTCGTGGGTGTCCTGCATCGCGTCCCACGCGGCGCGAAACCCGGCCACGTCGATCTCGGCGTCGGCGCGCGGCGCTGGCGGCGCCGCGGCCGGCGTCACCGCGAGGCCGGCCACCTGCGGCACCGCCGCGTGGCGCTGCACCAGCGCGTCGAACGCGGCGTGATCGCTGTCGGCGCGCAGATACACCTTGGTGATCGCGGTGCCGTGCGCGTCGAAGAACTGCAGGCTCCGGCGCTCGCCCGAGCTCGCCGACGCCCCCGACGCGCCGTCCGCCGCCGGCTCGCGCACCGCGAACGCGGAGGCCCACTTGCCGTAGAAGATGCGCAGATCGATCGCGCTGCCGAGCGCGATCCCCATCATGCCTTCGTGGCTGATCCGCTCGAAGTGGCCGGTCTTCTCGTGCACGGCGGCCTCGTTGCGGGTCAGCGACATCACCTTGCCGAGCAGCGGCATCGCCTCGTACAGCTCGACGAAACGCGCGTCGAGCCGCACCACGTGCTCGCCGACGAACGCGGCCAGCGCCTCGCCTTCGCTGACGCCGAGCTCGGCGGCCGCATCGCGGTGGCGCAGCTTGCGCTCGATGCGCAGCGCGGTGAAGTCGCGCCGCAGCGCGGCCAGCGCGGCGGCATCATGGATGTACGTGTCGGGGGAGGAAAGGGTCGTCATCGGAATCCTCGTCAGAGTCGTCACTGGAAATCGGCCGATCAGAAATCGATCTTCATGCCGACGTTGAAATTGCGTCCCGGCGCGCTGAGCGCCGCGATCTTCGCATCGCCGTCGCTGTCCTTGATGCCGCGCACGTCGTTCCAGACCCAGTACTTGCGGTCGAACAGGTTGTCGATGCCGGCCGTCACGCTGACGTGCTTCGAGAAGCGATAGCCCGCGTGCAGGTCGACGATCGTGAAGGCGGGCGTGGAGTAGAAGGTCGGATCGGACATCGCCGACTTGCTCTTGCGCGAGTTGTAGATCAGGTCGGCGCCGGCGAACCAGCGCTCGCCGCCCGTGTAGCGCACGCCGAGCACGAGCGCGAGCGGCGGCACTGTGTCGAGCCCGGTGGTCACGCCGTCGCGCGTTTCGGTGCCGCGGATCCACGCGAGGCCGCCCTTCACCTCGAGGCTGTCGTTGACGAGCCAGTCGGCCTTCGCCTCGAGCCCGTGGATCGAGGCCTTCGAGAAGTTCACGTACTGCACCGTGTACGGATTGGTGGCCGAGGTCACGCTGCCGCCCACCACCCCGGTGTCGATGAAGTCGTTGTAGCGGCCCGCGAAGCCGGCCACGCTGTAGCTCACACGGCCCGTGCCCACGCCGAACTTGCCGCGCATGCCGAGCTCGAAGGTGTTGCTCGTCTCGGGCTTCAGGTTCGGATTGCCGACCTGCTGGTAGTACAGGCCGTAGGAGCCGGCCGGGTTGTAGTAGCTGTTGACCTGGTACGCCGACGGCGCGCGGAAGCCGCGTGCGTACTGCACGTAGGGCACGAACGCCGGCGTGATCTCGTAGAGCAGCGCGAGGCGCGGCGACACCGCGTTGTCGGTCAGCCCGGTGGTGGGCTTGGTCGACTTCGCCGCGGCCGTGTCGTAGGTCGCGTCGGTGTGCGGCGTCATGCGGAACCAGTCGAAGCGCACGCCCGGCACGACGCTGAGGCGGCCCCAGCGCATGTCGTCCTGCAGGTAGGCACCGAAGCTCGTCTGAGTGGTCTTCGGAAACACCTCCGGATAGCCGTCGCCGCCCGGCACCCATTCGCTGCCCGCCGCACTCGCGGTGCTGTAGTGCGAGCTGCTCAGGTCGAAGCCGTAGGTCAGCTGATGCTTCAGCGCACCGGTCGCGAAGCGGCTGTCGGCCACCACGCTGCCGCCGACGATGTTGTCGCGATAGTCGTTGACGCGCGAGCGGCTGGCGCCGACACCGCGCGTGTTCACGCCACCGATGTCGAGCGTCTGATGAGTTTGCGCATTCCGGTAGTACAACGAAGCATGAAGCTGCTGAAAATACGGATTCGACTCGTCGCGGTGATCGTAGTCGAGCTTGACGCGGTTGCTCTGCACGTCGTTGCCGGTCACGTAGCGGTTCGCCGTGTAGCCGCTCCAGGCATAGGCTCCGCCGAGCTGGGACAGGCCATCGCTGGAGTTGGTGTTGTCGAGCGTCTCCGCGGTGAGCTTCAGCGTGTCCTGGCTGGTGAGCCGGAACACGATCTTGCCGAGCGCGTTGCGGTTGTTGTACGTGAGCGGATCCGGCTTCGAGCGCCGCGCGCCGAGCCCGCCCACCTCGCCCTGATTGTCCGTCTCGTGGCCGTGGCGGCCGCTCAGCACGAGCATGCCCTGCACGCGCTCGCCGCCGAACGCGGCGGTGGCCGTCGAGCCCCAGCTGCGGTCGGTCGAATCGTAGCCGCCCTTCAGCGAGAAATAGGTCGGCTTGCCGTAGATCGACAGCAGATCCTTCGGGTCCCGGGTCACGAAGTTCACGGCGCCGGTCAGGCCGTCGCTGCCGTACAGCACCGAGGCCGGCCCGCGCAGCACCTCCACGCGCTCGTACAGGTCCGTGTTCAGGTAATCGCCGCGCCCGGCCGCGCCCGAACCGAACGCGAACGACTGCGGCAACGGCATGCCGTCCTCCAGCATCAGCACGCGGTTGCCCTCGAGCCCGCGAATGTTGATGCCCTCGTTGCCGGCGCGACCCGACACGCCCGTGATGCCCGACGACCGGTAGGCCTGGCGGCGCACCTCGACGCCGGGCTCGTACTTCAGCGCGTCCTTGATGTCCTTCGCGTTGTTCTCGTCGATGTCGTCGCTCGTGATCACCGAGACCGATGCGGCCGTGCGGCTCAGCTGGGTCGCCCCCACCCGATTGGCGGTGACCGAAATCGCCTTGAGCTGTTGCTCGCGCAGCAGCGGCGGCTGCGACGCAGGCGTGGCGGCGCTGGCCGCATTCGTGCTGGCGGCGGCTGCGACCGGCGCGTCCGCCATCGCGACGACACTGGTTTTTGCGAGCACCGCCGGCACGATGACCCTGACGAAACGACGTTTGAACTGCATCTGCTGCTCCCCGTTTGGCGTGATTGACGATCCCCGCGTCCGGCTTCCGGACACGGGACGGGTGCGATCTTACCGTAAACGAGAATGGTTATTATTTGCATTTGAAAGATGATGCACGGCACATCGAAAGCCCGGGAAACAATGCGCGGGGCCAGCGCGTGCAATCGGCATGCAATCGGCGTGCAATCGGCGTGCGACAATCGTCGAATCCCTTCCTCGCCAACACGCCCGCGCCCCCGATCATGTCGCCCTCCCCCGCCTCGCCCCCCGCGGACTGGATCCTGCGCGCCAATCCCGCGCAAGGCATCGAGCGCGCCGAGGCGTGGTTCCAGGGCAAGGCGTATGGCATGCACCGGCACGACACCTATGCGGTGGGCCGCACGCTGGCCGGCGTGCAGTGCTTCCATTACCGGCGCGACCGCCGCGACAGCCTGCCCGGCAACACGCTGGTGCTGCATCCGGACGAGCCGCACGACGGCCAGGCCGGCACCGCCGAGGGCTTCCGCTACCGGATCGCGTATCTCGAGCCGTCGCTGATCCAGGACGTGCTCGGCGGGCGCGCGCTGCCCTTCGTCGAGGGCGGCCTCACCACCGATCCGCGACTCGCGGCCGCCACCGGCGCCCTGCTCGACTCGATGGCGCGCGATCTCGAGCCGCTCGAGCAGGCCGGCGCGATCGCCGAGCTTGCGCATGCGCTGGCCGCCGTGGCCGGCCTGCCCGACCTGCGCGGCACGGCCGACTATCGGGCGGCCCGCATCGCGCGCGACTATCTGCGCGCGCACTGCACCGAGGCGATCCGGCTCGAGCGCCTCGAGGCGGCCACGGGCCGCGACCGCTGGAGCCTGTCGCACGATTTCCGCACCTTCTACGGCACCAGCCCGTACCGCTATCTGACGATGCGCCGGCTCGACGTGGTGCGCCGCCTGCTGATGACGGGCAGCCCCCTCGCGAACGCGGCCGCCGACGCGGGCTTCGCCGACCAGAGCCACATGACGCGCCACTTCGCCAAGGCCTTCGGCATCACGCCGGGCCGCTGGCGGGAAGCACTGGCGACGGGCCGCTGAGCGCCGGCGCGCCGCCGTTCGTCCCACGATCGTTCAATACGCGCCGCGTGCCGCCGCGTACGCTCGACTCCTGCTCATTGCGAACGGAGAACCGCATGTCATCCCAACCGAACGCCGGCGCCACGCCGGCACTGCGCGGCCAGTGCGAGACGATCGACCTGGCCGGCAAGCTCGCGCGCGTCGAAGGCTTCTGGCAACAGCGCGTCGTGGCCGAAATGAACGACTACCAGTTCAAGGTCGCCCGGCTCGACGGCGAATTCGTCTGGCACGCGCACGGCGACACCGACGAGACCTTCATCGTGCTCGAGGGCGAGCTGCGCATCACGTTTCGCGGCGGCCCGGCCGGCGACGGCGAGATGGTGCTGCGCGCGGGCCAGATGGGCGTGATACCGAAGGGCGTGGAACACAAGCCGCACGCGCTGGGCGAGGTGAAGCTGCTGCTGGTGGAGCCGCGCGGCGTGACGAACACCGGCGACGGCGCGCGCAGCGAGCGCACCGTGGCGAACGATCTGTGGGTGTGAGACGCCGAGGTACGGAAGAAGCGGCGGGGTTGCAGGCCGCTGCAAGCGCTAAGCCCGCAAACGACGAAGCCGGTTCGGGCTGACCCGGAACCGGCTTCGTGTGAATTCGTTGGTGGAGAGGAGGAGGATCGAACTCCCGACCTTCGCATTGCGAACGCGACGCTCTCCCAGCTGAGCTACCCCCCCAACATTCGATCGATCATACACAAGCCGATCACCGGATGGCAAGCGGCCGCGTCAAACTTTCGAGCCCGGATCAGGACGGCGCGCCGGCCAGCACCCACTTCACGACCGACTTGATGTCGGCGTCGCTCATGCCCGGATGCGCCGGCATCGGAATCACGCCCCACGCGCCGGAGCCGCCATCCTTGACCTTCTTCTCGAGCTTGGCTGCGGCGCCCGGATCGTTCTTGTAGCGCGCGGCGATGTCCTTGAAGGACGGGCCCACCAGCTTGCGATCGACGGCGTGGCAGCCCATGCAGGCATTGCCGCGCGCCACGCGCAGACCGTCGTCGGCCGCCTGCGCGGCCGGGCTGCCGAACACGCCGGCGCCGAGCACGGCGGCCGTGGCCACCGACGACGCCACGCGACGCAGCACGCGCGCGGCAAGGAAACGATCGCTCATTGCCCCACCGCCTTTGCGTTGCCCGGATGCACGTTCGACGAATTCGAGACCGGCGCCGGCGCCTGCAGCGGCTGCGACGACACGCTCGAATCCGGCACCGCGCCAACCGTCGGGCCGACGTCGACCGCGGCCGGCGCCGCCTGCGGCGCCGCGCCGGCGTCGCTGACGGGCACGCCCGACGACGACAGCGCCGGCGCGTCGGCCGGCTTGATGTACTGGAACACCTTGACCACCTGCGCGACGCCCGGCACGCGGCTCGCCACGTCGGCGCCGACGTTGCCCTCGGTCACGGTCACGAGGCCCATCAGATACAGGTTGCCGCGCTCGCACACCACCTTGAAGTCGTTCGCGGAAATGCCCTTCTCGGCGATCAGCGCGCTCTTCACCCGGCCTTCCAGGTACGAATCGTTGGTGCGATCCGACAGCGTGGCCGCCGGCTGCACCGCGAGTTCGTTGACGATCGCGTTGACGTTGTTGATGGCGCGCACGATTTCCTCGGCGCGCTGCTTCGAGGCGTTGTTCGGCACCTCGCCGGTCAGCAGCACGCGGCGGTTGAACACGGTGACGTTGACGTGCGCCTCGTCGGGCAGACCGCTGCGAATTTGCGAGGCCGCCTTGATCTGGATCTCGCGATCCTCGGTCTGGGTGCCCAGCGTGCGCCGATCGGTACCGATCAGCGCGCCGCCCCCCACCGCGGCGCCGGCCACGGCCAGCACGCAGCCCTGCAGCGAGGCGGCGAGGGCCGCCGACAAGGCGATCAACAGCGTGGTTCTCACAAGCGTCTGTGCGACGCGGCTGGTAGTCATCGACAAGCTCTCCTTCGAATCAGTCCTCGCCCAGCAGCATCGCGTCGATGCCGTCGCACAGGCAGTGGATGGTCAGCAGATGGACTTCCTGGATACGCAGCGCCCGGTCGGACGGCACGCCGATATGAATATCCGTGTCGCGCAGCGCGGCGGCGAGTTCGCCGTCGCGACCGGCCAGCGCGATCACGGTGATTTCGCGCTCGCCGGCCTCGGCGGCCGCGGCCAGCGCGCGCGGCGAATCGCCGGCGGGATCGATCACCACCAGCACGTCGCCGGTCTGGCCGAGCGCGCGCACCTGCTGCGCGAAGATCTGGTCGGCCGCCTCGCCGCCCGTGAACGGGCCGGCGCGGCTCGCATCGGTGGCCAGCGCCAGGCCGGGCAGGCTCGGGCGCTCGCGCTCGAAGCCGCCCACCAGTGCATTGGCGAGCCGTTCGGCCATCGCGGCCGAGGGGCCGTCGCCGCAGGCGAGAATCTTGTTGCCGTTCGCGAGCGCCATGAACATCGCATCGACGGCGGCCGCGATCGGCAGCGACAGCGCATCGAGCGCCTCGTGCGCGAGCGCCGCGTTGTCGCGGATATGTTGCTGAATACGTTCGACTGACATCGTCCTATCGCGTGAAACCCGGATGAATGCGCGGGGAAAGCCGCGCGGTAGCGTGGGTGCGGCGAGTTTACCGCACTCCGGGGCCGCCACCGCGGCGCTCTTTACATCTCGACACAACAACCGGGACGCGATCGCTCAAGCATCGTCGGCGCGGAACGCGTCGCGCAGCCAGACCAGCCGGCCGGCCTCGAACGCCACCACGTCGAAGCGGCACGCGCTGGCGCCGCCGAAGCGCGCCCACACCGCGCGCGCCGCGGCCACCAGGCGCTGCTGCTTGCGCCAGCCGATGCTGGCCAGCGCTCCGCCGTGGCGCGACTGCCGGCGCGCACGCACCTCGACGAACACGAGCGTGCCGTCGGGCTCGCGCATCACCAGATCGAGTTCGCCGCCGCGCACCACCAGGTTCGACGCCACGAACACGAGCCGCTGCCGCTCGAGAAAGCGCCGCGCCTGCGCCTCGAAACGCGCGCCCACGCGCGTGGGCGCGGGTCGCCCGTGCTCGCCCTCGCGTCGCTCCTGGTGCGCGCGCGGCGCGCCCTCGCCCGCGTGGCACAATGCGTGGCTTGTTCCGCCCGCCGCGCGCTTGCGCGTTCCTTCCGCCATGACTTCCCTCCTCGATCTCGCCCAATCGCAGCATTACCCCGACGGGACGCTCTACGTGGTCGCCACGCCGATCGGCAACACGGCCGACATCAGCCTGCGCGCGCTGCACGTGCTCGGCCTGGCCGACCGGATCGCGGCCGAGGACACGCGCAACACCGGCCAGCTGCTCGCGCGCTACGGCATCTCGAAGCCGCTCATCGCCGTACACCAGCACAACGAACGCGAGGCCGCGCACCGCGTGGTGGAGCTGCTGCGCGCCGGCGAGCGCATCGCCTACGTGTCGGATGCGGGCACGCCCGGCATCTCGGACCCCGGCGCGAAACTGGTGGACGCCGTGCGCGCCGCCGCGCTGCCGGTGGTACCGCTGCCCGGCGCCAACGCCGCGGCCGCCGCGATCAGCGTCGCCGGCGACTGGGCCGGCCCGTTCACCTTCGCGGGCTTCCTGCCACCGAAGGCCAAACAGCGCGCCGCCGCGCTCGAGCCGCTGAAGGCGCATCCGTACGCGCTGGTGTTCTACGAGGCACCGCATCGCATCACGGAAACCGTGGGCGCGCTCGCGCAGGCCTTCGGCCCGCGGCGGCGCCTGCTGATCGGCCGCGAGCTGACCAAGTTACATGAGGACGTGTACGTGGGCACCCTGGCCGAAGGGCCAGCCTGGCTCGCGGCCGATGCGAACCGGCAGCGCGGCGAATTCGTGCTGGTGGTGGAAGGCGCGCCGGCCGAGACGGGCGAGGACGATCCGCACGCGCACGACGCGCTGCTGCAACTGCTGCTGGCCGAGGTACCGGTGAAGAGCGCGGCGAAGCTGGCCGCGTCGCTGACGGGCGCATCGCGCAACGCGCTGTACGCGCGGGCGCTGGAACTGAAGGAAGCGGACTGAGAGAACTCTGGTGCGGCGCGGGGCGCGCACGACACCACGCGGCGTGATCGACATCACGCCGCGACATGGGGACAGCTGAGCGCTACAGGATCGGTCGAACCGGAGGCGGCATCACGCCGCGCCTGCGGTTCAGTGTGGCTGCGAGTTCGACGCGAGCATCTCGTCACGCGCCACGCGCGCCTCCTCGGGAGACAGACCCACGATCTTCACGCGCCCGGTGCCGGACTTCACGAGCCCGATCACCTTCGCTGCCGCATAGGACAGGTCGAGCACGCGGCCGCGCTTGAACGGCCCGCGATCGTTGATCTTCACCACCACCGACTTGCCGTTCGACTGGTTCGTCACCTTCACGTACGAGGACAGCGGCAGCGTGCGATGCGCGGCGGTCAGCTCGTTCATGTTGAAGCGCTCGCCATTGGCGGTGCGACGACCATGGAAGTCGCGGCCGTACCACGAGGCGCGGCCGGTCTGACGGAAGTCGGACACGTCCGCCGCGTCGATCGGCTTCGCGTCGGCGAGCGAGGCTCGCTTGGCGTCGTCGGTATCGGCGGGCGGCATCGTGGCGAGCGCCGAATCGAAGCTCGCCTGCTTGCCTTCCTCATCGTCGGCTGCGGCGGCCGAAGCCGTGCGCAGCGCGTCCTTCGCCGGGTTGCCGTTGCCGTCCGCCACGTTGGCGTTCGGCGGCATCGCGCACCCGGTGAGCGCGGCTACCAGCAATACTGAGCCGAGTTGCCTCGGCAATCGAAATTTCATCGACGTGTCGCCTATAGGTGCGGGCCGCACGACCTGCTGAAAAAGCGGCCCGGACGGATATGCGCGCACGCGTCAGCTCCTTGCGAGCTGGCGGCTTGCACTGGTGCGGCTGTCGTACTCGCCGCGACCGTCCTGTTTAGCTTTCACGTCTGGCGCAACCTGTCCCCGGCAGCCTGACCAGACCCCAAATGCCGCCATCGAACCCGAAAAACGGTTCGCGCGCGTCGCGTACGGCCAACGCGCAGGAACGGCGGCATAGGCCTCATCCGGCATGCGACAGCATGGCCGCGGCGGGCGCGCGTGACGCCCGGCCGGACAAGACGTGAGCACCGATTGATCGGTACTGGATGCACCGCCGGCGAACCGGCGGCTAGTGCATTGACGGCGCTTCGGCACGCTTGATCGGTGCCTGAACGCCCATGGAACGCGCGGAGGAACCGCGCACAATGGACGGCATTATACAGAAACCGGAAAGGTGACTCCGAATCCTCCCTGGCCCCCTGATTGATTCTCGCTATGGTGCGTGTTCCGGCCGATTCCGGGTCCGGACGCTGCGGTGCTGCGCTGCGGCACGCCGCGGCGGCCGAGCCAGTACAATCGAGCCTTCCGGTTCCAACGAGAGAGCGTCCCCGCCGCCATGAAAGTCACGCTGATTCCCGTCACGCCGTTCCAGCAGAACTGCTCGCTGATCGTCTGCGAAGCGACGGGCCGCGCCGCCGTCGTCGATCCCGGCGGCGATCTCGACGTGATCCGCGGCGAGGTCGAGCGGCAGAACGCGAAGGTCGAGAAGGTGCTCGTCACGCACGGCCACATCGATCACTGCGCCGGCGCGAAGGCGCTCGCCGATCACTACGGGGTGCCGATCGAGGGGCCGCAGGAAGACGAGCGCTTCTGGATCGAGCAGCTGCCCGCGCAGGGCCAGCGCTTCGGCTTTTCGGGCGAGGCGCAGGTGTTCGAGCCGCATCGCTGGCTCGTCGACGGCGACACGGTGACGGTCGGCGACGAAACGCTCGAGGTCTATCACTGCCCCGGCCACACGCCGGGCCACGTGGTGTTCTTCAGCCGCGCGCACCGCGTGGCGATCGTCGGCGACGTGCTGTTCGCCGGCTCGATCGGCCGCACCGATTTCCCGCGCGGCAATCACGAGGACCTGCTGCGCTCGATCCGCGACAAGCTCTGGCCGCTCGGCGACGACGTGACCTTCGTGCCCGGCCACGGCCCGGTGTCGACCTTCGGCCAGGAGCGCGCCACCAACCCGTTCGTGTCGGACCGGAGGTTCGGATGAGCGGCGAGATCTACGTCAGCACCGACGTCGAGGCCGACGGCCCGATTCCCGGCCCGCATTCGATGCTGAGCTTCGCCTCGGCCGCCTACACCGAGGACAAGCAGCTGATCGCCACCTTCTCGGCGAACCTCGAGACGCTGCCCGGCGCGGCGCCGCACCCGGTGCAGGAAGCCTGGTGGAAGACCCAGCCCGAAGCCTGGGCCGCGTGTCGCCAGGATCTGCAGGCGCCCGAAACGGCCTTGGTCGAGTACGTGAAGTGGGTCGAGGCGCTGCCCGGCAAGCCGGTGTTCGTGGCGATGCCGGCCGGCTTCGATTTCACCTTCATGTTCTGGTACATGATGCGGTTCGCCGAGCGCTGCCCGTTCTCGTGGTCGGCGCTCGACATCAAGACGCTCGCGTTCGCGCTGACCGGCCTGCCATATCGCAAGGCCATCAAGCCGCGCTTCCCGAAGCACTGGTTCGACGATCATCCGCACACCCACGTGGCGCTCGACGACGCGATCGAGCAGGGCGCGCTGTTCTGCAACATGCTCGCCGACCTGCGCGTGCGTCAGGCGCAATTCGAGCAGGCCGAGAAAGCCGACAAGGCCGGCGACATGCCCGGCGCCAGCGGCAAGTAAGCCCCGGCGCGGCAGCATGAATTACCCGTGCTGCCGCGCCGGGAGGCAAATTCCGCTCGATTCCCCAACATCGATTGCACGGGTATTTCTCCGTCTCTAATATGAGGGCGTTTCAGCCCTCGGGAGATGCCGGTGATACTCGACTCGTTTTCGCAGAAGATCCTTCGCCTGCTGCAGCTCGACGCACGCCGTTCGGTGCAGGAAATCTCCGACCAGGTGGGCCTGTCGAGCACGCCCTGCTGGCGGCGCATCAAGGACATGGAACAGTCGGGGGTGATCCAGCGCTACACGGCGCTGCTCGATCGCGAGAAGCTCGGCCTGCACGTCTGCGCGCTCGCGCACGTGCACCTGACGCGGCACAACGAGGGCGGCGTCGAGCAGTTCGAGCGCGAGATCGCCACCTGCCCCGAGGTGACCGAGTGCTACAGCACCACCGGCGAGGCCGACTACATCCTCAAGATCGTCGCGCCCGACATCAAGTCCTACGACGTGTTCCTGCACGAGCGCATCTTCAAGATTCCCGCGGTGTCGCAGGTGCGCACGAGCGTCGTGCTGCGCGAGATCAAGTTCGACACCCAGCTGCCGCTGTAATCACGGCACGTCGCCCGGCGGCGTGATCGCCGGCGGATCGGCCGCCAGCTCGCGCGCGATGCCGATGCGCCGCGCGCCGAGCCGCTCGCGCAGCGCCGCTGCGTCGATGCAGGGCGCATCCACCTCGGCTTCCACCTTCACCACCAGATCGATTTCGAGCCCCGTGCCGAGGTAATGCAGTTGCACGGCGGTGGCCCGCAGGCCGAGTTCGCCGAGCGCGGCGTCGAGCCGCGCGATCAGTTCGCCGCGCGGCGGCAGGGCCAGCGCGGCGCGGCGCGCGAGCCCGTCGTTTTCGGGATCGACGTGGATCAGCGCGTCGAGCACGCGCGGATCCTCGAGCACCCGCTCGCGCGCGGCCTCGGCGATGCGGTGCCCCTCGGACACCGAGAGGCGCGGGTCGACGAGGATGTGGGCGTCGACCAGCGCGGCATCGCCCATCTTGCGGGTGCGCAGTTCGTGCACGTCGCGCACGCCGGGCGTGGCCGCGAGCCGGACGCGGATCTCGGCGCTCGCGGCCTCGTCGAGCGCGCGGTCCGACAGATCCTGCAGCGCGCTCCAGCCGAAAGTCCAGCCCATGCGCGCCACCATGAAGCCGACGATCGCGGCCGCGATCGGGTCGAGCAGGCGAAAGCCGGCTAGGCTGCCGACGATCCCGATCGCCACCACCAGCGACGATGCCGCATCGGAGCGCGCGTGCCACGCATTGGCCACCAGCAGTGCCGAACGCACGCGCCTCGCCTCGCGCAGCATGTAGCGGAACAGCGCCTCCTTCGACACCACCACCAGCGCGGCCACCGCCAGCGCCACGGCATGCACGGGCACGATCGTGTCGAGCGCGACGAGCCGGTTGCCGGCCCGCCAGAGCATGCCCACGCCCACCGCCACGAGGATCGCGCCGAGCAGCAGCGACGCGACGGTTTCGTATCGGCTATGGCCGTAATTGTGATCGGCATCGGGTTTCGCGTCGCTATGCCGATTGGCCAGCAACACGATGAAATCGGCGACCAGGTCGGACAGCGAATGCACACCATCCGCAATCAATGCCTGGGAATGTCCGATAAATCCGATAGCGATCTGTAATGTGGCCAACACCACATTGAGCGCAATGCTGACGCCGGTACTGTTGCGTGCAACAGCATGTTTTTCTGCATCGAGCGCGTCGGCGGTAAATGTGTCCATGATTGCCGGCTGGATCCGCAATTCCGAGATTCTATCAACGGCTCGCCAGGGCACCGTGAACGCATCGGGAAAAACCCGGCAAATCAGGTGCTTGGGGGACGATACCGGACGGTCTTAAGCCAGGCAAGACGAATACGACCGGGATTGGAAGGTCGATTTTGAAGACTGCGCGCCCACGATGTGGCACCGTTTTTCTCGATAACGCAACAAAAAAGCCACGCACCTCGCAGACGAGGTGAATGGCTCTTTCGTTTCCGGACGGTGGCTTACGCCACCTGCGGCATCAGATTGCGAATTGTTCGCGATTCTTGCCGGCAATCCAGCGCGGCGGTTTGCCGCGGCCCGACCACGTTGCACCCGATTCCGGATCGCGATACTTCGCTGCGACACCGACGCGGGCACGACCACCGGCCTTGGCTGCCTTGGCACGGCTGAGGCCGAGCTCGGCAAGCGAGAAGCCGTAATCGGAGATCTTCTGCTTCACATCATTGAGGACCTCGGCATATTCGCTCGCCTTGGCTTCCTCGATCTGCTTCTCCAGCTTTTCTCGCTGCGCGAGAAGGTCCTTGTAAGAAGACATATATTTCCCTTTTCTCTGACTAAACGGAACCGGTCTGAGCCGGCTAACCCATTTTTACGTAACCATAGCCTCGGATTATGGAGGCAGAGATTAGCACAGAAATCAAACGTGTGAATCACCGCCTGCACAAATAAATGTGCAGGTTTGTGATTAATCGGCATGGCGGCGCCTGCCCGATCAACAATTCAATTACCACTTAATTGATTGACACAATCGATTAGGTGCCGGTACTTCATATATTCATGCTGTCAGCATGCGCAACCGGGAGAAGATGTGTGCGGAAAAGTTTTCATCAGGCGATAGCTTGATCGATGAAAACGACTGAAAACGCATGCACCACGAAAGGGCGATGGCGCATCGCGGCGAACTCGATCTTTATTGAGAAAGTCCGAATCGGCGCCCGTCACGCGCGGCAAAATCGGCTGCGGCAGTTTGTACGCAATCGCGCAATGCATCGGCATCGACGGCCGTTTCGGCAAAAACGCTGCGATGCAGCCGCCCCTCGATTCGCCAATCGGCCCCGTGACGATCGACGCCAAGCAGATCCGGGCCGCGATGATCGCCGTGCTGGCCGACGGAATACGACTCCCAGACGGCCTGCTCCTCGTCGAACGACAACGGCGGCAGCGGATCGAGCGCGCTCGCATCAAGCCAGCCCATCCGGCCGAAGCCGCCGATGAAACGCAGTTGCACGCACTCGAGCGCCCAGAAGGAAAAATCGCCGAGCGCGAGATAGCGGGACGCGTCGGCGTGATAGCGCAGATAGCGGGCCGCGAGATGCGGATCGTCGTCGATCTTCACGGCGTGCCCCACGAGCGTCATGCGCTGCGCCTCGAGCACGGCGCCGCCCTCGTTGCCGTCCGCGGCCTGCTCGACTTCCTCGGCCACCAGCAGCCCCGCGCGCGGATCGGCCGCGAGGTTGCGGGTGTGCTCGGCCAGTGCGCTGATCAGCACCACCGGCCGGTGCCGCGCGTCGGTCGCATACGGCACGATCGTGGGATACGGAAAGCCGGCCGGATCGCGCGCATGCGTGGCCAGCGTGGCGACCTGGCGACGATGCAGCAGATGGATCGGCAATGCGGCATCGATCTTCATCGCGGCCCCCCTGGATGATGGACGAGTGCTCGCGCCGGATCGGCGAGCGCGCCGGTCACGACGCTCCGCTAGAATCGGACGCTGTGCGCATTGTCCCGCATCGCTTCGCTTGCCGGGGCGCGCCACCTCGAAAACAACCCGATCGTCGCGAGCCGGCTGCCGCAAGCCGCGCCGCGCGCTGCCGAGCTCACCGTGTCCGACCGCTCCTCCGCCCTGCCGCCCCAACCCGCCGCCCATCGCGACCTGTCCGAGGCCGCCCGCCGGCGCGCCCGCACCGCCACCATGGCGCTGTTCTTCGTCGCCGGCATGATGTACGCCTCGTGGGGCGTGCACGTGCCCACCGTGCGCGACCGCTTCGCACTGAGCCCGGCGCTGCTGTCGTTCGCGCTGCTCGCGGTGGCGATCGGCTCGATCGTGGCGATGGCCACCAACGCGAAATGGATCGCGCGCGTCGGCACACGGCGCGCGTGCCTGGCGGGCGGGCTCGGCATGTCGGCATTCGGCGCGCTGATCCTGGTCGCGCCGAGCTACCCGCTGCTGATCGCGGTGCTGATGCTGTTCGGCTTCTCGATGGCCACGCTCGACGTGGCGATGAACGCCGAGGCCAGCGCGGTGGAGATCGTGTTCGGCCGGCCGATCATCTCGATGCTGCACGGCATGTTCAGCATCGGCGGCCTGGCCGGCGCCTCGCTCGGCGGCGCGGCACTGTCGGCCGGCATGACGCCGGCCGTGCATCTGGCGCTGGCCTCGCTGGCGAGCGCGGTGGTGCTCGCGCTCGCCTGCCCGGCGGTGCTGCCGCACGTGCCGCACGAGCCCGATGCGCACGGCAGGTCGGCGAACCGCTGGCGCTCGGCGGCGCTGTGGCTGCTCGGCGCGATCGCGCTGATCTCGCTGATCGCGGAGGGCGCGATGTACGACTGGGCCACCGTCTACATGCGCGACGTGGTGGCCGCCACGCCGGCCTTCGCGAGCGCGGCCTATGCGGCGTTCTCGGGCGGCATGGCCACCGGCCGCTTCGGCGGCGACTGGGTGCGCGCGCGCTTCGGCGCGCCGCAGCTGGTGTGCGCGAGCGCCGCGTTCGCCTGCGCGGGCATGGTGGCCGCGCTGCTGTTGCCGTATCCGGCGCCGGCGCTGATCGGCTTCACGATGATGGGCCTCGGCCTCGCCAACATGATGCCGCTGCTGTTCGCGGCCGCGGCACGCGTGGCCGGCATCTCGCCGGCCGAGGGGCTCGCGCACGTGGCCGGGCTCGCCTATTTCGGGCTGATGTTCGGCCCGGTGGTGATCGGCGGCGTCGCCCAGGCCGCCGGGCTCAAGGCGGGGCTGTGGCTGGTGGCGCTGTGCGCCGCGGTGGTGGCGGTGGTCGCGCCGAAGGTGTTCGGCCGGCTGAAGCTCTGAGCGCACCGCGCAAGCGGCAAAAGCAGCTCGAGCGGCACCCGCAAAAAGAAAGGGCGCCCGTCTCGCGACGGGCGCCCTTTACCCCCTCTGCTTCAGCAGATTACATCTTGACCTGATCGAGGAACGACTTCTTGCCGCCCTTGTAGTCGTACAGGGAGATCACGCCGTGCTTCAGGTCGCCCTTCGAGTCGAACACGGTTTCACCGATCACGCCCTTGTAGTCCGTCGCCGGCATTGCGGCCAGGATCTTCGATGCGTCGACCGAGTTCGCGCGCTTCATCGCGTCGACGATGATGTACACCGCGTCATACGTGAACGGCGAGTAGATCTGGATCGGCTGGCCGAAACGCTTCTGGTACTTGGCCTGGAATTCCGCGCCGCCCGGCATCCTTTCGAGTGCCGCGCCAGCCTGCGAGCAGACCACGTTCGCCGATGCGTCGCCAGCCAGATCCGAGAGCTGCTCCGTGCAGACGCCGTCGCCGGCCAGGATCTTGGCGCGCAGGCCGAGCTGCTTGGCCTGCTTGGCGAACGGGCCGCCGGTGGCGTCCATGCCGCCGTACATGATCGCGTCCGGGTTTTCGCCCTTGATCTTCGTCAGAATTGCGCGGAAGTCGACGGCCTTGTCGTTGGTCGCGTCATGCGACAGCACCTTCAGGCCCAGCGCCTTCGCCTTCTTCTCGAATTCGTTCGCGAGACCCTGACCGTATGCGGTCGAATCGTCCACCACGGCAACCGACTTGAAACCCTTCGATTGTGCGTAGTTCGCGAGTGCCGGGCCTTGCTGCGCATCGGTCGCGACGACGCGGTACGCCGTCTTGAAGCCTTGCTGCGTGTAGGCCGGGTTGGTGGCCGACGGGGAGATCTGGACGATGCCTGCATCGCTGTAGATCTTCGAGGCCGGGATCGTGGTGCCCGAGTTCAGGTGGCCGACGACGGCGACGACCTTGTCGTCGACGAGCTTCTGCGCAACCTGGGTCGCCGTACGCGGGTCGGCCGCGTCGTCTTGTGCGTCGAGCTGGAGCGTGATCTTCTGACCGCCGATCGTGAGGCCCTTCGCGTTGATTTCCTCAACCGCGAGGCGGGCGCCGTTCTCGTTGTCCTTGCCGAGGTGGGCGATGCCGCCCGTCAACGGTGCGACGTGGCCGATCTTCACAACCTGGTCAGCCGATGCGTTCGTCGCGAACGCCGCAAACACCATCGCCGCCGCGCTGATCGGCAACAGCTTTTGCATCTTGATAGTCATGGAAAGTCTCCAGTTTCGATCCAAAAAATGCCATCGCCGGTTCCCCGCTCCATCCCCGGTGTATCCACCATTGGAGTTTCGCCGGCCGCATCTGTCATGCACGTGGCCAAGCACACTATGCGGACGCTTTTAGCGGTCGCATCGCTGTACTTGCGCGCAAGTGTAGGCGATCAAATTAAATTGTGGGATCTTTTTGACGTAGTGGGATCACTACCGATGTCGCAACGCCGCGACAGCCTGTATGACATGGCGAGAAGCCTTGATGGTTAAGGGTTTCCGCTAATTCGTTCTGGATGCCGAAAGGTCCGTTTATTCAGCATCGTTTAATGCCCGGATAATGTTTCGGATCAATGACTTCGGCCGAAAACAATTCTCCGGCGCGCAACGCGCGGGGCATTGCGCGATGTGCGGGCGAGTGCGCCGCGCACCGCGCCGCTTCGCATTCGCGTGCATCGATGCGCATCGACGGCGGTGCAGCCGCGCCGCAGCGCGCGTCTTGCCTACAGACCCCTGACGCGCTGCAGCAAGGCGCGAACGATGGCACACTGACGCCGCTCATTTTCAATGCGGGTGCGCCACAGTCGCGAGTGCCCGCTCCCCTCTTCCGTCTGGAGACCCGCATGACCTCGCAATGGATCGACATCCCCACCGGCAACGAATCGTTCGGCGGCTATCTGGCGCTGCCAAAGGGCGGCCGCGGCCCGGCCGTGGTGATCATTCAGGAAATCTTCGGCGTCAACAGCCACATCCGCTCGGTGGCCGACCAGTACGCGGCGGCCGGCTACGTGGCGCTCGCACCGGACGTGTTCTGGCGCACCCAGCCACGCGTCGAGCTCGGCTACGAAGGCGCGGACCGCGACAAGGGCATCGAGCTGCTGCAGAAGACCGACGTGCAGCAGGCCGCGGCCGACATCGCGGCGGCCGCGGCCGCGCTGCGCGCGCGCCCCGAGGTGGACGGCAAGCTGGCCGGCATCGGCTACTGCTTCGGCGGCCGCCTCGCCTACCTGGCCGGCGCGGCCGGCGCGTTCGACGTGATCGTGGCGTACTACGGCGGCGGCATCCAGAACCACCTCGACGTGGCGAACCACGTCACGCAGCCGGTGCAGTTCCATTACGCGGGCCTCGACCACGGCATTGCCCCGGAGCAGGTGGAGCAGGTGAAGGCCGCCTTCGCCGGCCGCCCGAACGCCGAGTTCCATCTGTACCCGGACGCGGACCACGGCTTCAACTGCAACGTGCGCGCGTCCTACAACCAGCGCGCCGCCGCGCTCGCGCACGGCCGCACGCTGCAGTTCCTGGCCGAGAAGCTGTAAGCGGGCGATCGCTCAGGCGGCACCGCTCGCCACAATGGAAAACGGACCCCGCGGGGTCCGTTTTTTTCATCGTCAAGCCGCGCGACTCAGAAGCCGAGCCGCTCGCACACGGCCCGCGTCGCCGTCGCGGTGTTCAGCGTGTAGAAGTGCAGCCCCGGCACGCCTTCCCGGATCAGTCGCTCGCACATCGCCGTGATCACGTCCGTGCCGAACGCGCGGATCGATTCGCGGTCGTCGTGGAAGCTCTCGAGGCGGCGCGCGATCCAGCGCGGCACTTCGGCGCCGCACATCTCGGAGAAGCGCATCAGCTGCGTGTAGTTCGTGATCGGCATGATGCCGGGCACGATCGGCACGTCCACGCCGAGCCGCGCGGCATCGTCGACGAAGCGGAAATACGCGTCGGCGTTGAAGAAGTACTGCGTGATCGCCGAGTTCGCGCCGGCCTTCACCTTGCTGGCGAAGTGCTGCAGATCCTGCTGCGGCGAACGCGACTGCGGATGGTACTCCGGGTACGCGGCCACTTCGAGCCGGAACCAGTCGCCGTGTTCGGCGCGGATGAAGCTGACGAGCTCGGACGCGTAGCGCAGCTCGCCCACCTCGCCCATGCCCGAGGGCAGGTCACCGCGCAGCGCGACGATGTGGCGGATGCCGTGCGAGCGGTACTGTTCGAGGATCGCGCGCAGGCTGTCCTTCGACGAGCCGATGCACGACAGGTGCGGTGCGGCCAGCAGGCCGTCCTTCTGCATGTCGAGCACGGTGTCGAGCGTGCCTTGCTGCGTCGAGCCGCCGGCGCCGAACGTCACGGAGACGAATTTCGGCTTGAGCGGCAGCAGTTGCGCGCGCGTGGCGCGCAGCTTGTCGACGCCTTCCGCCGTCTTCGGCGGAAAGAATTCGAGGGAGAGTTCGATCGGTTTCATGATTCGGAGTGGATCCGCGTCAGCCCAGGTTGCGCTGGCCGAAGATCAGGGCGGACAGGAGCCACGACACGATGCTGTACAGGATCGAGCCGAAGAAGGCCGACCAGAATCCCGACACCTCGAAGCCCTTGAGCAGCGACGACGCGAACCAGAAGCACAGCGCGTTGACGACCAGGATGAACACGCCGAGCGTGAGCACGGTGACGGGCAGCGTCAGCAGGATCAGCACCGGCCGGATCACCGTGTTGATGAGGCCGAGCACCACCGCGACGATCAGCGCCGTCCCGAAGCTCTTGATGTGGATCGAGGGCACCAGGTACGTGATGATCAGCAAGGCGAGCGCGTTGATGATCCAGGTCAGGATGACGGACATGAGAGGCTCCTGCTACGAAGGAAGACCGGGCCGCGCGGCCCGGCTCCCGCTGGCCGTCGCGCACCCGGCACGGTGGCCGGGGCGCGACGCACGCGGGATCAGTAACGGTAGTGGTTCGGCTTGAACGGGCCTTCCTGCGACACGCCGATGTACGACGCCTGCTCGGTCGACAGCACCGTGAGGTTCGCACCGATGCGGGCCAGGTGCAGGCGCGCCACCTTCTCGTCGAGATGCTTCGGCAGCACGTACACCTTGTTCTCGTACTGCTCGCCGCGCACGAACAGCTCGATCTGCGCGAGCGTCTGGTTCGCGAACGAGTTCGACATCACGAACGACGGGTGGCCGGTCGCGCAGCCGAGGTTCACCAGGCGGCCTTCGGCCAGCAGGATCACGCGCTTGCCGTCCGGGAAGATGATGTGGTCGACCTGCGGCTTGATGTTTTCCCACTGGTACTTGCGGGTCGACGCGATGTCGATTTCCGAATCGAAGTGACCGATGTTGCAGACGATCGCATTGTGGCGCATCGCGGCCATGTGATCGTGCGTGATCACGTGGAAATTGCCGGTGGCCGTCACGAAGATGTCGGCCTTGTCGGCCGCGTATTCCATCGTCACGACGCGGTAGCCTTCCATCGCCGCCTGCAGCGCGCAGATCGGATCGATTTCCGTGACCCACACGGTCGCGCCAAGGCCGCGCAGCGATTGCGCGCAACCCTTGCCCACGTCGCCGTAGCCGGCCACGACCGCGATCTTGCCCGCGATCATCACGTCGGTCGCGCGCTTGATGCCGTCGACCAGCGACTCGCGGCAGCCATACAGGTTGTCGAACTTCGACTTGGTGACCGAGTCGTTGACGTTGAAGGCCGGGAACGGCAGGCGGCCGTCCTTTTCCATCTGGTACAGGCGGTGCACGCCGGTGGTGGTCTCTTCCGTCACGCCCTTGATGTGGGCGAGACGCGTCGAGTACCAGCTCGGATCGGCGTCGAGGTGCGCGGCGATCGACTTGTACAGCGCGACTTCTTCCTCGTTGGTCGGCTTGGCGATGACCGAGCGGTCCTTTTCGGCCTTGGCGCCGAGGATCAGCAGCAGCGTCGCGTCGCCGCCGTCGTCGAGGATCATGTTGGCGAACTCGCCGTTCGGCCATTCGAAGATGCGGTGCGAGAACTCCCAGTATTCGTCGAGCGATTCGCCCTTGAACGCGAACACCGGCGTGCCGGCCTCGACGATCGCGGCGGCCGCGTGATCCTGGGTGGAGAAGATGTTGCACGAGGCCCAGCGCACGTCGGCGCCCAGTGCCTTCAGCGTCTCGATCAGCACGCCGGTCTGGATCGTCATGTGCAGCGAGCCGGCGATGCGCGCGCCCTTCAGCGGCTGCGCCGCCTTGTTTTCGTCGCGGATCTGCATCAGGCCGGGCATTTCGGTCTCGGCGATCGTCAGTTCCTTGCGGCCCCATGCGGCCAGCGCCATGTCGGCGACGATGTAATCCCGGGAATTCGAGTCGATAACGGCGTTCATCACGCCCTCCTTTCTTGATGGATCAAAGATTGGTGACGTGAGCGCCGTTCAAGGAGCGGCCGGAGCCGCGCGGTGAAGATTTCCGAGCCTGGCGGGCAGGCGCCCGTCGCAACGCTCCTCGGAAACGAGCACGGATTGTAGCAAAGTGGCGCGAAGAATTCCCGCATGGCACGTGCGGGATTGCGCGATTTTCGGAAAACCGCGACGCGCCCCCGGCACGACGCCGCGCCGGCGGGCTCAGTGCTCGGCGGCCACCCAGGCCTGCTCGCGCAGGCGGGCCCGCAGGCGGGCGACGGCCTGGCTGTGCAGCTGGCACACGCGCGATTCGCTGACCTCGAGCACCGCGCCGATCTCGCGCAGGTTCAGGCCGCGCTCGTAGTACAGCGACATCAGCAGCTTCTCGCGCTCGGGCAGCCGGTCGATCGCCTCCACCAGCGCGGCGCGCAGGTGCTCGTCGAGCAGTGCCGACAGCGGGTCGGAATGATCGACGCGATAGCGGTCGAGGAACGGCTCGTCGTCGGCGGAGCGGTCGAAATCCTCGTAATAGATCAGCTGGCTGCCGTGCAGGTCCTGCAGCATCGACTGGTATTCGCCGAGCGGCATCTCGAGGTGCGAGGCGATCTCGCTCTCGTTGGCCGGCCGGCCGAGCTGCTGCTCGACGCGGTGCACGGCCTGCTCCACCTCGCGCGAGGTCTTGCGCAGGCTGCGCGGCAGCCAGTCGTTGCTGCGCAGCTCGTCGAGCATGGCGCCGCGGATGCGCTGCGTCGCATAGGTCTCGAACTGCGCGCCCTGGTCTTCCTTGTAGCGGCTCGCGGCATCGAGCAGGCCGATCATGCCGGCCTGGATCAGGTCGTCGAGATCGACGCTCGCGGGCATCTTCGCGACCAGCTGCAGGCCGAGGCGGCGCACCAGTGGCGCATATTTCGCGAGCACCTCGGCCTGGCCCATCCCAGACTCGGCCATCGCGGACGTCGACAGTTTTCCTTGAGCGTTGTACATCGGCTCTCTCCTGATAACCCTTGGGTCAGGCGGCGTGCGCCGCACCCCGTTCGATGGCCGGAACGCCGGCATAGGCCCGCGACGCGGGCGCCGAGCGCATCGGCCAGTACAGCAGGTCGGCGGCGATCTGCCGGTAGTCGCGGGCAGCGGCCGCCGACGGGAACGCATCCACCACGGTATGCACGAGCTCGCGGGCGCGCGGCACCAGCGGATCGGCGCTCACGTAGCCGGCCTCCTCGAGCGCCACCGTCAGGTAGCGCCCGGCCACGCCGGCCAGGTTCTCGTAGGCGGTGCGGGCGTCGGCCGCGCTCTGCACGTGATTCACCAGCACGCGGAACTGCGCGAGCGCGTGCGCGTAGTGCAGCCGCTTCATGCAGGCATAGGCCTCGGTGATCGCGGCACCGGCCACGCGCGTGACGATCAGCACGTCGTGCGCGGCCCGGGCGAGCGCCGAGAAGGCGCCGTTGGCGTCGCGCTGCGCGTCCACCAGCACGATGTCGGCCGCGCCGTCGAGATAGGCGGCGAGGCGTTCGTCGTCGTAGCCGTCGCGAGCGAGCTGGGCCGCCACCACGAGCGAGAAGCCCGCCTCGTGGCGCACCGTGGTGCCGGTGCCCGCCCGCGTGCCGGCCAGCGTCGCCGAGGCGGAATCCGCGTCGGAGCGCTCGTCCACCACCAGCACGTCCTTGCCGAGCGCGGCGAGCGCGGCGGCGAGGTTGAGCACCGTGGAGGTACAGCCGACCCCGGACGGGCCGCCGGTTACCGCGACGATGCGGGTCGCCCGGCCGGCCAGCAGCCGGCGCAGGCCTTCAGCCTGATCGGTGATGTGTTTATCCAAAGTAGACCTCGTGGTTTCCGGCGCCCGGGCGGCCGGCCAGCGCCGACAGCATGCCGGGCAGTTCGTCGTCTTGCGGCACGAACGGCGAGCCGTCGCGCGGCACGCAGAACGCGCTCTTGAGCAGGAACTTGCGGGTGGCGACGTACAGGTTCTCCGGCACCTTCTGGCCGGTCGACACGTAGTGCACGGGAAGCTGGTAGCGGATCACCGTGTCGAGCACGCCGCCGAGGTTGGTCGATTCGTCGAGCTTGGTCAGGATGCAGCCCGCCAGGTCTTCCTGACCGGCGCCGCGATAGGCCTGCACCACTTCGTTGAGCGTGTCGCCGTGGCTCGTCGCCGACATCAGCAGCAGGCGCTGCACGCGCGAGTCGGCCCCCTGCAGCATGGCGATCTGGTCGGACACGGTGCGGTCGCGCTGGCTCATGCCGATCGTGTCGATCAGCACGATGTGCTTGTTGCGCAGCTCCGACAGCGCCAGTTGCAGGTCGCCGCCGTCCTTCACCGCGTGCACCGGCACGCCGAGGATCCGGCCGAAGATGCGCAGCTGCTCGTGGCCGCCGATCCGGTAGCTGTCGGTGGTCAGCAGCGCCACCTTGCTCGCGCCGAAGCGCATCACGCAGCGCGCGGCGAGCTTGGCGGTGGTGGTGGTCTTGCCCACGCCGGTCGGGCCCATCAGCGCGAACACGCCGCCGCGCTCCATCAGCGCGTCCTCGCTGTCGAGCACCGGCAGGTTGCCGGCCAGCACCGTCTCGGCCCAGTCGCAGGCGCCGTCGAAGCTGCCCGCGGCGATCTCGGCCGGCAGGTTGTCCACCACGGTGCGCACCAGTTGCGCGGAGAAGCCGGCCGAAAACAGGCGCTTGGTCAGCGCGCCGTGCAGCGGGCTGCGACGCTGGCGGTCGCCCCACACCAGGCCGGCGAACTGCTCTTCCATCATGCCGCGCATCGCGTTGAGCTCGTTCATCACCGTCTCGTTGACGATGCGCTCGATGCGCGCATTCACTTCGTCGGCGATCGACGCGGCGGCCGGCGCACCGCCGCGCGCGAGGCGCTCGGCGAGCTTGGCGACCGACGGCGAGGCGGCCTGGGCCGGGTTCGCGGCGCCGGTGATGGTGGCGGCACGCGCGGCGCGGACCTGCGCCTGGGCGTCGGCATCGGCCGGCAGGCGCGCGGCGACGTTGCGCACGATGTCGCGGGCCCATTCGGGCGTGGCACCGTCGTCGTGCGCATCGCGGCCGTCACGGACATCGGCGGCACCGGTCTCGGCCGGGGCCGCGGCCGACGCGTGCAGCGCGTCCTGCTGGCGCGTCAGGCGGCGGGCGTGCTCGACCAGCCACGGCGCCGGCGTCGACGGGGCGACGGCCGGAGCGCTCTCGTAGGCCGGCGCGGCCGCGGCCGGCGTGACGTCCGACAGGTCGTCGGCATCGTCGAAATCGGACAGGCGGCGCGGCGTGGCCGACTCGCTCAGCTCGGCGCTCGCGCCGAACACCGACGAGAACACGTCGCCCGAGGCGTACGGATTGGCGGGCGCCACGGCCGGGCGCAGCGCGGCATCGCCGGCAGCCGGGCG
>JASLEG010000163.1 GCA_030151225.1 Burkholderia sp. | reverse complement strand
GCAGGAACTCGACCTGCAGTCGATGTTCAAGGATGTAGCCGGCGCGTTCGTGCAGCAGGCTTCGGTGCCGGCGCAAACGCGACATCTGGTCGACCGCGCGGTCCGCACTGCGCTCGGCGACCGCGAAGTGGCGGCCATCATCTTTCCCAACGATCTGCAGGAAGTCGCCTACGAAGCGCCTCCGCGCAAGCACGGCACGGTTCATTCCGGCGTCGGCTATAGTGCCCCCAAGGTCGTTCCATTCGAGGAAGACCTGCGGCGGGCGGCAGGCATTCTCAACGCCGGCGAGAAGGTCGCCATCCTGGTCGGTGCCGGGGCGTTGCGCGCGACGGACGAGGTCATCGCCGTCGCCGACATGCTCAACGCCGGCGCCGCAAAGGCGCTGCTCGGCAAGGCGGCGCTGCCCGACGACCTGCCGTGGGTCACCGGCTCGATCGGCCTGCTCGGCACCGAGCCCAGCAGCGAATTGATGAACGAATGCGACACGCTGCTGATGATCGGCTCCGGTTTCCCCTATGCGGAATTCCTGCCGAAGGAGGGCAAGGCGCGTGGCGTGCAGATCGACCTGAAGGCCGACATGCTGAGCCTGCGCTATCCCATGGAGGTCAACCTCGTGGGCGACGCCGCCGAGACGCTGCGTCAACTGCTGCCCCTGCTGAAGGCGCGCGATGGTCATCTCTGGCGCGACCGGATCGCGCGCTGGAACCGGCGCTGGCACGAGACGCTCGCCAGGCGCGCGCTGGCCGACGCGAGTCCGGGGCGCGGCGTGAATCCTCAGCGTGCGTTCACCGAGCTGTCGCCGAAGCTGCCCGCCGACGTGATCCTGACCAGCGACTCCGGCTCGTGCGCGAACTGGTACGCGCGTGACCTGATGATCCGGCGCGGCATGATGGCCTCGCTGTCGGGCGGGCTCGCCTCGATGGGCGCGGCCGTGCCCTATGCGATCGCGGCGAAGTTCGCGCATCCGACCCGGCCGGTGATCGCGGTGGTGGGCGACGGCGCGATGCAGATGAACAACATGGCGGAACTGATCACGGTGGCGAAGTACTGGAAGCGCTGGCCGAATCCGCACTGGATCTGCATGGTGCTCAACAACGAGGACCTGAACCAGGTCACGTGGGAGCAGCGCGTGATGGAGGGCGATCCGAAATTCGACGCGTCCCAGCAGGTGCCGAACGTGCCTTATCACAAGTTCGCGGAGCTGATCGGGCTGAAGGGGATCTACGTGGACGACCCGGCGCAGCTCGCGGCGGCGTGGGACGAGGCGCTCGCCGCCGATCGTCCGGTGCTGCTCGAGGTGAAGAGCGATCCCGAGGTGCCCCCGCTGCCGCCTCACGTGACGCTCCAGCAGGCGAAGCATTTCGCCGAGACGCTGGTGAAGGGGGACCCGCGTGAGCGCAGCGTCGTGGCGGACACGGCGCGGCAGGTGCTGTCGTCGGTCTTGCCGGGAAGCCGGCACGACGGCGAGTCGTGATGCCGCGCGGGTCGCCTGGCGGGGGGCACGACCTTTGCGCGCCGGTTCGCCGTCTACCGTGGGAACGCGTGCCTGCGCGTGCCACGGGCCAACCCGCATGTCATCCCAATCATTCACGGAGCACGCGATGCCTGCCATGATCTGGAAAGGAGCGGTCAGCTTCGGGCTCGTGCACGTGCCGGTGCAGCTCGTGCCGGCCACGCGAACCGTCAAGCCGTCGTTTCACATGCTCGACCGGCGCTCGATGGACCCGATCGGCTATCGGCGCGTGAACAAGCGCACCGGCCGCGAGGTCCCGCGCGAGGACATCGTGCGCGGCTTCGAATACGAGCATGAACGCTACGTGGTGCTGAGCGACGAGGAAATTCGCGCGGCCAACCCCGAGTCGACCCGCTCGATCGATCTCCTGACGTTCGTCGACGCGTCCGCGGTGTCGTTCCTGTATCTGGACACACCGTATTACCTGCTGCCCGACCGCAACGGCGAAAAGGTCTATGCGCTGCTGCGGGAGGCGCTCGTCGATACCGGCAAGATCGGCATCGCGCATGTGGTGATCCGCGAACGGCAGCACCTGGCGGCGCTGATTCCGGTGGGCGAGGTGCTCGCGCTCGACCTGCTGCGCTGGGACGAGGAACTGCGCTCGCTCGACGAACTGTCGGCCGGCAGGACGGGCAAGCGGAAGGCCGGCGTGAGTGCCGGCGAACGGCGCATGGCCAGCAAGCTGATCGAGGAGATGTCCGGCGACTGGTCTCCCGACGCTTACCGCGACACGTTCCGTGACGACATCCTGGCGCTCGTCGAACGCAAGATCAAGGCGGGAAAATCGAAGACGATCGAGCCCCCGGCGGCAAGCAAGCCGGGCAAGCCGTCGAACGTGCTCGATCTGACCGAACTGCTGCGGCGCAGCCTCGACGGCAAGCGCGGCGAGCCGGCCGGGCGGAAGGCCGCGGCGAAACCCCCGAAGGCCACGAAGTCCGCCGCCGGCAAGACCACGACGAAACCCGCCAGGCGCCCCGCCGTGAAGAAAGCGCCCGCAGCTAAGGCGAAAGCCGCCGCCCGCGGCGACACGCGCAAGCGCCGCGCGGCCTGACGTCCAACCGACTCCGGAGGGTCGATGGCCACCGCCAGGCTTGCCGATTACCGCCGCAAACGCCGCTTCGGTGCGACGCCCGAGCCGAGCGGCGCCCGTGCCCGCTCCGCCGGCGCCGCGCCGCACGCGCTGCGTTTCGTCGTGCAGGAACACCACGCACGGCATCTGCATTACGACTTCCGGCTCGAACTCGACGGTGTGCTCAAATCCTGGGCCATCCCGAAAGGGCCGAGCACGGACCCCGCCGTCAAGCGGCTGGCCGTGCACGTCGAGGATCATCCCCTGGATTACGGCGCGTTCGAAGGTGACATCCCGGCCGGCCACTACGGCGCAGGCAGCGTGCGGATCGACGACGCCGGCACCTGGATTCCGGACGGAGGCCGAGCCGGTGCCCGGCGCGGCTATCGCGACGGCAAGCTCACGTTCGCGCTCGATGGCGACAAACTGCACGGCCGCTGGTCGCTGGTGCGAACCCGCTCGATCGGGCGTGGCAGGCAGGAAACCTGGCTGCTGATCAAGGCACGTGACGACGTCGTGGCCGAGGTGCGCTCCGCTGGCCGCCGCGCGGCCTTGCCCGATCGCCTCGCGCCGCAACTCGCGACGCTGGTCGACGCGCCGCCCGCCGGTGACGATTGGCGCTACGAAATGAAATTCGACGGCTACCGCGTGCTGATCCGGATTTCCGGCAGGGGCAAGCGTCGCACGGTGCGGGTCCTTACCCGCGAGGGCAACGACTGGAGCGACAGATTCCGCACGCAGTGCGAAGCCCTTGCCGCGCTGCCGGTGCGGGACGCGTGGTTCGACGGGGAAGCCGTGGTGACCGACGAGAACGGCGCGCCGAGCTTCGCGGCGCTGCAGCGGGCCCTGTCGTCCGGCGACGACGGCGCGATCACGTTCTTCCTGTTCGATGTGCCGCATCTGGATGGTCGGGCGTTGCAGGATCTGCCGCTCGATGCGCGTCGCGCGCGGCTCGCGCGGTGCCTGGGCGACACGGCATCGCCCCATGTCCGACTCTCGCCGACGCTCGACGGCGAGCCGGCCGAACTGCTCGCCGCCGCCGCCGCCGCGGGTCTCGAAGGCCTGATCGGCAAGCGCGCCGGCAGCCACTATCGGGCGGGACGCGGCGGCGCATGGGTCAAGCTCAAATGCCGACGGCGCCAGGAGTTCGTGATCGGTGGCTATACCGATCCCCAGGGCAGCCGCGAAGGCCTGGGCGCGCTGCTGCTCGGCGTGTTCGACACGCCGGCCGGGCGTGGCGCGGGCACCGGCGGGGCGCCACTGCGCTATGCGGGTCGCGTCGGCACCGGTTTCGATCGGCGCACCCTCGCGTCGCTCATGAAGCAGTTGCAGGCCATCGAGCGCACGCGTACACCGTTCGCGACGCCACCCGAGCGGCGCGGCGGCGGCGCGGTGCATTGGGTCGCGCCCAGGCTCGTGGCCGAATGCGAATTCGCGAACTGGACGGCCGACGGCCTCGTGCGCCAGGCCGCATTCGTCGCACTGCGCGACGACAAGCCCGCGTCGCGGATCGTTCGAGAAACCGCTTCGCCGTCGCCGCGCGCAGGCGAAAGGGCCCCATCCGCCCCGCATCCGGAACGACGAACCATGGCGAAACAACGCAGCGACCGACACGGCGACGTCGATCTTCACGGCGTGCACGTCACCCATCCCGAGCGCGTGATCGATGCCGTCAGCGGCGCGACCAAGCTCGACCTCGTGCGTTGCCACGCGGCGCTCGCGCCGTGGCTGCTGCCGCAACTGCGGGGCCGGCCGGTCTCGCTCGTGCGGTACATGAAGGGTGTCGGCGGCCCGTCGTTCTTTCAGAAGCACGCGGGCAGGCAGGGCATGACGTTCGTCACCCGACATCCGGGCCTCGATCCCGGCCATGAAGCGCTGATCACGCTCGACGATGCGGCCGCGCTGATTCACGCCGCGCAATTCGACACGATCGAATTCCATACCTGGAACGCGTCGGTCGACCGGATCGAGCGGCCCGACCGGATCGTGTTCGATCTCGACCCGGACCCGGCCTTGCCGTGGCGCGCGATGATCGACGCGGCCGGCTTGCTGCGCACGCTGCTCGACGAACTCGGGCTCGCCTCGTTCTGCAAGACGAGTGGCGGCAAGGGGCTGCATGTGGTCGTGCCGATCGGTCGTCACACGTCCTGGGACGACGCGCGCGATTTTTCGCGAGACGTCGCACGGCATCTGGCCGCGACGCTGCCCGATCACTTCACCGCGACGATGGGCCCCAGGCACCGCCAGGGGCTGATCTTCGTCGACTATCTGCGCAACGGGCGCGGCGCGAGCACCGTGGCGGCCTACTCGATGCGCGCGAGGCCGGGGCTCGGCGTCTCGGTGCCACTGGCCTGGGACGAGGTGCCGAAGACGACCGGCGGCGCGCAATGGACGATCGCGAACCTGGGCGGGAGGCTCTCGGCGCTCGAGCGCGATCCGTGGCAGGGGTACGACGACGTTCGGCAACGGCTGAGCGTCGCGATGCGCAAGCGGCTCGCGCACGGGCCGCGTTGAATTCGTGCGACGTCAGGGCAGGTGGATGCAGAACTCAAGAGTCGACGTGCTGCGGGATGCCGAGCGTGAACGTCGTGCACGTCTGCGTCGATTCCACCTCGAGATTTCCCTCGTGCGCGCTTGCGATGCAGCGACAGATGTACAGCCCGAGTCCCGCACCGGCTGCCAGGCCGCGATGATCGACGCTGGGGCTGGCGCGAGTCAGCGGGTCGAAGAGCGTGGGAAACGCGTCTGCGGGAATGGGGTCGCCCTCGTTGGTGACCTTCAGGGTCATCCAGCGGCCGTCGCCGAAGGTTTCGACCGTGATCCGGCCACGGCCGTATCTGACTGCGTTGGCCAGCAGGTTGGCGAGCAATTGACTGAGGCGGCCCCCATCCCACGTGCCTTGACGATCGCCGGTGCAACTCGCCGTGACGTCGGCTTCCGGATAGAGCACGCGGGTTTCCTCGATCGCGTCGTCGCAGAGCTGCGACATGTCCTGCCGTGTGCAGTCGATGGGCAACCCCTGTCCGAGGCGTGCGAGCTGGAATACCAGCAGGTCGTCGACCATGCGCCGGATACGTATCGAGCTGCGGTGGACCAGTTCCGCCGCCGTGCCGCTGATCGCCGACAGCGCGGTGTCGCGACGCAGCAGCTCGGCGGCGTTCATGACGACCCCGAGGGGAGAGCGCAGATCGTGCACGAGCGCCCCGGAGAACAGCTCCCGAAGTCTGGCGGCGCGTTCGTCGTACCGGCGGGCCGAGACGGTGAGCCCCTGATCGATCGCCTCGTTGAAGCGGATCATTTCCTCGAAGGAGGCGGTGTTCAGCTGGCCGCTGCGCTGCCATTGCCGCAGGACGCTGGCACGCAGCGCGCGATATTCCGCGATGACCTCGTTGATGTCGAATCCGTGGCGCAGACGCGCTTCGGCATGCATCGTGGCGGCCTTGTCGAAGTCGATGTCCTCATCGCGTTCCGCGCCGCGGGATTTGTTCGCGCGCTGTGCCGCGGACTGGTCCAGCCGCATGTTGAGGGCGATCTGGACGAGCAGGTCGCGCGCCGCGTCGCGCAGTTCGGCGTCCGAGAGTTGGGCGCGGCGGGACGACAGCGCATCCGCATGCGTGGCCCAGTCTTCGATCAGCGTATTCAGGTTGGTTTCGATGAATTCCGGCAAACTCATTCGATTCTCCGTGATGCATCGGATTGGTGCATGCAGACAGGTTCCGTCGTCCCGTCATCGCCGGGCTCGTGTCGCGCGCTGTCGGCGCCCGAGCCTCTCGGTCCGGCGGTCGAGTGGCCGATGCCAACCTGGAGCGCTCCGGGCGACACATCCCTCACATCAGGTATTTTCGGGACAGGTGCAGCCTAATATCTGGCGTTGCAAATGTCCACTTTCAAGTATGTGCCGTCGATGCATGTTCAGCGCGGGAATGGCGGAATGGGCACGGCGCCGGGATGGGGCACGGACGGTGTTGCAGGGCGTCCGTAGCCTCGGCGGGCAGTCCTCGAAAGGCTGAACTGCGCCCGGCGTCCGGGCTGATCCGAGAGCCGGCCTCGCGGCCGAGCGGCCGCAGGTCATCACGGCCTGTCTTCGGCAGCGCCCTGTAACGAACTCGGCTGTGATGGGCGATCGCGACCGGAACATTGTGTTCGACGCGGTGAGTTGCGTCGTCGTGATAGCAGCAGCCGTCCCTGGGCAACGTGTGGAATCGCTGGAACACCCAACTGCTTGCGTTGGCCGAGACATACGGTTTCACGCCGAAAGTCTGTCGTCCTTATCGAGCCAGGACCAAGGGCAAGGTCGAACGGTTCAATCGCTATCTGAAGGAAAGCTTTGTCGTGCCGCTCGCGGCCACGCTAGATTTGATACTCGATGCCGGGAAGTGCGCACCGACAAGATTGATACGCATCGGGAGGAGAGTGTCGAATGAACAAGGCTAGAAGGGCAGGCGGGGCCGGGGGCGGCTACGGGGCGATCCCCGAACAGATCGATCCGGCCGTTACGGCGTTGGTGAAGGACATCATCGAACAGGTGGCCGACAAGTGGACCATGCTGATTCTCGAGGGCCTTGCACGAGCACGGCACGCTGCGCTTCACGCAGCTCGGGCGCGTCGTGGTCGGGATCAGCCAGAAGATGCTGACGCAGATGCTGCGCCGGATGGAGGAGGACGGTTTCGTTCACCGCACCGTGCATCCGGTGATCCCGCCGCATGTCGATTACCGCTTGACGCCACTGGACGAGAGCTTAAGCAAGGCGTTCTGCGGGGTGTGGATCTGGGCGGAGACGCACTACGACGAGGCGAAGGCGGTGAGGCGGGTGTTCGCGGCGGGGGCGGTGGAGAGAGCTGAAGGGCGGCCGTACCGGAACGCATGGCGCGGGCCGGCGGGGATTCAAAGTGGTTTGCGTAATTCGGATAACGAAATTTGTCGAGCGTGCATGGCTGGCCCTCCAATCGCCCGGATCGACCATGGATGTGAATTTTCATCTCGTTTTTCAATGAGACCGTCAGGGATGGTGCATCGACCAGAGTGATGAATTGCACGTGTGTAAGGAGGTATTTAATTAATATCAGAAAAACTCAAACCCATAACAAAATGAGTTTGCAATCTTTAATGATGGAAGGCTCTAAAGATTGCTAATGTTGCTGCCGTCAACCTCGGGAGTCGCGATGGAAAGGATCTTTTCATTTGTATTATTTTCCGAAATGAAGAAGTAAGATTTCAGTTTCAAAAACAAGCTTTACAAGAAAGATTGTGTTCGGTAACATCCTCTGAAACATATGTAATAAAATGTAAGGGGTTGGTTGTGGATTACTTGGCTTCACCTCTCCGTCACCTGGCCGTGGTGCGGGAGTGGATGTCGCACAATGGGGCGGAAGGGAATGTCAATCCCTTTTCCTTCGTGCTTTCCATTCGGCAAAAAAATCGAAGGATCGCGTTCGCCCCCAAGTTCGTTTTTCGTCACGAGGGCCGTCTCGCGTATACCGAGCAATTCAGGGACGAGGAATCGGTATTCGTCGGATGGATGCCTTATCCGGTCAAGCGCTGGGACGTTTCGGCGGACAAGCTGCAATTCAAGGATCTGATGCTAACGGCGGGATTGCGAGTGCCGGAAGGCATTGACCCGGGAGCGGCCGCGAACGACTACATCGTCAAGCGCCGTCGTGGATCGTTCGGTCAGGATATGGCAGGTCCATATGAAAAGGACCGGAGTCAGGTACTTAACCCGGAGCAATTCGCAGAAGCTTTTATCGACGGCAGAAGCGCGAAGGCATGGTATTGGGCGGGGATTCTGGTCGCCGTCGAAATTATAGACCGGCCATATATTCAGGCGGATGGATTGAGAACGCTTGCGTCGATCGCGAATACGCCGCGTGGTAGTTTCGATCATCGCTATAGCATCGAAAAGTCCGCTGAATTCATCGAATATCAGGGTTTTTCCGCGAGCAATGTTTCGGAAAAGGGGCGGCGTATCTTTCTGGATTATCGGCATGCGTCGATTTTCGATCGTGTTGCCAAATCCGACAGAAACGTGTTGGACACGCTGTCTGCCGAATTGCGGCGGCAGTTCGTCGATGCCGGGGGGGTGTGCGCGGAGCATATTGCCGGAATCGATTCAAGGGAACGCCTGTTCACGTTGGATGCCGTGGTCGATGCATCGAACGTCGCATGGTTTCTCGAGATAAACAGCAATCCGATGGTTCACCCCAAGGCATATCCACTGATGCTCCAGTCGATTTTTGGACGAGAGAGCCGGGCGACCAACGGCCGCGACGTAGCTATTGCTGGAAAGGTGCCGGCATGACTGCCGATCTCGCGTTTCATCTGATGTCCCGGCTGCTCTGGAACGCCTTGCTCGTGAGCGGGCCGGTGCTGGCCGTGGTGCTGCTGACCGGTGTCGTCGTCAGCATCGTCCAGGTCGTCACGTCCATTCAGGAGTCGACGCTGACGTTCGTGCCGAAAATCGCCGCAGCGGTATTTTCGCTGTTGTTGTGCGGTGCATGGATGCTTCACAAGATCACGCTGTTCGCAGTCAATCTGTGGACCAGCATTCCCGGAATGTTCTGATCGAATCATGATCACGCTGGATTTCGTGTTCACGACACTTCTCATCGCGATTCGTTTAGGTGTGCTTTTCATATCGACGCCGTTGCTTGCCGAATTCAAGTTGCCCGGACAAATCCGCATGCTGCTCGGCATCTCGCTGTCCTGCGCGCTGGCGCTCGGCTTGCCGCAATATTCGGTGAAGATGCCGGCGGAGATGGACCAGGCGTTTTCGATGGCGCTCGAAGAGGGATTCGCGGGTTTGCTGCTGTCGCTCGCGGTGTCGACCGCATTCGCCAGCCTGTCGATTGCCGCCAGGCTGCTGGACATCCAGATAGGCTACGGCATCGGACAGGTATTCGATCCCGCGACGCAGCAACAGACGCCGGCGCTTTCGTCCATGTTCGCGATTGCGGCCGTTGCGCTTTTCTTTTCGATGGATCTGCACCACACATTGCTGCGCTCGGTCGCCGATCTGTTCGCAGTCTGGCCTCCCGGAAGTCACCAGGCGTCCGCGCTCGATATCGAATGGATGATTCGCGCAGGTGGGCAGATGTACGTGCGGGGGCTGCTGATCGTGGCGCCCGTCGTCGCCTCGCTGCTGCTGACCGAACTCGGCCTGGGGCTCGTCGCGCGCACGATGCCGCAGATCAACGTGTTCACGCTCGGCTTGCCGCTGAAGATCGCGGTCGGTCTCGCAACCCTCGGTGATTGGGCGCATACCGATCCCGACGGCCCGCGGCGCCTGTTCGACGCCGCGACCGCCAGCCTCTTCTCCTGGGGGCGCTGATGGCCGGCACCGAGAAAGACCAGAAAGCGACGCCGTATCGGCTGAGCCAGGCCCGCAACGAAGGGCGGGTGGCGCGCAGCCCCGAACTCGTCACGATCGCGGTGTTGGTCGGCGCGTGCGCGGTGCTGGGGGCGCGCGGTCGCGCCATTCTGCTCGAGGAGTTCGGGGCGGGAGCCAGCGCATTGACGCTCGCGGGGCGTGTCGCATCGAATGCGGACAGCTTCCTGACGCTCGTCAGGATCACGGTATGCCATGCGCTCGTCGTGCTTGCGCCGTTGTTCGCCTGCCTCGTGGTGATCGCGGTAGTGGCGACGCTGTTGCACACCGGCGTTGCGTTCTCGCTGCATCCGCTCAAATGGGATTTTGCCCGCCTGCACCCGATGCGCGGCTTCAAGCGGATCGTCTCGATTCGAGGCGTGTACAACGCCGCGCGTGTCAGCGTGAAGCTTGCTGTCTATGGATGCATTCTCGGCTACACCTGCACACACTACATGGCGGCATTCGCGAACCTCGATCTGCTGTCGCCACGGGAATATCTGAATCAGCTGTTCGTGGCGCTCGGCACGCTGAGCGGCCGATTGATCGCGGCCATGCTGATATTCGCGGTGATCGACCTTGGCTACACCAAATTCCAGTTCGCGCGCGACATGCGCATGAGCCGTCAGGACATCAAGGACGACGTCAAGCGACGCGACGGCGATCCGCGCATCCGAGCCCGCATCAGGAAGCATCGCCTGGAATCGTACAAACGCATCATGGCAGCGCAGCATGTGAAGAAGGCGGACTTCATGATCGTCAATCCGACCCACATCGCGGTGGCGTTCTCCTACGACCGCAGCACGGGCGAGGAACCCAGGCTGGTCGCGAAGGGCTCGGGGAGCCTGGCCAGGAAGATGCGCGAAGTGGCGGCTGCCGCGGGTATTCCGATCGTCGAGAACCGCCCGCTCGCACGCGCGCTCTTCAAGCGGCTGGACATCAGTCAGCCGATCCCGATCGATCTCTTCTCCGACGTCGCGCGCATCGTCGTCTGGGTGATCGCGCGTCAACGCGGTACAACATTGTCGAGCCAGGGGTGACGAGGCGATGAGCAAGCTACTTCATTCGTTCGGACGCTATGCCGACCTGGCGCTGGTGGTGATCGTGCTGGGCATCCTGCTCGTGCTGTTCACGCCGATACCCACGCCGGTGCTGGACACGCTGATTCTCGTGAACGTCAGCTTCGCGCTGCTGATTCTGCTGATGACGTTCTACATCCCGCGTCCGGTGGAGTTCTCGACGTTTCCGTCCATGCTGCTGATCGCCACCCTGTTCCGCCTGTCGCTGAACGTGGCTGCGACCCGGCTGATCCTGTCCCAGGGCGATGCCGGCAAGGTGATCGGTGCGATTGGGTCGTACGTCGTTCAGGGTAACTACGTGATCGGGATCATCGTGTTCCTGATCCTGATCGTGGTGCAGTACGTGGTCGTCACGAGCGGCGCGCAGCGTGTGTCGGAAGTGGCCGCGCGCTTCACGCTCGACAGCATGCCGGGCCAGCAGATGAGCATTGACGCCGATCTGAACATGGGCTTCATCGATCAGGCCGAGGCCCAGAAGCGACGCAAGAACCTCGAGAAGGAAGCGGCCTTTTACGGCGCGATGGACGGCGCCTCGAAGTTTGTGAAGGGCGATGCTGTCGCGGGCATCCTGATCCTGCTGGTCGACATCGTCGGCGGGCTCGTGGTCGGTGTCGTGCAGGGGGGGCTGCCTTGGGATCAGGCGTTGCAGAACTACACGCTGCTGACGATCGGCGACGGCATCGTGACCCAGGTGCCGGCGCTCGTGATCGCCGTGGGCACCGGCATCATCGTGACCCGCTCGGCCTCGGACGAGAACCTGAGCGGGATGGCGATCCGTCAGCTTTCCGCCTTTCCGCGAACGATCGCGCTGGTCGGTTGCGCGCTGGCCGGTCTCGCGCTGCTTCCCGGCATTCCCGTGCTGCCCGCGATGTCGATCGTGCTCGTGCTCGCCGCAGCATTCTGGTTCGCGAGGAAGGCCGCGCATGGCCGCGATGCGCCTAACACGGCGCTCGGCGACGAGCCGACCGGAGACACCGATCCCTACAAGCTGCTGCCGCTCGAGGCAGTGTCAGTCACGGTCGGCGCCGACCTGATCGACATGTCGATGGAGGAATCCGGCCCGGTCAAGCAGCGTATCGGCCTGTTCCGCAAGCAGTTCGCGCTGGAAAGCGGCCTCGTGCTGCCGGGCATCGTGTTCGGCAGCGGTGCCAAGCTCGGGGGAGCGGCTTACGAGATCTCGATCTTCGGTGTGCCGGTCGCGCGGGGCGAGCTCGTGGCTTCGCGCCTGCTCGCGATTCATCCGTCCGGTGACGTGCAGCGCATCGCCGGTATGGAAACGCGCGATCCGACCTATGGCCTTCCCGCGCTCTGGATCGAGGAGGAGACGCGTCAGGTTGCCATGGCTGCGCGCTATACGGTGATCGATCCGATCACCGTGTTCATGACGCATGTGACCGAAACCTTGCGCCGGGAGGCATCGACGCTGCTCACGCGCGCGGAAACCGAGCGGCTGCTCGGTCAGGTCAGGGAGTCGCAACCGGGGCTCGTCGAGGAACTGGTGCCGGCGCTGCTCTCGCTTTCCGACATCCAGAAGGTGATGCAGGCGTTGCTTCGCGAGAAAGTGAGCATCCGGAATCTCGATGCGATTCTCGAAACGCTGGCCGATTCCGCGCGCCAGATCAAGGACATCGCGCAACTCACCGAACTCGTCCGTCAACGTCTGGGACATGCCATCTGCCATTCGCTGCTTTCCGGCAACGCCGCCTTGCAGGTGATGACGCTCGACCCGCAGCTCGAAAGCCGGCTCACGCAGATGCTGAACGGCAGTGCAGAGCGGCTTCACACGATGGACCCCGCATTGGCCGACACGTTCCTGAAGAAGATGGCGCAAAGCACGGAGCAGATGCTGAGAAAGAACATGCTGCCGGTCCTGTTGTGCTCGCAGGACATCCGTCGACACCTGCGCTTGCTGACCGAACGCGCGCTGCCACAGCTCAGGGTGATATCGGTGGCCGAGATACCGCGATCGATGGAATTGAAATCGTTTTGCACGATCGGCGCCTGAGACGTGCCGTTTTCGACACACCAACACGACGAATACAGCGAGGTAAGGAATGACCGATGCAATTGCCGAGGTGTTGGGCGCGTTGCGCGACGACGTCGATCGCCTGAATGCCGTGAGCGCGAACGTCGCCAATATCCAGACGCCGGGATACAAGCGAACGCTGCCGCAATCCGGCGCGTCGTCGTTCTCGTCGGCCCTGGTCAGGGCCGGCGGCGTGTCGGCTCGCCTGCCGAACGAACCGGCCGTGGACGTCACGGCGGGAGCCGTGACCTCGACCCGCAACATGCTCGACGTCAGCCTGAACGGGCCTGGATTTCTCGAGTTGCAGCAGGACGGGCAGCCGTTTTACACACGGCGCGGCGCATTGGAGATCGATGCGAGTGGGCAACTGGTGGGCGCCGTGGGTTTGCCTGTGCAGGGCGTGTCTGGGCCGATCACCGTCACGTCGCGCAAGGTGACGATATCCGCGAATGGCACGGTGCTCGATGACGGACGGTCCGTCGGTCAACTGAAGATCGTCGACGTTGCGGCCGCGCAATTGACGCCGGTGGGAAGCGCGATGTATCGGCTCGCCGCCGGAGCCGCCGCCACCGAGGATCGCACGACGCGTATCCAGCAGGGTTTTCTCGAGAATTCGAACGTCGACTCGGCAACCGAAATGGTGTCGATGATGGAAATCATGCGTCACGCGGAAGGTTTGCAGAAGGTTGCGCAGGGGTATGACGAGATGCTGGGCAGCGCGATCGAAAAACTGGGAGGACAGTAAACATGCTGAATGCGCTTTATATCGCCGCCACCGGATTACAGGCGGAGCAGGACAACGTCTCGACGATCTCGAGCAACCTGGTGAACATGAACACCAACGGGTTCAAGAAAACCCGCGTTATGTTTCGCGATCTGGTCGGATCCGACGCGAGCGTATCCGCCCAACCGCCGGTGGATCCCGCGCAGCAGGCCACGAGCGGCCTTGGTATCGCGATCGCGTCGAAAGCCACGATGTTCGATCAGGGCGTGCTGAACTCCACCGGCTCCCAATACGATCTGGCCGTGCAGGGCGACGGATTCGTGGAAGTGTCGATGCCCGACGGTACGCCGGCGTATGTGCGCGGCGGCACGCTCAAGGTCAACAACGACGGGCTGCTCGCCACGCAGGACGGCTATCCGCTGAAGGCGAACATTTCCGTACCGACCGACGTCTCGACGCTGACGATCAACGCTGATGGTCGTGTCTACGTGACGACCTCGACCGACAGCAGCCAGGTGGAGGCCGGCCGGATCGATCTGGTTCGCTTCTCCAGCGAGGAGGATCTCACCTCGGTGGGCAACGGCCTGTACCAGCCGAACGAGAAGAGCGGCGAGGCGATCTCGACGCAGCCCGGCACCGATGGCGCCGGCGTGCTGGCCCAGGGCAATCTCGAGGGATCGAACGTCAACGAAGTGGACGAGATGGTCAATCTGATGGTGGCGCAGCGGGCCTACGAAGCGAGTTCGAAACTCGTCCAGGCGTCGGACGAGATGCTCGGCATCGTCAACGGATTGAGAAAGTAAGGCACACGCCGATGAAAGCTGGATCACTCGTGTTCGCCATGCTGTTCCTCGCCTCGGCCGGCGCCGCCATGGCGCAGGCCCGGATCGCCGTGTCGATCCGCGGCAATGCCGTGGTGCAGGCGGGACACTTCGCGCTGGGCGAGATCGCCGACATCTCGGCTGACGACCCGGCGCTCGCGCGACGGCTGTCGTCCGTAGTAGTGGGTGCCTCGCCGTCGGTCGCGCAGGTGGAGACGCTGCCGGAAAGCGCCGTGGCCGGCGCCGTCGCGGCGCAGATCGGGGGCGATACGCGTCGCATCGACTTCACGGGATCGAACGTCGTGAAAATCCGGACGGCGTCTCAATTCTTCGACCTGACCGACGTCAAATCCGAAGCGCGTCGGCAACTCGGCATTTTGCTCGCATCGAAATACGGCAATGGCGATGCGGTCGCGGATGCGCTGCCCGACTCCGTGCAGGTGCCGGCCGGAGCCGTTACGGCACGCATCAGGCCGCTGGATCCAGCGCCGTCGCTAACGGGGTTTTCCACGGTGTGGGTCGAGATACTGAAAGGCGGCGACGTGATCCGACTCGTTCCACTTCATTTCCATCTGCATGCAACGGAAAGCAGAGTCGTAACTTCACAGGATGTCCGGCCAATGGATCCGGTTGATCAGAATTCGGTGTCGACTGTCGCGGTCGACGCATTTTCCGGCGCCTGCGATCCGCAGAGCGCCGATGCACGCCAGCAGGTGTTCCGTCGCGCGGTGCCGCAAGGCAGCGTCGTGTGCAGACACGACGTCGCTCCGTTGCCGGCCGTGCGTCGCGGGCAGCGCGCGACGCTCACGCTCGCCGAGGGCGGGGTTCGCATCGCGCAAACCGTGATGGTGCTCAGTGATGCAGCGGTGGGCGAGAAGGTGCGCGTCAGGGCTGACCGCGCGACTGGAGAGAACGTGGCGATCGTGATCCGTCCAGGCGAATTGCAGGTGGCGCAATGAAGCTTCGTGATGGTGTGATGCTGGCCGCTGCGCTCGTGTCGCTGGAGACGGCGAATGCGGACAGCCTGTTCGATCCGCACGGCTATCGGGCATTCACGAGCGACAACAAGGCCTTCCGTGTCGGCGATGTCGTGACCGTCCAGATTGTCGAGAACTCGAGTGCGACGAGCAGTGCCGACACGAGCTCGCATCGCAAGTCGGAAGCCGACCTGAATGTCGGCACGGTCAAGGCGCCCAATTCCAAAGGTGTCGGCATCCAGGGAGAAAGCGATTTCGACGGCGGCGGCAAGACCCTGCGATCCGGCCGGCTGCTTGCGCAGATCACGACGAGTGTCGTCGGCGTGGCGCCCAGCGGCGAACTGACGCTGGCCGGCGATCAGGTCCTGAAGGTCAACGGCGAAGCACAGAAGATCCATCTCGACGGGGTGGTGCGTCCGGAAGACATTTCGACGGGCAACGTGGTGCCGTCGACGCGGCTCGCTTCCGCGCACATCGATTACGTTGGCGACGGCGACCTCGCTTCACGTACCCGTCCGAGCTGGTGGACGCGCTTTCTTTACTTCGTGGGCTTCTGATGCGCTATGCAACGTACTTCGCGAGCGCGGTGATCGCGCTCGGGCTGTCATCCGCGCTGCACGCGGCGGACCTCGTGAAGATGAAGGACCTCGGCAAGTTCGCGGGCTGGCGCGACAACGCGCTGGTGGGCTACGGCATCGTGACCGGGCTCGCGGGCACGGGCGATTCCCCAACCAACAAGACCACGCGTCAGACCTTCGCCAACGTGCTTTCACAGTTCAGCGTGGCGGTGACGCCGGAGCAGATCCAGAGCCGCAACGTCGCGATCGTCATGGTCAGCGCCTCGCTGCCGCCGTTCGCGCGCGAGGGCGACACGCTCGACGTGACGGTCACCTCTGCCGGCGATGCACGCAGCCTGCTCGGCGGCAACCTGCTGCTCACTCCGCTGAAGGCCGCGAATTCGGTGGTCTATGCCCTGGCCCAGGGGCCGCTTTCGGTGGGCGGCTACCGCTACGACATGAACGGCAACGTGGTGCAGAAGAACCACCCCACCGTGGGCGCGGTGCCGAACGGGGCGACGGTCGAGCACGGCGTGAGCGCGCACATGTTGGATCAGAACGGCTTCGCCACCTTCGTGCTGGCCAGCCCCGACTACACCACGGCGCAGCGCGTGGCGAACGCGGTCAACCAGCGCTTTGCCACCCATGTGGCCGAGCCCACCGACGCCGAGGCCATCCGGATCGACGTGCCGGTGGCCGATCGCGACCACCCGGTCGATTTCTTCTCCCGACTGGAGGCGCTCGAGATCGAGCCCGACACGCGCGCCAAGGTCGTCGTCAACGAGCGCACCGGAATCGTGGTGTCCGGTGGCGACGTGAGGATATCGAAGGTGACAATCGCGCACGGTGACCTGAAGGTATCGATCGTCACGGACAACGAGGTGGTTCAGCCGTCGTTCGTGACGTCGCTCGGTCACGGCATCCGCACGCAGACGGTGTCGAATTCGACGATCTCCGTGCGCGAGCAGGACGATACGGTGCTCGTGACGGCCGAGCACAACAGCGTGGCCGAACTCGTCGGCGCCTTGAACAAGTTGAAGACCAATACGCGGGACATCATCGCCATTCTTCAGGCGATGAAGGCAGCGGATGCCCTGCACGCCGACCTGATGATCCAGTGATCCTAGACCTTGGAGCATGACCATGATTGATCCCATTACCCTTAAGGTGGTGTCCGCGGCACTGGATGCCATGACCATGCGGCACGACACGGCCGCAGCCAATATCGCCAACGTCGACAATGCCGGCTATCGGCCGCAGAAGGTGTCGTTCGAGGATCGCCTCGGCGAGGCCCGTCGCTCGCTGGGCGACACTGGCGAAGTCGATCCGTCGCTGGTGGTGACGCCCGAGCTGCGCGCGGAGACGGACCAGGGTGGTGCCGTGGTGACGCAGGTTCATCTGGATACCGAACTCGCCACGCTCTCGCAGAGCAAGCTGAGCTACTCGGCGCTGGCCAAGGGCCTCAGCGAATCGTATTCCCAGCTGGAAATCGCGCTCGGCGAGGGCAAGTAATGGACTTCGATCAATCCTTCGCCATCAGCGCCGCCGGGATGGAATACGAGCGCACGCGCGTGGACGTGACCGCTGCCAATCTGGCGAATGCGACCTCTGTGCTGTCGTCTAGCGGCGCCGGCTATCAGCCCATGCAGGTGGTGGCGGCGGTGCGCGCGCGTGCCGTGAACGGGTTCGGCCATGTCGTGCAACACCAACTGGCCGGTCCGGTCGCGATGGTGGTGCCCACGGGAGCCGCGCCTCAGCGAACCTACGATCCCAAGAATGCGTCGGCGGACAGCGCCGGCTTCGTGAGCCGGCCCGGCGTCGACCAAGTGACGGAAATGACGGGTTTGATGACGGCGGTGCGTGCCTATCAGGCCAACGTCGTGGCCATGAACGGCGCCTATCAGATGGCGGAAAAGGCACTGGAGATCGGAGGCTGACATGCAACAGTTCGAAGTGATGCCGCTGCAGGCGGCGGAAGGTTCGGTGGATACCGCCACGGTCGCGGCCACGGCCGCCGTGCCGTCGGCGAGCGGCAACGGCCAGTTCGGCGAGATCGTCACCCACGGGCTCGAGTCGCTCAACGCCGCGCTGCAGCGCTCCGACGCCGGGCTGCAGGATCTCGCGGTGGGCGGTACGGCCAGCCTGCATCAGGTGATGATCCAGATGCAGGAAGCCAAGATATCCCTGCAGCTCGCGGTGCAGATACGTAACCAGATTCTGAGTGCGTATCAGGACGTGATGCGCATGTCGATCTAGACGGAACGACGATGTTTCTGATCAATACATGGCGACAGTCGAGTGTCGCGGCCCGGGCTTCGTCCGTGGCGCTGGTGATGGCCTTGGTCGCGGCATTCGTCGCGGCGATGGTCTGGACGTTCGAGCCGAACTACGAAGTGCTGTTTTCGGGGCTCGGCGACGAGGACGCCTCGACGATGACGGCGGAGCTGGACAAGATGAAGGTGCCGTACCGCCTTCAGTCCGGCGGCTCCGTCATTCTCGTGCCGTCGGACCAGATGCTGCGCACGCGCATGAAGCTGGTCGGAAAGAACCTGCCGCTGCACGGCAGTGTCGGCTTCGAGGTGTTCAACAATTCGGACCTCGGCATGACCGACTTCACGCAGCGCGTCAACTACCAGCGTGCGCTGCAGGGCGAGCTGACGCGCACCATCCTGTCGCTCGATGGCGTGCAGGCTGCGAAGGTGCTGCTGGTGCTGCCCGACACGCAGGTGTATCGACGCGACCAGACCCGGCCGAAGGCCTCGGTCAATCTGGCACTGAAGCCGGGGCACGTGCTCGACGAAGAACAGATCGTCGGCATCCAGCGGCTCGTGTCGGCGGCGGCGCCGGATATCGGCGCGGCCGACGTGACGATCACCGATCAGCGCGGCGTGGCGCTGTCCGGCGTGCCCGACCCGTCGGGGGCGTCCGGCGCGGGGGCAGGCGGCGCACTGGATCTCAAGCGCCGTACGGAAGACTACTTCGCGGCCAAGCTCAATGCCTTGCTCGCGCAGAGCTTCGGGCCCGGTCACGCCTTCGCGAGCGTCGACGTGTCGCTGAACATGGACCGCGTCCACACCACGACGGACAGCGTGCTGCCGGCCGCGTCTCAGGGCGCGGCGCACCCGGCGGGCGTGCTGGTGCGCGAGCGCGAGAGTCACTCCGGCGACGCCGGCACGGCGCCGCTGCCGCCGCTGCCCGGAAGCGGTACGCCGGAAGCTTCCGCGAGTGCGTCGCAGCGCGATGCGGAGTATCAGGTCGGTCGCGAGGTGCGGGACGTGCTCTCGTCGCCCGGTGCGATCACGCGCATCGCCGTCGCGGCGGTTGTCAGTTCCAATCTCGATGCCACCCATACCGCCCAGTTGCGGCAGTTGATTTCGAACGCTGCCGGCCTTTCCGATGCGCGTGGCGATTCGATCGCCGTCTATCCGATCGATCAGGTATCTCAGTCGGACCGGGCGGACGTGTCCGCGCCGTCGATGCCGACCGCCGCGCAGGTCGCACCGACCGCGCCGGCCCTGGCCGCTGCGTCGCCGTTCGCGCGTGTGCGGTGGTGGTGGCTCGCCGTTGCACTTGCGGCGTGTGCGGTGCCCATCGCGATGCTGCGCAGGCGTGCGGTGGCAGGCCCGGTCGTCGTCCAGGTCGGCCGCCTCGACGACCGGCAGCGCAAGCTGCTGCAAAAACGTGTCCAGCACTGGATCTCGACGGGCGAAGCGCAATCCGGCGAGGTGTCCAATTGAACAGCGGACTGCGTCAGGCCGCCATCGCCCTGCGGGCGTTGCACGCCGACGATCGGAAGTGGATGCTGGGGACGCTGTCGAGCGAGGATCGGGCAACGCTCGAGGCGCTGATGGGCGAGGCGCGCGAGCTCGGTATCCCTTCCGACGCCGCATTCGTGACGGACATGCTGGGCAGGCGTGCTTCGCATCATGGGCTCGACGCGCAGGAGCTCGAGCGCCTGCTCGACGATTGCACGTCCGATAACGTACGCCTCGTGCTCGCGAACGAGCCGTATCAGACCATCGCTATCCTGCTTGCCTCGCGTTCGTGGTCGTGGTCGGGTGACGTGCTGCGCGGCCTGGGCAGCGTCAAGCAGCAGCAGATCGCACAGAAATGCCGAGTGGCCCCGCCCAGGGAACTCTACGCGGTCGTCTTGCGCGAGACCTGTGCGCGATTGCCCGCGTGCGAGCAGGGCAGGCAGCGAGGCTGGCGCGAATGGCCGCGTCGCATCGCCGGTCTGCTGCGACGCGGTGGCCCGCGGGTGAGCGCACATGGTTGAGATCCTGAAAGCGCCGGCCATCGATACGGTGTCGGTCCGCAAGATGCTGCCCGGCGGCGTGACCGTTGCGCCCGACGTCGTCGACGTTGATGTGATCGATTCCATGCCGACGTGCTCGCCGGACGAAGACGTCGAGGCGCGCGTGGTGGAGGAGGTCGCTCATCGTCTCGACACGCTGCGTGCCGAGACCGAAAGCCAGGCGCGGGAAGCCGGTTATCAGGCTGGGTTCGACGCAGGCCGTATCGCCGGTGCCGAGGCAGGGCGCCTCGCTGGCGAGCAGGCATGGGCCGAGGCCGTCGAGCGAGCCGCCGGTGCGATCGATGCGATGTCGGGCGCCATCGCGACGGAATTCTCCGAGGCCCAGCAGATCGGTATGCGGATCGCGTACGAAGTCGTCGCCCGCATGCTCGGCGAGCAGTTCGCGAACCCGCGTGCGATCGCCGCCTTCGTCGCTCAGATCGCGAAGAGCCTGCGCATGGACGAGGTACGCGCGATCTGTCTGAATCCCGAGGACCTGAGCCTGATGGAAAGTGCCGGGCTGACGCAGGGCCTGAGCGCTGGCGGCCTGGTGCGGCTGGTGGCGGCTGCGGATCTCAAGCCGGGCGGCTGCCGGGTCGAGACTCGCCGCGAACGGATCGACGCCAATCTCGGCACGCAGCTCGAGCTGCTCGATCACGCCATCGCCGCGGCGCGCCAGCGAGCCCGGGAGGCGAGCGCATGAACGAGATTCTTGAGGCGATCGCCGCTTGCCCGCTCACGCGGCGCACCGGCACGGTGGTGCGGCTCGCGGGCCTCGCAATCGAGGCGGATGGCCCTGCGGTCGCGGTCGGGGATCTCTGCGAAATCCGTCGCATGCACGGGCTGCCGACGTTGATGGCCCAAGTGGTGGGTGCCACGCCGAACGGCATCACGTTGATGCCGTTCGGAGAACTCACTGGTGTCGGGGCCGGCTGTCTCGTGGTTGCCACGGGGAAACCGTCGGGCGTGCGCGTCGGCGAGGCACTGCTGGGGCGCGTGATCGATGCATTCGGCATGCCGCTCGACGGCCGGAGCGAACCGGTTCTGAACACCGACATGCCGCTGCTGGCGCGGGCGCCCGGTGCGCTCGACCGGCCGCGTATCGAGCGGGTCCTGGAAACCGGGGTACGCGCGATCGACGGTCTGCTCACGCTGGGCGAAGGGCAGCGCATCGGCATCTTCGCTGGTAGTGGCGTGGGCAAGAGCACCTTGCTGGGGATGATGTGCCGCACGAGCTGCGCGGACGTCAACGTGGTGGCGCTGATCGGCGAACGCGGCCGGGAAGTTCGCGAATTCATCGAGAAGCAGCTCGGGGCCGGGGCCATGCAGCGCTCGGTGGTCGTGGTCGCCACGGCCGACCAGCCGGCGCTGGCGCGCCTGCGAGCGAGCTATGCAGCGGTCGCCATCGCCGAATACTTCCGCTCGCTGGGCCGGAATGTGCTGCTGATGATGGACTCCGTCACGCGCTTCGCGATGGCGCGCCGCGAAGTGGGGCTGGCCGCCGGCGAACCACCGACGGCGCGCGGTTATACGCCGTCCGTGTTCGCCGAGATTCCCGAGCTGTGCGAGCGATGCGGGACGGCGCCGGGCGGTGGCGCGATCACAGGGCTGTTCACGGTGCTGGTGGACGGCGACGATTTCAACGAGCCGGTTGCCGATGCATTGCGCGCGACGCTCGACGGACACATCGTGCTGTCGCGCGCGCTGGCGCAGCGCGGTCATTTTCCAGCAATCGACGTGCTGGCGAGCGTCAGCCGCGTGGCATCGGATGTGAGCACGAAGGCGGAGCGTGCGCTGGCAGCCGACGCGTTCGAGCAGCTCGCCGTGCACGAGAAGAATCGGCAGCTCGTCGATATCGGCGCGTATCAGCGTGGCGCCAATCCGTCGATTGACCGGGCGCTGGATCTGGCGCCACGCCTGACGCAATGGTTGCGTCAGGCGGTGGACGAGGCGACGGGCCGAGCCGATGCCATCGATCGCCTCGCCCGCATCCTCGATTCGGCATCGGAGATTGCTTCATGACGGGGGGAGGCCGCTTCGATTACGCGCTCGGCACCGTGCGCTCGGTGGCGGGCATTCGGCAGGAGCTGGCCGAGGATGCGCTGCGGCGCGCACGCACCGCGCTCGAGGCTTGCGATCGCGAGATTCGCGAGCTGCGCGAGCAGCGCAACGCGCGGCTGGGTGGCATTCGTCGGCCGAGGCAGGGCGACCAGATCGACCTCGATGCGTATCGGGCGCTTGATGCGATCGTGAAGGCCGCCGATGCGGGCCGCGCGCGTCTGCTGGCGTCGAGGGCGCCGCTCGAGCTGGCCTTGGCCGAAGCCATGCGGGAATGGACCGAGGCATCGCGGCGCAGGGACACGATCGACGAGCACTTTCTGGCCGAGCGTGAGCGGCACGGGCGCGAGATGGCCACACTCGCCTCGAGAGAGGCCGACGAGGGCTGGTTGCAGCGCGGAGCGCATGCCGTGAAGGAGGCGACGTGATCGGCAATATCGGCGATCCGCAATTCGGCGTCGTGCCCGCCACGTCGTCCACGGCTTCGACGAGCGCCTCGGACGAGGGCAATACGGGGCGCTGGTTGCGCGAGATGGAGCAGGCGGAATTCGCGGGTTGGTTCGTTCGGGACCAGGGCGACGAAACGCAGCGCGAGACGGCGCAGGAACCTGCCGATCGCAAGCATCAGTCCACCGCCGTCGCGGCGTCACCGGAGCCGGGCTGTAGCCCGGGGGCAGGCATGGAGCCGGCGGCCGATACGAGACTGCGGGTGCACGAGGCAGGGACGGGGCGCGGTCCGCGGTCGGGTCGCACGGTGGCGGCCGACGCGACGCGGGCAGCACCGGCAAGTGCCGCCGCCGTCCCGAATGGCACGGCCGATGGCGTGACGCGGCAAGGCACGGCGGGCGCGGACGGCATCGCGCCGAAGAGCGTGGCACGTTCGTCAGGCGATCTCGGTGCCGATATGGCGGACCCGATGTGGGAGGGGCCGGCAATACCGGCTCCAGCGGCGCCGATGTTCGCATCGACCGCGGCGCCCGTACCCGCATCGGCCGCGGCATCGCTGCCGCAATCGCCGATCGAGACGGCCAGCGCCTGGCTCATGCGAGATTTTCCGTCGGGTCGCTCCGCCTACGCCGATACCTTGCCGCTGGCGGCGTCGTTCCCTGACAGGCCGAGCGCCGGTGCGCCGGTGCGAGTGGCGACGGGCAGGTCGACCGACCGGGCGGGTGGCGGTGAGGGTTGGCAGAAGCAGGTCACGCACGCCTATCTCGGCCCCGACGGGGTAACGATCTGGCTGCGCGACACGGACCTCGGCGAGAGCAGGGCGTCCTCGGTGGTGCGATCGATTTCGGAGTGGGCGGCAGAAAGCGGGATTGCGGTAAAGCAGATTCATCTGAACGGGCGGCGCATCTACGCGCGTCGCGAATACAAGCAGAAGTTCTAGCCAGGAACCTATCAGCATGACCACGAATGCAGTGTCGGCGGCGAGTGCGACGAGTGCGACGAGCGCGGCGGGGGCGGCCGGCGGATTGAACATGCAGGATCTTCTGAAGATCCTGCTGACTCAGCTGAATTATCAGGATCCGCTCAAGCCGATGGACAACACACAGTTTGTTGCGCAGATCGCCCAGTTTGCCTCGCTGAACGAGACGAGCCAGTTGAACACCAGCATGCAGCAGTCGCTTTCGCTGCAGTCGTCGCTGGAGCCGGTCAATCTGCTCGGCAAGTCGGTGACCTACAACCTGGGCAGCGGCGCCAGCGATGTGTCCGGCACGGTCAGTGCCATCTCGATGCAGAGCGGCTCGCCGGTGTTCACCATCACCACGAGCTCGGGCGGGCAGCAGACGGGTGTCTCGCTGTCCGAAATCACGGGCGTTCAATAAGCGCAGGAGGAACCATGCTCAATTCGATCGATATCGCGATGTCCGGCCTGAAGGGTTTTTCGGACGCATTGCAGACACTCAGCAGCGATGTCTCCAACATGAATACACCGGGCTTCAAGGGCTCGAATGCGGTGTTCGAGGATGCCTTGAACGCGCAGCGGGATTCGTCGGGCATCGATTCCGGCGGCGCCGGCGAGGCCGGGCTGTCGTCGCTCGCGGTGCGTCTGGACCTGTCGGCGGGGCAAACCAGCCAGTCGACCAACGACCTCGCCGTCGCAGTCAACGGCAGTGGCATGTTCGTCGTGCAGGGTGCCGACGGCGAGACGCATTACACGCGCGACGGCGATTTCCAGCTCGACAGCCAGGGCAATCTGCTCGCCTCGGACGGCAAGAGCAAGGTCATGGGGATTTCGGCGAATGGATCGCTTTCACCGATCTCGATTGCCTCGCTCCAGACCAGCGCACCGAAGGCCACGACCGACGTGACGTTCTCGGGCAACCTGTCCAGCAGCGCCACCAGCGACACGATCGGCTCGGTCGACGTGTACGACAGCAACGGCACCGAGCATACGCTGCAGGTGGCGCTGTCCACCACGACGGCGACCGCCGGCACCTGGACGGCCACGGTCACAGAAGGTTCGACGACGGTCGGCACCGGCACCATCAAGTTCGTCAGCGGTGCACCCGACCCAGCGAACGCCTCCATCACCCTGAACTACGCGCCGGCCGGCGCCAGTTCGCAACAGGTCACGCTCGACTTCAGCAGCAACGTCACGTCGTTTTCGGCGGGCACCACCTCGACGCTGGCGATGGCTTCGCAAAACGGTTATGGCTCGGGCACGCTGCAGAGCGAAACGTTCGATCAGACCGGCACGATGACGCTGACCTACTCGAACGGCCAGACGATCGACGGCCCGCAGCTTGCACTGGCCACCTACGCATCGCCGGCACAGGTCGTCGAGGTGGGGAGCAACGAGTTCGATGCGGCGCCGGGCGCCACGTGGACGATCGGGCGCGCCAATCAGGGCGGCTTCGGCTCGATCGCAGCGAACGAGCTCGAGAATTCGAACGTCGACCTGTCTCAAGCATTCAGCGAACTCGTGATCGTCGAACGCGGCTACCAGGCGTCGTCCGAGCTGATTTCGACGACGAACGACATGATCGAGAAGCTGTTCGGCATGGGTGGAGGTCAGGGGTGAACCTCAGTCGTCTGAACTGGGCGACGCGCGCCCAGGCACGCGTCGTGATCGAGCGGCTGAGCGACGCCGCCGAGCGCTGGAGCGGCGGGTGGTCCACCCGCTCGTCGGACGCGCATCCCCGGGTGGCCGTGGCGGTCGATCCGCTGGTGCAGCAGGGCGAATGGTTCGCGCTCGGAGTGGACGGCGATCACCTGCCGCGTGCCTGGTTCATGACTGTGCGGCATCCGCTGCTCTCGATCTGCGCCGATTGGCTCGGCGTGGACGATGGGTTCGTGCGCGCGCCGCACGCAGATTGCATCATCGATCAGGCGATGCAACACGCTTCTCGCGCGCTGCTCGACGGCCTCTGCGACGCACTGGAACTGGGGCGCGTGATCGAAACGCCCACGCCTGCGGAGTCGGTGGTGCTGGCTACGCGGCCGTGGACGGGCGCGGTGGCTTGCGATATCCGCTGCGCCGCGTCGCATGTTCGCGTGGTGGTGCATGGCGAGGCGGTCGAGCGCCTCTCGCCTGCTGCTCGTCGCACTGCGGCATCGCAGTTGACGCAGCACGCCGGCGGTGTTCGGCCGGTTCCGCTCGCGAAGGCCCTGAGCGACGTGGCGGTGCCCGCGTCGGTGAGCCTGCGGCCCGTAGAGATCACGCTCGAGCAATTGGCCGGATTGAGTCCCGGCGACGTCCTCAAGACAACGCATCGGCTCGACGAGCCCTTGCAGTTGAAGAACGCAGTCGGCACGCCAATCAGCAGCGTGTCGCTCGGCGGTGCGGCCACGCATCGATGCATTCGGCTGAATCACTGAAGAACGAGTCGACAGATGAACATTCCCGTTGAAACCTCCCTGGTTCAGGGCATCGAATTGCCCGGCCTCGCCGATACCTCGTCGCAAGGTGTGCGTATCGCGACCTCGGCCGAAGTGTTTCGCCACGTCAAGACGCAACTGACGGTGCGCGTCGATACGCTCGAACTGAGCATCGGCGAACTGATGGACGCCAAGGTCGGGCAGACCTTCCAGCTTGCACGGCTGATCGACGAACCGGTCGATCTGCTGGTGGGCGATGCCGTGGTGGCCCGAGGCTGCCTCGTCGCCATCGACGACTGCTTCGGTGTGCAGATCACCGAAGTTCCGACCTTCGCGGGCTGAGTCGTGACCACGCACGACGCTCCGGACCGCGCCGCCGCCGCCGCCGCGGCCTCGACCACGGTCGGGATCGAAGCCCCCGCTGCCACGACGCCGCTGCACCTGTCCTCGGCCCTGCCGCTCGATCGCGACACGAGCGCTGCGATGCCGGGGCCGGGCTGGTTCGTGGTGGTGGCTGTGCTGCTGGTGCTGCTGGTCGCGATCTTCCTGTTGCGTCGGCTCGGAATCGGAGGATTGGGCGGCGCATTCTCCGGGATCACCCGGGAGCGCAGCATCCGGCTCGTCGAGTCACGATCGATCAGCCGGCGCGGGACCTTGCACGTCGTCGAATTCGGTCAGCGCAGGATCCTGCTGGCGGAATCGGCGGCGGGAATCGAAAAAATAACGGATGAGCCGCTGTCAGAGCGTGCCGACGGTTGAAAAGCGATGTTCGAGAACATGAAGAAATGCGCGGGCGTGCTGGGGTGGTGCGTCGCGATCTATCTGGCCGTCGGCGCGGCCACGGCGTGCGCGGCATCGGCGCATCCGGAAGCGACAGACGGTGTCGGCACTGCGCTGGGGCTGCTCGGTGGGGCGAGCGACACGCACGGTGGAACGGCCGTCGCGCTGCGCATCCTGATCGGCCTGAGCCTGCTCAGCGTGTTGCCGGCGATCCTGATCTGCGTGACCTCGTTCCTGCGGATCGTGACCGTCATGTCGATCCTGCGCCAGGCGATCGGGTTGCAGGAGACACCGCCCAACATGGTGATCATCGGCATCTCGCTGTTCCTGACGCTGTTCACGATGGCGCCGGTATTCGAGCGGATCAACGTGGATGCCGCCCAGCCGTTCATGGCGGGCAAGATGTCGATCTCGGACGCGATGACGCGAGGCATGAAGCCGTTGCACGACTTCATGATCCGGCAGACCCGCGAGCAGGATCTGGCCTTGATGGTGGAGCTGGCGAAGGCCAGGCCGCCGGAGCAGCCCGACGACGTCAGCAATATCCAGCTCGTGCCGGCCTTCATGCTGTCGGAACTCAGGGCGGCGTTCCAGATCGGCTTCGTGATCTTCCTGCCGTTCGTGTTGATCGATCTGGTGGTATCGAGCATCCTGATGTCGCTCGGCATGATGATGGTGCCGCCCGCCAGCATCGCCTTGCCGATCAAGATTCTCATGTTCGTGCTGATCGACGGCTGGAGCCTCGTGATCCGGGCGATTGTCGGTTCGTTCCACTGACGCGATGCCCATCATGTCGACCGCGCAAGTCGAAGCCGAGGACAGGAACGAGGGCTCGGAAGGCGAACTCTGGGCCGCGTTTCGCGCCGGCAGCGATTCGGCCCGAGAGGCGCTGATACTGCGCCACGCGCCGTATGCACGCGCGCTTGCTGCGCGTACCTATGGCCGCCGGTTCAACGACGAGGTGCCGTTCGACGACTATCTGCAATACGCGATGGTCGGCCTGCTCGAATCGATCGACCGGTTTGCCGCGGACCGTGGCGCGACGTTCAAGACCTATGCCACCACCCGTATTCTCGGCGCGATCCTGAACGGGCTCGAGCGCGTGACCGAGAAGCAGCAGCAGATCGCAGCGGAACGCCGCAACCGGCAGCAGCGCGAGCGGGCGGAATCGCTGCTCGACGGATTTGATGCGTCGACGCGCGACGAGATCGCGTTTCTGAGACGGGTCGGCGATCTCGGCTTCGGCGTGGCGCTCGGCATCCTGCTCGACGGCTCGGGCATGGTGGAAGCGCCCGATCGGCCGGTGGAAGTGAGCTACTTCCAGCGCACGGAGCTTCAGCAGTTGCGCGACCGGCTGCGCGAGCTGGTTGGCCAGCTGCCGGAGAGCGAGCGGCGCGTGGTTGCCTACCATTATTTCCAGGGCGTGCAGTTCGAGGAAATCGCCACCCTGCTGTCGTTGAGCAAGGGTCGGATTTCCCAGATTCACAAGCGAGCCCTGCAGCGGCTGCAAGAGCGCATGCAGGCCGTCCGGGTGGCTCACCGTGCGTGGTGAGCGCATTCCTGTCATTTTCAATGGACCTGTCGTCATGAACGATGCCAATCGGCTGTCCCGTCTGAGGCAGTACCTGCTTTCGGATTCGACCAACCTGAGCCTGGCCGCCGATGCGCTCGATTGCGCGATCGAGCTGCGCGACGTCGAGGCTGCTGCCGCATTGTTGCGCGAGGCGCTGAGCGTGCATGGGCCGGTGCCGATGTTGCGCTATCGTCAGGGTGTGCTCGCGCTGCTGGAAGGGCATCCCGCCGAGGCGCGCGAGGTGTTCCTGACGCTGCAGGAAGGGGATGCCTCGAATCCGGTGCTGACACACATGATCGCGCTGGCCGATTTCGAGGCGCACGATCTGCCAGCTGCCCTCGACGGCGCGCAGGCGGCGCTCGCGCTGTCGGCACCGACGCCCGGCGCGCTCGGCCTCGCGCTGCGTGCGGCGCACCTGCTCGGACGGTTCGACACGGCGGCGAGCCTGCTCGAGCGTCATGCCGCGTCGATCGACGGCGATCCCGACGCGCTCGGTGCGGCCTCGCTGGTGGCACTCGACATGGTCGATGCCGAGCGGGCGCGACGCTGGTCGGTTGCCGCGCTGGCGCTGGACCCGACTCAGCTCGAGGCGCTGGTAAGCGCCGGGACGCTGGCGCTGCAGAGTGGCCGGGACGACGACGCGAGGCAATATCTCGAACGGGCGATCGCGAGGCGCGGCAACGCGGGCCGGGCCTGGTCCGCTCTCGGCATCGTCGAGCTCGGCGCCGGCCATCCGGCAATTGCCGAGGCGCATTTCGAAAAGGCACTGGAAACCTTGCCGAAACACATCGGTACCTGGCACGCACTGGGCTGGTGCCGCACGCTGGAGGGCAAGCTGGCGCAGGCGCGCACGTGTTTCGACACGGCGCTGGCGCTCGACCACAATTTCTCGGAGTCGCACGGCGCGCTGGCGGTGGTCGATGCCTTGCTCGGCGCGCGCGCGCAGGCCGAGGCGAGCCTTGCGGTGGCCGTGCGTCTCGACCGTCGCAGTGTGTCGGCGCAATTCGCGCAGGGCATTCTGTCGGGTGAGATCAAGGATCGCGAATCTCTGCAGCGCTTCGCCCGGCGGGTGATGCTGTCCGCGCCGCGTGCCACGCCGGGCCTGCCGCCGGCATCCACCGCGCTGCACTGATGAGGGCTGTCGGCTGGCGTGGCTGGCTCAGGCGCCGTCGACGCGCTCGAGCAGCAGGCCGGCGGTGATCGCCATGACGGTCCTGAGCTGCTCGTCCGCCTCGAAATGCGCGACCACGTTTTCGACCAGTGTGTCGAAATCCGGGTCGTTGGCGACCGCATCGCCAAGCCGCTCGTGCAGGACGAACGCCATGTATGCCGCGAATGCGCGGCGTTCGCGTTGCGGATCCTCGGGCTGCAACGCACCGAGCCTGGCGATCAGATGCGTATGGGCGCCGGGAATGTCGGCAGGCGTTGCGCGCTGGCCGGCTGCCGGTGCCGCGCGGCGCGTGCGCGGCGCTGCGGTGGCTCCCGACAAGGTCTGAAGGCTCAACTGCTCGATCAACGGAAGGTAGCGGCTGATGTCGTTCACATGAGGTTCCGGTGTTCGAGAGGTGAGGGTTGCATGGGATGACGGGGCCGGGGCATCAACACATCGGATGCGGGATGCGTGCCAGCCATTCGAGATCGCGTACCGCGAGGTGGCGCGCGACGGGATGCTGCGCCAGTAGCGCTGCCGATGGCAGGTGGGCGCCGAACGCGAGCGGAATCAGACCCGGCACGATGGTACGTGCAACGCAGGGCCGCCCGCTACCGAGGCCGAGATCGACGACGAGCGGGTCGAGGTCGACTGCCCGCAACGCATCGCCGATAGCGGGCACGCTCCGCGGCGACGCCTTGCCGATGTCGCTGTAGTCGACCGGAGCGCTGGTTGCCTCGACCAGATGATCCGCGTCGCGGAACGTCGTCCGGGCATGGTAGTGCGCCGCGTGTCGAGCAAGATCGTCGGCCGTCCTGGCCGTCGAGGGGCGCCATCCTTCGAGGCTTGCCCGCACCATCGGCTCGATTTCCTGCAGGGCGCGCACCAGCGCCTGGCCTGCCGAAAGCCCGGCCGCCGTGACGACGCGCGTGAAGTGCCCGGTCACGCTTCGGGCGAACACCAGGATCACGATGCCGAAGCGAGTCGAGAGATCGCGCACGATCAGCTCGACGCCGCGCGTGGCGAGATCGTCGATCAACTTTCTTGCGCGAGGCGGAAGTGTATGCGTCGCGACGAGGCGGACGTCGGGTCGGCACAGCCACGACAACATGAACGCGTCGCGCTCGATCAATTCCAGCAATGCGCGAGCGGTGGCGCGCTCGAGACTGCGATGAGCGGCTACGCCCGAACTGGTGGCGGGTGGCAGCGCGTTGCAGACGGCTTCAACTGGCAGCGACGACCGGAAGAAGACGCAATCGGCCGGCACCAGAAAGGCCTTTCCGCTGAATCGGCAGATCGCCTCGATCCAGCCGAAACGCGTGTCGTGGCCGGGTGAGCGTGCCCCGACGGTCGGCAGTGCGTCATCCAGCATCGCAATCAGGCGAGGGTGCGAGCGCTCGCGCATCTCCCGGAGGTTGCCGAGAATCAGCTTGCGCGCGTGCCCCGTGCACAGCCGCTCCTCCGCCTCCATGTAAGCCTTGAGCGCCGCTCTGCCGGCATGTCGGTCGCTGCCCCAGGCGGCTTCGGTGTCGTTGCCATAGCGCACGCGTGCCGTGAACACACGCGGGACGGCAACCGTGGCCGGCGCGGGGCCCGTGTGATCGAGCCATTGCAGTTCCCACGCGGGCGGTGGCCATGCGGCTGCCTGCGCGGGCGTGCCCACCACGATGATGGTCAGCGGCGTGTTGCCGGGCGCCAGCGCGAGCGCATGCTCGACGGCCGACTCCTCGAATTCGCCCGTCTCGGTTGCCGCGAGGCCGAGGCTGGTTGCCATCAGCAGGATGTTCTGGGCCGCGTGGCCCGCCTCGAGCGCAACGTAGGACATGGCGCGCGGGCCATATTTCGCGGTTCCCAACGCGAAATGGCCGGTGATCACGATCGCGGCCTGCGCGCCCCGCAGCAGGAGGGGGGATCCGAAGCATCGCGCGATGGCGCGCGGCATCACGGCTGGGTCACGGACCAGCCGCACTGGAGCGTCCACGCCGGCTGGCTCGATACAGAAGATGCCGACCGGAATTTCTCCCGCCGGCCGCAGATTGACGAGGTGCAGCCGAAGTGGATGGAGATTGCCGGCCGACGGAACGGTGCGGCCCGGCGCCGGCGAGGCATTTTCGGTCGTGCCGGAAAGACCGTAGCCGGCCCACAGCAGGCTTGCCATCGTCTCGGCGGCGATCGTGCCGCCACCGAACCCGCGTCGGGTTCGCCGTGCCTCCAGCAGCGCCGTGAAACTGTCGCGCACGGGCACCACTTGCAGCGCCGGTCCGGCAGTGCGCTGCGATTCTCGCTCGGCGGCGCGCTGCTCGATGTCGCGCAGCCGTGCGCGATCGGGAGGCGCGCCGTAGCGCCTCGGATTCGACGCGTGACGCCACAGTGCGTCGCTCATGGCCGACACGGGGATCAGGAACTCGCGGTCGAGCAGCATCCGGAGAAAGCCTTGCAGGCGCGCCGGGTCCCATCGATGGCCGTGCGTTTCGATCCAGGTTGCGGTATCCGTCAGCCCGTCGAAGCCCGCCGCGATCGCGTCGAGCAAGTCGTGCGGTGCCTGGATCGTTCGCGTTCCATGGGCGTCCCGAAGCACGAGGCGATCTCCGGTGATCCGGCACAGCGGCGATACCACGGGGCATTCCATGATCCAGCTCGAGAGGAGATTCGGTGCGGCCAATCGTAATCGCGGGCGAGGCCCTAAACAAGTCTGCAAATCGACGGATAAGTTGGGATACGCCTCTCGAGCGTGCGGTCGTCCAGCGTGCGCGTGCGGGCGCAACCGTGTCTCGACTGGCAGGCAGGAAATGGAAGACGAAGTACTCGAGCAAGCCGCGGCGACGTCCGAACCGGACGCCTTGCACCGCAAACTCCTGGAACATCTGCGGCGCCACGCCGTGCGGCGCGCCGGCGACGCCACCTTGCTGTCGCCGAAAGGGCAGCCGATCCGCTGGCTGGTCGATCTCAAGGGCGCCTTGCTGCTCGACCGCGCGCTCGACGACGTCGCCACGCTGTTCTGGCGTGAGTTCGCCCGGCGCCTGCCGTTTCAGGTTGGCGGCATGGAGGTGGCAGCCGTGCCGATCATGACGGCGATCGTGATGAAGGGGATCCAGCTCGGCCACGACATCAACGGCTTCATCGTGCGCAAGGAGCGAAAGAAGTACGGCATGTGTCGTTCGATCGAAGGCGCGCTCGACGACAAGCCGATCGTGATCGTCGACGACATCACCAACAGTGGCAAGAGCCTGGAAAAGGTCCGGGCCGTGCTGGAGTCGGAGGGGCGCACGATCGCCGCCGTGTTCTCGGTGGTCGACTTCCGATCGAATTCCGGGCTGCAATGGCGCAGGCGCGCACGCATTCCCGTCGCTAGCCTGTTCACGCCCGACATGCTCGGAGTGGAACTGTCGTCCGGCCGTGCGGGCGAGCGCGTCAGCGACGTGGTGTTCGAGCCGGCATGGAAGATCCCGCTGCCCGGCGGCAATCCGTTCTTCGTGGTGCCCAAGTCGGCGCCGGTCGTGCACGACGCCCACCTCTATTTCGGATCCGATGCCGGCATTTTCCACTGTGTCGGCGCGCGCGATGGCGCGGTGAAATGGTCGTTTCGCTGCGCCTCGGCGGGACGCAAGGGGATCTGGTCGATCCCGCGCATCGTGGGCGACTCGGTGCTGTTCGGCGCCTACGACGGCAACACCTATTGCCTGTCCCGGCAGACGGGCGAAGTGCGGTGGATCAATCGAGATGCGGACTGGATTGGCTCGTCGGCGGACGTATCGGAGCGGCTCGGTCTCGTGTTCATCGGCTTCGAATATGAACGCGCGGCCGCGAAGGGCGGGCTCGTCGCGCTCGATTTGCGCACCGGAGAGAAGCGATGGGAAGTGCCGACCCAGGAATACCTGCACGGCTCGCCCCGCTTCGAGGAGGCGGCCGGCGCCGTGATCGTCGGCACCAACGACAACCGGGTGATCTGCGTGGATGCGGCATCCGGCGAAATGCGCTGGACCTGTCGCACCGAGGGGCCGGTCAAGCACGGCATCGCCATCGATCCCGTGCGTCGCGTCGCGCTCTTCGGTTCGTTCGACGGTCACCTTTACGGCGTGCATATCGATACCGGCGCGCAGCTGATGCGCATCGACACGGGTAACGCGATCTACTCCACGCCGCTCGTCTACGGCAATCGCGCCTTCGTGGGCTCGTCGAGCAAGAATTGCTACGCGATCGACCTCGACACGCTTTCGATCGAAAAGACGATCGCGGCCGGCTCGAAAGTCCTGTGCTCGCCGAGCCTGATCGAGGGCCATGTCTATATCGGCAAGAACGACGGCAGCGTGGTCGAACTCGATGCCGCGACGCTCGATGTGACGGCGTCGCTCACCGTGCCGGACGCGGTCACCAATGCGGTGGCGTATTGTGCTCGCTGCCATCTGTATTTCGTGCTCACGGCGATGAACCAGCTGCATGCATTCGGACGAAAGACGCGTGGATAACGTTCTTCAGAATTTCCGGCGCCACGCCGTGATCGACGTTGCTCCTCTGATGACGGAGATCGACGCCAACGAGGCACGGTGGCAGAGGAACACGAAACGGCAGCAGCGCATCGCCGTGCAGCGCGAGACCGAATCGATCTTTCTGAGGTCGGCCCACAAGTCGCGCTATCCGGAGGGCAAGAGTTCGGACGACATGCTGCTTTGCCGCACGACCAGCCAGGCCGAGCATTACCCGCAATGCATGCATTTTCTCTCGCAGTTTTCCGCGCACATGCGCGCTTCACTGCAACGTGCCATGCTGGTTCGCCTGACGGGTAACGGTCGTGTCTATCCGCATGTCGACGAGGGCTTGTATTACGCGGTGCGCGACCGGTTTCATCTCGTGCTGTCGAGCCCGCAGGGAAGCAGCCTGACGAGCGGGGACGAGACCGTGATCATGCGCACGGGCGAGGTCTGGTGGTTCGACAACAAGAAAGTGCATTCGTCGTCGAATCAGTCCATGGACTGGCGAGTCCATCTGATCTTCGATCTGCTCAGCTAGCGAGCGATCCCGGCGACGCAAGGCAAGCCGCGATCGGCCTGCCTTGCGTATCTTCCGCCTTCAATGCAGACGATCAACCACCGTCGCCACCGTCACCGTCGCCGCCGTCTCCATCCCCGTCGCCGCTGCCGTCGCCCGTGCCGTCACCATCACCGCCATCACCGTCGCCGCCGGTGCTGCAGCCTTCCATCGAGTAGATGGCCAGGTCGGGCCGGAATTCCTCGATCCATTCAAACGATTTGGCCGGCACGGTTACCGTGACGTCCTCAAGCTTTACGCTGCGCATGCACGCTCCCAATTGGTGTCGACGAACAGCGCGTTCTTGCGCTGTCACGTGCCAGCTTATCCGCGCTGTCACGAGGATGTTTAGCGCGGGCCACCTAATTTTTCGGCCTCGGCCCGATGCCGGGATCGTTGCCGCCGATCGGCGATAAAGAAACGGAGAGCACCCTAAACCGGTCGCCGCCGCTCTGGATAAGTTGGCAGAAACCGACTGAGTCGGACCCATATCCAAGGCGCCCGAACAGTCGGGGCGCCTGCCCCAGAGAGAGGCAACAGCGATGATCGGCGTAATCAGTGGTGACAACCTCGGCGCGGCTCTGTCAACCTTGGCCGGAGGTGGCGCGACCACGCTGGCGGGCGGCGCCGATGCCGGCAATGCCGCTGTCGCTGCTGGCATCAACGTGGCGAACGGCAACCTCGTGTTGCAGGCCACGGACGATTTCGTCGCCGGCGTCGGATTGCCGGTCGACGTGCTGCGCACGTACAACAGCCAGGGTGGGGCAGGTGGCGGTGCCGACTGGTCGTATTCGGTCCAGAACCAGACCGCCAGGCTGGTGGGTACGCAGAACGCCGACGGCAGCACCATCGTGCTGACGCATGCCGACGGTTCGCAGGCCATCTACACGTACAGCGACGCGCAACATGCCTACCTCGCCGAGGACGGTGCGGATGCGGGCAGCAGCATCGTCGTGGCGAACGGTCAGATGGTCCGCACCGATGCCGCGACGCAGGCTTCGGAAACCTACTCGCAAGCATCTGGCCAACTGCTGTCGAGCACTGATGCGAACGGCAATACGCTGACCTACTCGTATTCGGGCACCGGCAAGCTGGCCTCGATCGAGAATGCTTCCGGGGAGGGCTCGACGTTCGACTACGACGCAAACGACAGGCTGATCGACGTCAGGACGGTCACGAGCAATGGCGCGTCGCTGGTTTCCACCGTCCAGACGAGCTACGCCTACGACGACAGCGGGCGCCTGAGCACGGTCACCGTCGACCTGCAGACACCCGACGCGGATGGATCCACTTCGTTCACGACCACCTACGCCTATGACGGTACGAGCGACCGGGTCAGCTCGGTCAGCCAGTCGAACGGCACGTCGACCTCGTTTTCCTATGTCGAGGTGGACGGTTCGTATCGCGTCTCGCAGGTCACCTCGGGCAGCGTTTCGACCTCGTTCACGTACGACCTCGCGAACGGCGTCACGTCCGTGACCGACGGCAACGGCAACGTCACGCAATACGCCTACGATTCGACCGGCAACGTCACGCAGATCACGTTGCCGCCGGACACGGCTGGCGGCACCTCGCCCGTGCTGCAGTACACGTACGACGCGGCAGGCCAGGTCACGTCTGCGACGGACGGCGACGGCAATCAGACCACCTACACGTACGACGCCGACGAGAACCTCCTGTCCACGGTCGACTCGCTTGGCAATTCGGTCACGAACACCTGGTCGTCGAGCGACCAGTTGCTCACCCAGACCGTGGCGACTGCGACGAGCGGTGCGAGCGGGCAAGGCCCGGCCACGACGCGCTACGTCTATGATGCGAGCGGCCAGCGTACCTTCGACATTTCTGCGACGGGTGACGTGACGCACTACGTGTATGCGTCGGACGGTGAACTGGACAGCACGATCTCCTATTCCGCGGCGAAGTACGACGTGAGCCAGCTCGCGTCCGACCAGCCGCTCACGTTGACCGAGCTGAACGCATGGCTGGCGGGCATCGACCCGTCGCAGGCGGTCCGTGTCGACTACGCCTACGATCTGCGCGGCCAGGTGAGCACCAAGACCGTCTACGGCAGCCTGCTCGCTGATGGCACTGGCGACGACGCGACCGCCATCACGATGGCCTACGTCTATTCGGCGCAGGGGCAGTTGCTGTCGACGTCCGACGCCAGCGGCGACACGGTGCATTACACGTACGACGGCGCTGGTCGGTTGCTGTCGGCCACCGATGCCGCGGGCAACACGACCACCACGGCCTACGACGGCAGCGGCCGCTCGGTCACGGTGACGAATGCGGGCGGCCTCGCCACCATCAGCACGTACGATGCGGGCGGCATGCTGCTGTCCGTCTCGCAGTTCGGCGACACGACTGCGACCACGTCCTATCAGTACGATGCGAACGGTAATCCGGCGATGGTCACCGACGCGGACGGCGGCCAGACGTTCTACGTGTACGACGCGCAGAACCGGAAGGTGGCCGAGGTCGATCCGACCGGCGACGTGGTGTCGTATGCCTACGATGCCGCCGGTAACCTGGTGTCGCAGACGCGATATGCCACCGCGATCGACATCAGCACGCTCGTCAGCGATGGCCAGGTCAAGGCGCTGACGCTGGCGATGGTGGTGCCGGCTTCCACCGAGGCCGACGCCACCAGCTGGAACGTTTACGATGCCGACGAACGGCTTGTCGCGACGATCGATCCATCCGGTACCGTGACCCAGACCGTGTACGGGCTGGGCGGCCGGGTCGACGAAGTCGTCCAGTACGCCGAGCCGGTGCAGACGGTGAATCTGAGCTCGCCGCTGACGCTGGCCTCGCTCGATCTGCAGTCGAGCGCGAATGATCGCGTCACGCGATATTTTTACGATGCGGATGGGCAAAAGACCGGTGTGCTCGACGCCGACGGCGACCTCACCACTTATACCTACGACGACGTCGGCAACCTGATCGGCACCACTTCGTACGCCAACCCGGCGCTGCAGCCGGCCGCAGCGAGCGACGATCTCGCGGCTTACGTGCCAGCGTCGAGCGCCGCGGATATCAGCACGTGGTCGCTCTACAATGCCGCGGGCCAGCAGGTCGGGCAGTTGGATGCGGACGGCTATCTGACCGAATATGCCTACGACAGCAATGGCAGGCTGACCAGCGAGACCGCCTACGCAACCCAGGTGCACTACAGCCCCGGCATGTCTCTGGTCGCAATTCGTCCTGCATCCACGGCGAGCGATCAGGTCACGCGAACCACGTACGATGCCGACGGGCGGACGGCGAGCGTCACCGATTCGCGCGGCGTTGTCACTCAATTCACCTACGACGCCGATGGCAACGTAGTGTCGAAGATGGTGGGCGCGGGTACGGCCGGCGCTCGCACGACGCTGTATCACTACGATAAATTCGGGCAGGTGATTGCCGAGTTGTCCCCGGTGGGGGCCGCGCAACTCACGGGTGATCTCACTAGCGATCAGATCGATGCCGTGTGGGCGCAATACGCAATGACCTATGCGTACGACGCGGCTGGTCGCAAGACGAGCGAGACCGCACCCGGTGGCGCCACGACGTATTATTTTTACGATGCAGCCGGTCGGCTTGCCGGCACCGTCGATCCGACCGGCGCGGTCACGCAGACCACCTACGACGCGTTGGGGCGTGTGACCGGTACGACCCAGTTCGCTACTGCGGCTGCCGGTGTGGCGGCGGGCGGGCCGGCATCGGCGTTGGCGTCGATCGTGGCGCAGATTGCCGACCCGAGCCAGGACGCGGTCACGTCGATCACGTACAACACCGACGGCACGCGGGCAACAGACACGGACGCAGTGGGCACCGTCACCGGTTATACGTACGACGCATTCGGCGATGTCACGTCGCAGACAGCGACCCCCTTGACGGGGCAGAGCGTCACGACTGATTTCACTTACGATCGCGATGGCCAGCAAACGCAAACCATTTCCGATCCGAATGGGTTGGCGGTAACGACGTCGCGCCAGTACGACGCGTTCGGGCGTGTCGTCAGCGCGACCGATGGCAATGGCAATACCAGCGCGTTCTCGTACGACCCGAATGGTGCGGAAATTGCCAGTACCGATGCGGCAGGCAATACGGTGGCGACTGTCTATGACGCGTTCGGCCGTACCCTTGCCACGACCGATGCGCTCGGGAATCGGACTACGTACGCCTATGCGCCGGACGGTAGCAGCATGACCGTGACGACGCCGGAAGGAATCTCGCTTGTTACCGACTACGATGAATTCGGCGAGGTGACGACCGTCTACGACGGCGATGGCAATGCCTCCTCCTACCGCTATGACGCTGACGGAAACCGCGTCGAAACCGATTCCGCCAGCGGCACGACCACGGCCACCTACGACGCCGACGATCGCGCGATCTCGACCACCGACGCCAACGGCACCGTGGTCCAGTACACCTACGATGCGGACAGCCGTGTGCTGTCGCGCACAGTCGATCCGGACGGGCTGGATCTGGTCACGAGCTACACCTACGATGCACTCGGACGCGTCGCCACCACCACCGATCCGAACGGCAATGTGACCACCACGGTCTACGATGCGGCTGGCGAGAAACTCACGCAGATCGTCGATGCGGACGGCCCGCTGGCGCTCGAGACCGACTGGACCTACGACGGGCTGGGCCACGTGACCAGCGTGATGGACCCGAACGGCACGGTCACGCAATACGATTACGATGCGCTCGGCCGACGCACGACGCAGACCGTCGACCCGGACGGCCTGGCGCTGGTCACGCAGTACGACTATGACGCGAACGGCAATGTGATCGCCTCGATCAGCCCCGACGGCAATCGCACGACGTATGTGTACGACGCCGACGGGCAGTTGCGATTCACCATCGATGCGGCGGGCGACGTGTCCGAAGCCGATTACGATGCCGATGGGCAGGTGATCAAGTCGGTCAGCTATGCGCAGCCGATCGACTTGACCGCGCTGGGCAGCGATCCGGACGTGCAGGACGTCGTTGCGCTGATCCAGCCTTCGTCGACCGACTCGATCAGCTATCGCAGCTACGATGCCGACGGAAAGTTGATCGATGCGGTGGACGGCACCGGTGCCGTGACGGCATATCGCTACGATGCCGCAGGCAATGTGATCGAGACGATCTCATACGCCAATCGTATCAACGTCGGCGCGCTTGTTGCCGGTTCTCCAATCCCGCAGCCGGTGGCCGATCCTGCCCGCGACAGCGACGTGCACACCGTCTACGATGCAGCTAATCGAGCCATCTTCACGATGGATGCGACCGGGGCGGTCGTGCAATTGACGTACGACGGTAATGGCAATGTCGTGCGCCAAATTGCCTACGCCACGCCAGTGCCGACGAACACGCCCGCGAATGCTGCATCCATCGCGCAGGCCGTCGCTGCCGTGGCCGATCCGTCCAGGGACGAGGAAACCACGCGTATCTTCGACGCGGCGAACCGAGTGGTGTTCAGCGTGAACGGTGTCGGCACCATCACGCAGAGCACCTACGACGACAATGGAAACCTGACCGATTCGCTCACCTTTGCCCAGCAGCTTCCACAAGGTGTGGACGTTCTCTCTGCCGTGTCCGCGCTCGAGGCACTGAAGGCACAGCTGGGATTCAAGTCGACGGCCCCCACTCCCGGCGATCTGCCGCTGCTCGTGCTGCTCGCGGGTGGCGCGACACCGTACGGGGAATCCGGTGCGACGCTCGTCCAGCAGGCCGTGTCGGTGATGAGCGAGCTCGGCTTGCCGGCAAGCGATCAGGCGCTCGGCGTCGCGTTCCAGCTCGTCGATGTCGCCTCCACCCTGCTCGGCAGCGGGCCGTACACCCTGGCCGACACGCTGGCGGATGCAGTGCCCAGGCTGATCGCGCTGGTGCAGACCATCACGTTGGACGGCGGCTTCGACGCCATGGGCGGCGCCTACTGGTCGATACAACTGATTTCCAATGCCCTCGACGAGTTCGACGGCGGCTACGGCAATCAGGAGTATTTCCCGGACGATCCCGAGAACGCGCCGTTTCAGCCGGGCGAGGACTTCGCCACGTCGGTCGTCGCCGCCCTGACCGCGATGAACTACGGGCAGATGCCGAGCGCGGGCGCCTACGAATATCAGTCGATTCCAGACGACACCTGGCCCGCCACGCTGGCCTACGGTGTCAGGAATGCCGATGGCAGCAGCACCGATCGCGAGACGTCGTATGTCTATGACGACGCCAATCGCGTGACCACGATGTACGACCCGAACAACATCGCCACGTCGTACACCTACGATGCCGACGGCCACGTCACGCAGATCGTGACACGCAGTGGTTTCGGGAGCGGGCATCTGGGTTACGGCGCGCAGAGCGGCTCCGGCGGCTTGCCGGTCGGGGACGGTGACGGCGGCGGCCTGGGAGGCTTGAGTAGCCAGCGTGTCACGTCCTTCGTTTATGACGCAGCCGGGCGGCAGATCTACAGCGTCAATGCCAACGGCGCCGTGACGCAAACTGTCTACGACGCGGCCGGCAACGTGACGGCCTCGATTCAGTACGCCAATCTGCTCCCGCTCGACGCCAGCACGGGTGGTGGAGGGCCGCCGGGCCTGCCGCCGGGCGGGCTACCGGGCTTCCCCGGGCTGCCCAGCCCCGTGTTTGCGGTGGCGTCCAGTTCGACATCCGTCATCACTCAGGCCTATATCGAAGCGAATCTCGTCACGAACGCCGCAGCCGATCGTACGACCACACAGGTCTACGATCAGGCCGGCCGGGTGATCTACTCGGTATCGTCGGGCGGTAGCGTGACGCAGACCCGCTACGACGGGGCCGGCCGCGTGATCGGGACGACCGCCTACGCCAATCTGGTGCCGGTGGATGCCAACTATACCGAGCAAAGCCTCGAGGCTGCGCTCGTGGCCGATCCGCAACAGGACCGCACGAGCCGCTTCGTCTACGATGCGTCGGGGAACCTGCTGCAGGGCACGGATCCCACCGGCGCGACCGAGACGTATACCTACGACGGTGTGGGGCGCAAGACCTCATACACCGACAAGAACGGCGGCACTTATCTGTACGCGTATGACGCTGACGGCCGGATGCTCAGCGAGACCGATCCCTCGGTCGCCGTCACCACGGTGCAGACCGCATCGGATGGGAGCCTGACGACGCAGGGCGCGTCGACCATCGAGGTGGCCATCGAGACCGGCTTCACCTACGACGCGTTCGGCAACGTGCTGACGCAGACGGAGGCGGTCGGCACGGCGCAGGCACGCACCACCACCTATACCTACGATGCCGCGGGGCACCAGATCAAGGTGGTGTATCCGGCGGTGGGCGTCTACGATCCCTCGCAGGACAATCTGGTCGCAAACGGCATGAACGGCAACGCCGTGCGCACGGACGACCAGAACGTCTCGCTTTACACCGAAACCGCGTACGACGCGTTCGGCGACGCCGTTGCGAATCGTGATGTGGCGGGCAACATTACGCACAAGGTCTACGACAACGACGGCAACGTCATCTACGACATCGACGCCGATGGCTACGTGACGGAATACGTGCGCGACGGCTTCGGTCAGGTCAGCAACGAGGTGCGCTACGCGCAGCAGGTCGGAATCTCGGACGTGGCGGTCATGGGTGGTGCGATCGTCAACAATCCGCTGAGCGAGCTCGTCACGATCACGGAGAGCCAGCTGGCGATCCAGGAATCGGATCTCGACCGCAGTATCAAGTACAGCTATGACAGCATGGGCAACGTTGTCAGCGCGACCTCCGGCGGCGCGGCCGCATCCGGCTTCTTCTACGATTCGTCCGCGTCCGGCTACGACCAGGGCATGCTGGCCGACGCCCAGACCGAGACAACGTACAACGCCTTCGGCGAGGTGACGCAGGTCCAGAAACTCGTCAACGCCAACTACGAGGAATGGGCCACCACCGCCAGCTACTACGATCAGCAGGGCAATGTGGTGGCGACCGTGGATCCTCTCGGCTACGTCACCACGATGCGGTACGACGCGAACGGCAACATGACGTCACAGACGCAGTATGCGAATGCCACGACGTCCTGGAATGCCGACAGCTTCAGCGTGCCGCAGACTTCGCCGCAGGACCGCACCACCACCTATACCTACGACGCGGACAACCGCAAGACCAGCGTCACGCAGGTTGGCGTGAGCTATACGAACGCGTCGCTGAGTCCGGTCGTGGGCGATCTGACCACCACCTACACGTACGACGCGGCGGGCAATCAGACGTCCGCGACGGATGCCACCGGCGCCACGACCTACACCTATTACGACGCGCTTGGCCGCGTCACGGCGATCGTCAGCCCCGCCGTGGGCGGCGCCGGTGGCGCGCAGGTGCTGCCGCTGACGATCTATTACCGCGACGCCTACGGCAACGTGGTGGCGAGCGTCGCGCTTTCGCGCGGCGCTGCCAGCGCATCCCTGGCGGGATATGGCATCGCCGGCGGATCGGGCGGATGGAACAGCGCGACGCTGTCGGGCGGCGATCGCTGGACGCTGAACGAGTACGACACGCACGGCAACCTGATCGAAACCACGGCTGCCGGCAATACCACCTACCGTTCCTACAACGCGCACGGCAATCTGGCCAAGGAATGGGAGACCGTGACCGCGGCCGACGGCTCGCAGCGCACGAACTTCACGGCCTACGAATACGACGCCGACGGCAACGTGATCCAGGTCATCACACCCGCGTCCACCAGCGTGCTCGACGCCGGCATCTCGAACCTGTCGTCGAGCTCGGCACAGATTTCGTACGACGAGCAGGGTAATCCGTTCATCAGCGGCACGAATTCGGTGTCGATGAGCTGGTCCTCGCTGGTCAATCCGAACGGCGGCGGCGTCGAGATCATCGTCAACTACAACACGCTTTCCACGGCGACGGGTGTCGATGGCGGCGGTGCCGTGGACGAGAGCGGTTTCCCGGTTGGCGGTGTGCCGAGCGTCTCGACCAGCCATGCGCAGTTCTTCAATGCGAGCACCGTGGCCGGTGGCGCGACGGTGAGCTGGGCCGAGAACGCCGTGACGACGGGTGGCATCAGCGGCATCAATTCCATCCAGATCCTGCAGCAGGATGCGAGCGGCCGATACCAGACCGTCTGGCAGGGCACGCCCGGCCAGGCGAACGGTTCGCACATTGAAACCGTGACACAGGCCCAGGCCGGCGTCGACTCGTCGGACATGCAGTACGACGCATTCGGCGATCTGGTGTCGAAGGGCAGCAATGGCGGTGCGCAGACCTACTTCACCTATGACGTGAATGGCAATCTGGTCGGCACGAATGCCAACGGCGGTGTGGACGAGCTGTTCGCGTACAACATGCTCGGCCAGCAGACCGCTGCCATCAGGAGCAACGGCTCGTACACCGTCAACGCATCGCTGCATTCCGCAGCCACTTCCGCGGATGAAGTCGATTACGACATCGACGACGATTACCTGCCCTACGACTGGGATGCCGGGCAAGTCAGCGCCACGATCACCGTGTACGACATGGACGGCAACGCCGTGCAGACGATCGAGCCGTCGCCCGTCACCTACAGCGCCGGCATGAGCGCGCAATCGGGCGTCGCCACGTACTCCAACGTGCAATCGGGGAACGACGAGAGCGGTTTCATGCAGGTCTCGAATTCGGTGCAGGTTAGCTGGGGGCAGTCCGGCGGCGTGGGCAGCCCCACCGTGCCCACCCCCGGCACCGGCCAGGTGAAGGTCGTGCTGACCTATGCAGAATCCGTATCCGACGAGTCTGGCAGCACAGGGGCCACGCAGACGGTGACGCAGTATTTCAGTGCTGCCAGCGTCGCATCCGGCAGGGCAACCCTGACCTGGAACCAGGATGATGCCGGGCAGACGAGTGCGCTCGGCAGCGTGATCGGAGTGAGCGTGTATCAGCAGGATGCATCGGGCAACTGGGTGTCGCTGACCGATGCGTCGGCACCGTCGGATTCGGGGCTGGAAACGTCCCAGTACATCACGGTCGATGCGCCGCAGGATCCGAACGCCACGCTCGTGATGCAGGTCAGCAACCCGGATGGATCGACCTCGACCCTGCAGGGCGACCGGATCGGCGACTACATGCGTTTCGACATGTCGCAACTGCCGGTCGGCAGCGTGTACGTGCAATTGCAGTATTACGGCCCTGGCCAGCCTGAGGCGCCCGTTTCGCAGTGGATCGGGGTGAACGTGACCGGTCCTTCCGCCGGGCAGAGCCACAACAATGCGACGCTCGACTGGTGGTATCAAGGCGAGGGCAGTGCATCGCTAAGCGCGACGCCGGTCGTGAGTCGGACCTTCGACCGCTGGGGTAACGAACTCAGCGAAACCGACCCGCGCGACGCGCAGTGGGTGACCAGCTATCAGTACAACGCCGAGAACAAGGTTGTCAGCGAAACGACGCCCGGGCCGGCCGACGGCGGCGAGGGTGGCACCACCTATACCGACTACGATGCCGACGGCCGTGAGGTGGCCAGCCGCGATGCCGACGGCAACACCACCTACACCGTCTACGATGCGGCCGGCAATGCGGTTCGGACCTTGCAGGCCGACGGCGGCGTGGTGAACAACACGTACGACGTATTCGGCGACAAGACCAGCACGACGGACGCGCTCGGCAACGAAACGATCATGACGTTCGATGACGCGGGCCACCAGACCGCGACGATCGCGGTGCTGCCGGGTGGCGCGTATCAAACGCGCGAGTCGGCCACCTACGATGCGCTTGGCGACAAGCTGACCGACACCAACGGGCTTGGCGAAACCACGACTTACCAATACGATCTGCGCGGCAACGTGATCGCCACGGTCACACCGATGGGCGATGCCACGCGCGATGCCTACGACGTGAATGGTCACAAGGTGTTCGAGGTCGATGCCGACAACAACGACGCCACCTGGCTGTACGACTATTTCGGTCAGCTCGAGACGAATCAGGATATCGGCGGCGCCGTCTACACGTACCAGTACGACAACGCCGGGCAACTGACGGGCGAGCAGAACACGCGCGGGGTATCGCTGCAATACACGTACGACGGTGCGGGGCACGAGACGCAGATCCGCGACAACGCCGACAACGAGGTGACGAGCAACACCTACGATCTGGCCGGCAACGTGGTGCACGAAGAAGTGACCAAGGCCGGTGTGGTGTACGAGGACGAATACCTGAGCTATGACGCGAACAATCGCCTGCGTCAGGTGCAGGACGGCAACCTCGATATTTCGATCGACTATGACGCCAACGGCAATCGTACGCATCTGGCGGCCCGTTACACCGACGGCTCGGCGGCTGGCAGCGATCTGTATTTCGGCTACAACGACATGAACGAGGAGACGGTGGCCGACGCCGTCGACAGCAATCTGGATATCTCGGCCACGCAGGGTCATATCCTGACCTACGATCTCGACGGCAACCGTACGAGCGACACGCATGGCGGGCTCGAGTACAACGCGCAGGGGCAGGTGATCACCGGGCTGGTGACCGAAGGCTATGCGTACGACTCGATGAATCGGCTCGTGCAAAGCACGTACAACGGCGTGGTGACCGACGTGCGAACCTACGACGCCGCCGATCATGTGCTGACCAGCGGCTCGAACGGCTCGGCCAGCCAGGCGTATTTCAATGGCCTGCAGATTGATGCCAGCGGGCAGGTGAACACGTACGACGCCGACGGCGAGCTCGTCACGCAGACGAATTACGATGCGGACGGCAAGGAAACGGATGTAGTGGACTATGACCGCTACGATGCTGCCGGCAACGTGCTCGAGTACACCGAGACCGTGCCGGGTAGTGGCGGCTACACCAATACGTTCGACTACGACATGGTGCGATACGCCGGCTATCAAGTCGCCGATATCCGTGGCACAAGCACTGAATTCGATTCGGGCGAAACCACGTACCACTACGACGCGAATGGCGCATTGATCGGCCTGACTGACGCCACCGACGGCGCGAACAATCGCACGTTCGTGAACGATGCGAACGGCATGATTCTGCAGAAGGTGCAGGGGTCGAATGTCGAGAACGAAATGATCGTGGATGGGCAGGTGCTTGCGACGACCGGGACCGGAACGTCGAACAGCTCCGCTGCTTTCGTCAATGTGACTAATTTCGACCCGTCGTATCAGTCGGTGAGCAACAGCTTCCCTGCAGCCTCGCCCGGCGAGTACACGGTGCAGGCTGGGGATACGTTGCAAAGTATCGCGCAATCGGCTTATGGGGATAGCAAGCTCTGGTATTTGATTGCGGATGCGAATGGGCTGACGAGCAGCGCTTCGATGAAGGTCGGGCAGACATTGACCATTCCGAATCGAGTGACGGACGTTGATAACAATGCGTCGACGTATCGGCCGTATAGTGCGTCGAGTGTTATTGGCAATACGTCGCCGAATCTTCCCACGCCGAGTGATGGTGGAGGGGGCTGCGGCATCATCGGTGAGATTATTGTTGATGTTGTGTCGGTCATCGCAACTTATTATCTCGGGCCGATTGGAGGTAATCTCGTGATGCAATTGGGGAACAATATCACGGGAGAGCAGCACGGATTCAGTGTCGACTCGTTTCTTGAGAGTGTGGCGGATCAGGAGTTTGGGGAATTTGGTGAAATCGCGGCTAAATCCGCACTCACTGGACACGTGGATGTCGACGATATCGCGACTGCGGCAGTTGATGCAGGCTTGGACTATGTTTCAGGTGGCGTGCTGAGTAGTAATTCAATTTTCGGTTCCACGATGGTCGATGCGGTTAATCAGGGAATTCGAATTGGATTGGGTGATCAAAAGAAATTTGATTGGGCTGAGTTGGCATCTTCCGCCCTTCAGGGCGGGCTCAATTCGCCGGGCTCCACAGAAAATCCGTCTGCAGATGCGGTGGAAAGTCAAATTGGAGTTGGGCAGGATGGCGATGCGGAGATTTACGGGCCGATTGGTGGAGGATCGGGTATTAGTGATTGGTCGTCGACGGCGCCTTCTGTCGAAAACTCGTGGGGATTTAGCAGTACTCTGGGCGAGAGCCTAGCTCCGCAGAATCTGGTGGCCAATGCCGATAGCGACGGCAGTCCGTTTGCTGCTCTATGGAGCAGCTCTGGTGCGGGCGAGCCGGGTTTCGATGCGAAAGCGGTCTACAGTCAGTTGGTCAACGCGTTCCGTGCGGCACAGGGCGACATCAGCAGTGCGCCAGGCATCTTGCTCGCGGCCAACAACTTGAGCGAGCCTGGGCAGCCAACGGCCACGTCTGATGCCGCGGGGGACAATGGCGGCTATGACTATCTGCGTAGTGGTCAGGATGCCGAAAGCGCTATTCAAACGGAAACGAATCCGAGCCAGCTCGGAGACACTCAAGTTGGGCCCGGAGTCGTCCTGGGTGCGACTAGCGCGTACGCTGCTGCGGTAGCGGGCCTCGGACTGACTCCCACTCAGGCGTTGTCGCTGATGGCCACAAACTCGTCAGCAGTAAATGCCTACCAAGGAGACACGTTGAGCGTCGTGTCGACCGATCTGGTCACGGGCGCAATTACCTGGAATAGCGGTGCTGTGTCTTACCCAGTGGAGGATCCGCAGGTCCAGGTCGCGGAGATCCCATCGTCGACAGGCGAAACGTCGATGGGCGCATTCGTGCGTGGTCTTCAAGGCGAATATTTAGGACTGCTGGATCCGAATGCCTTGCCAGCCGAGATAGGCAACTATGTCCGCGAGGCGGGTACGAGTCTGGTGGATTTTGGAAAAAGTATCGTCAATGGAGTAAACGCAAGTGCAAATGGTGTATTCCAGTTAGGCTACGCAGCATTGTCGGCTGGCGAGTGGGTCGGGGCGTTCCCGCCCGGTGCGTCGGATGTTACGGTTCCGCAGTTTCCGTTGTTTGGTGTGCAGCCAACGTTGGCAAACCAAATAGGCGCTGGACTTGGTTTCGAGAGTACAATGCTCATAGGGCCTGGGGGTAGTGGGGTTACCACCGGGGAAGCGGAGGTTGCGACAGAGAGTGTTGCTGCCACAACCGGCGAAATTGGTGTTCCTGTGTGGAAATCACCAAATCTGCTCAGTCCTGTGCAACATACGGATGCGTTCGGTAATGAAATTTACTACCGGACGATGTCCCCTGAGCAGTACCAGATATTGATGGAGACAGGTCAGCTCCCGCCGACCACTGAGACTTCCATTTCCCCCGTTCTTTCGTACTCATCGAAGTACAACGGTGTAACCGTACAATTCACGACGGCACCAGGAACGTCCGCACAACTGCAAGAAATCGGTATTGCTGCGAATCCGCCGGCCGCTGCCCAGCTTCCAGACTTGTCTACCCAAACAGGTTCATGGATGCAGACAAACGTTCGATTCAAGGTCGAAGGTGGGCAGATGACTACTCAGCTCGGCCAAGGAGCAGGCATCAATATTTTCAACCAGAACATTGTCCAGTTCCAGAAGGTGCCTTAAAAGGTTTTTATGATGCTTTTACGTTTAGAAGACTTCGATGTCCCAATGAAGGTTGTCTTCCGGCTTGAAGACCGGTTGCGGGCGGACCCTGAGCGAGTCAGGCTCGCACAAGCTTTAACACTTAATCCGGCGAAGCCCCGAATGGGGCTTCGGGGTACACATGGCTTATTTGGGTCGCCGGAGTGGTGGGACAGTATTCGGCAAGGCAGAATGCCGCTTCTTCGCCATTCCGGGATCATTCAGCGTGCCTATGTGGCTGGGCAAGAGCCGAGCGAGCAGAACAATACAATTGATCTGAAACTGGATGATGGGTCGGTGCATATGACAGGCATTTTTGTGAATAACAAGAATGACGCTGAATTGTTCCGTCCTGGTTGCCGTGTTGGCATTGTCTACGCGTTGGACGAATTGAAGCAGCAGCCCGCAGCAAACGGAGATGTAAACTATTTGAATATCGCGCTGGAAATGGCTGTGTCGCTTGATAAAGCGTGACGCAAGATCAAAGGTCGCGCTATAGACGATGCATGCTCAACTCGTAAGGTGTAGAAGTCGCGACCCGATCTGACAGTTACCCGTTCCGACGGTGCATGACTGTCAGATCAGATTCAGGTGGCTCACTTTTTCACGCCATACCTCCTTGCCCGCGATAAGCGTTTGCAGAGGCGTGCGACCACAACACAT
>JASLEG010000032.1 GCA_030151225.1 Burkholderia sp. | reverse complement strand
GCTGCGCGAGGCCGGCTCGGGCGTGCGTCAGCTGGTCGAGCGGGCCTTCGCGCGGGCCGGCGTGCCGGTGCGCGTGGCGCTCGAGATCGCCGGCGTGGAGGCCGTCAAGGAGGCCGTGCGCGCGGGCATGGGCGTGGGCTTCGTGTCGGCGATGTCGCTGCGCGACGACGCGGCGCTGGTGATGCGCTCGATCGCGCCGCGGCCGCTGGTGCGGCGCTTCTCGATCCTGGTGCCGCACGCGGCCACGCCGTCGCGGGTCGCCGCCCGTTTTCTCGAGATGTGTCTCGCGACAGACGCTGCCTAGGGATTTTCTCTATGGCCGCCCGCACGCAGGCGGCGCACCATTCGCCTCATTCAATGGAACCGGTTCCAGTCGCACGATTCGGCACCGAAAGGAAAGCAGGCAGGACATGGCAGATATCGTGATCGTCGCGAGCGCCTTCGGCGCCGATGCGGTGCGCCGCGACGGCCACCGCGCATTCGTCGCGCAGGCGGCGCAGGCGGGCGCGGCGGGTTTCGAGGTGCGGCGCGAGCTGTTCGCGTCCGACGACGAGGCCGCGCCGGCCGCGCTCGCGGCGCTCGGCGTGGCGATCGCCGGGGCCGGCCTGTGGGCCGTGTTTTCGACGCCGGCCACGCTGTATCGCGACGACGGCGCGCTCGATGCCGAGGCGCTCGCCCTCGCGCTGGTCGAGGCAGAGGCGCTCGGCGCGCACTTCGTGAAGTTCCAGCTCGGCGGCTTCGCCGGCGCGACGCACGCGGCGGCGATCGCCGCTGCCGCGCGCGGCGCGCGGGCGCGGATCCTGGTCGAGAACGGCCAGCTCGCGCAGGGCGGCAGGCTCGCGCAGTTCACGGCGCTGTTCGCGGCGCTGCGCCGCGAAGGCGCGGCCGGGCTGCTCGGCATGACCTTCGACATCGGCAACTGGCTGTGGCCGGGCGAGCTGCCGCTCGCGGCGGCCGAGGCGCTGGCCGCGCACGTCGAATACATCCATTGCAAGGCGGTGACGGGCGAGGGTGCGCGCCGCTTCGCCGTGGCGCCGCAGCCGGCCGACCCGCTGTGCCTGCCGGTGCTGGCCGCGCTGCCGCCGGCGGTGCCGCGCGGCATCGAATTTCCGTTCGACACGGCGGACCTCGCCGCCGACGCGCGTCGCCGCGTCGCCTGGCTCGAGGCCGCCTGATTCCGCATTCAGAAGGAGTTTTGATCATGTCGCAGTCCCCCGTCGAAATCGTCACCTACGGCGAAGCCATGACGCTGTTCGTGGCGAACGCGCCCGGCCCGCTCGCGCAGGCCGAGCAGTTCACGAAACGCATCGCCGGCGCCGACCTGAACGTGGCGATCGGCCTCGCGCGGCTCGGCTTCCGGGTCGGCTACGTGAGCCGCGTCGGTGCCGATTCGTTCGGCCGGCACGTGCTCGACACGCTCGCGCGCGAGCAGATCGACAGCACCTGCGTGACGGTGGACGAGCGCCATCGCACCGGCTTCCAGCTCAAGGCGCGCAGCGACGACGGCAGCGATCCGGACGTCGAATACTTCCGCAAGGGCTCGGCCGCGAGCCATCTCTCGCTCGACGATTACCGCGCCGACTACGTGCTCGGCGCTCGCCACCTGCACCTGACCGGCGTGGCTCCGGCAATCTCGGCCAGCTCGTGCGAGCTCGCGTTCCGGCTGGCGCGCGAGGTGCGCGCGGCCGGCGGCAGCATCTCGTTCGATCCGAACCTGCGCCCGACGCTGTGGCCGTCGCGCGAGGTGATGGCGCGCACGCTGAACGAACTCGCCTCGCATGCCGACTGGGTGCTGCCGGGCCTGGCCGAAGGGCGTCAGCTGACCGGCCTCGACACGCCGGCCGAGATCGCGCGCTTCTATCTGGCGAACGGCGCGCGCGCGGGCGTGGTGATCAAGCTCGGCGAGGCCGGCGCCTACTATCTGACGGCCGACGGCCGGGAAGGCACCGTGGCCGGCGAGCGCGTGGCGCGCGTGGTCGATACCGTGGGCGCCGGCGACGGCTTCGCGGTGGGCGTGATCAGCGCGCTGCTCGAGGGCCGGCCGGTGGCGGCGGCGGTGGCGCGCGGCAACCGCATCGGCGCGCTCGCGATCCAGGTGATCGGCGATTCCGAGGGGCTGCCCACGCGGGCCGAGCTGGACCGGCTGGAGGCTGCCGACACGGCCGGGATCGTCGAGAAGGCCGGGGCGGATACCACCCCGGCCCGCTGACCCGCGCGGGGCCATGCCGGCCCCGCCCATCGATCGCGGGGCGCAGTTCCGCAACGACATCGACACGGCGCACGACGCCGAAGGAGACGCCAACATGTCCGCATCGCTTCCCGTTCGCCGCTGGTGGAAGATCATGCCGATCGTGTTCATCACGTACAGCCTCGCGTACCTGGACCGCGCGAACTTCGGCTTCGCGTCGGCGGCCGGCATCAACCACGATCTCGGCATCGGCAAGGGGCTCGCCTCGCTGATCGGCGCGCTGTTCTTCCTCGGCTACTTCTTCTTCCAGATTCCCGGCGCGATCTACGCCGAGCGCCGCAGCGTGAAGCGGCTGGTGTTCTGGAGCCTGATCCTGTGGGGCGGCTGCGCCGCGCTCACGGGCATGGTCGCCAACATCCCGTCGCTGATGGCGATCCGCTTCGTGCTCGGGGTGGTGGAGGCGGCCGTGATGCCGGCCATGCTGATCTACATCAGCAACTGGTTCACCCAGCGCGAGCGCTCGCGCGCGAACACCTTCCTGATCCTCGGCAACCCGGTCACGGTGCTGTGGATGTCGGTGGTGTCCGGCTACCTCGTGAACGCCTTCGGCTGGCGCCACATGTTCGTGGCCGAGGGCGTGCCGGCCGTGATCTGGGCCGTGTGCTGGTGGGTGCTCGTGCAGGACCGGCCGGCCGACGCGAAATGGCTGAGCGCGGCGGAAAAGCGCGACATCGAGCGCACGCTCGCCGCCGAGCAGGCCGCGCTCAAGCCGGTGCGCAACTACGGCGAGGCGTTCCGCCAGCCGGCCGTGATCCTGTTGTGCGCGCAATATTTCAGCTGGAGCATCGGCGTGTACGGCTTCGTGCTGTGGCTGCCGTCGATCGTGAAGAACGGCTCGTCGCTCGGCATGGTGGAGACCGGCTGGCTGTCGGCGCTGCCGTATCTGGCGGCCACCATCGCGATGCTGCTGGTGTCCTGGGCTTCCGACAAGCTCGACCTGCGCCGCGCGTTCGTCTGGCCGTTCCTGCTGATCGGCGCGATCGCGTTCGCGCTTTCGTATGCGCTCGGCGCCTCGCATTTCTGGCTGTCCTATGGGCTGCTCGTGATCGCCGGCGCGGCCATGTACGCGCCTTACGGACCGTTCTTCGCGATCGTGCCCGAGCTGCTGCCGAAGAACGTGGCCGGCGGCGCGATGGCCCTGATCAACAGCATGGGCGCGCTCGGCTCGTTCGTCGGCTCGTACGTGGTCGGCTATCTGAACGGCGCGACGGGCTCGCCGGCCGCGTCCTACGCATTCATGAGCGCGGCGCTGGTGGCCGCGGTCGTGCTGACGCTGGCCGTCAGGCCGCCGCGCGACGCCGCCTTGCCGCTCGCGCATTCCACCACAGGAAAATAACGCATGACCTACCGTATCGTCGCCTACAAGGCGCTGCCCGCCGACGTGCTGGCCTATCTGCGCGAACGCGCCGACGTGATCCAGGTGGAGGGCGCCGAGGCGCTCGCCGCAGCGCTGGACGAGGCCCACGGCGCGATCGGCGCGAGCGTGCCGGTCACGGCCGCGATGCTCGACGGCGCGCCGCAGCTGCGCGCGTGGTCCACCATCTCGGTCGGCTACGACCAGTTCGACGTGGCCGATCTCACGCGCCGCGGCATCGTGCTCGCGCACACCCCCGACGTGCTGACCGAATCGACGGCCGACACCGTGTTCGCGCTGATCCTCTCGAGCGCGCGCCGCGTGGTGGAGCTGGCCGAGCTGGTCAAGACCGGCGGCTGGACCCGCAGCATCGGCGAGCCGCTGTACGGCACCGACGTGCAGGGCAAGACGCTCGGCATCGTGGGCATGGGCCGGATCGGCTCGGCCGTGGCGCGGCGCGCCGCGCTCGGCTTCCGGATGGCCGTGCAGTACACCAACCGCAGCCCGAACCCGGAGGCCGAGGCGCAGTTCGGCGCGCGCCGCGTGCCGCTCGACGAACTGCTCGCCAGCTCCGACTTCGTGTGCCTGCAGGTGCCGCTGACCGAGCAGACCCGCCATCTGATCGGCGCGGCCGAGTTCGCGAAGATGAAACGCGGCGCGATCCTGATCAATGCCGCGCGCGGCGCGGTGGTGGACGAGGCCGCGCTGATCGCGGCGCTGCGCGACGGCACGATCCGCGGCGCGGGCCTCGACGTGTTCGAGCGCGAGCCGCTGCCGGCCGAATCGCCGCTGCTGGCGATGCCCAACGTGGTGGCGCTGCCGCACATCGGCTCGGCCACCCACGAGACGCGTCACGCGATGGCGCGCAACGCGGCCGAGAACCTGATCGGCGCGCTCGAGGGCACGCTGCGCGAGAACATCGTCAATCGCGACGTGCTGCCCTCGCGGGCGTGAGCACGGCGGCGGGCGTGGGGCAGGTGGGCGCTGCGACCTGCCGCGTGCCACCCGGCTGCGTTATGATCGCGCGCTGAGCGCGATGCGCGCGGCGCCGGCCCGATCCGGCGCCGGCCTGCGCGCCGCTTCCAGGAGAAACGTTGCGTTGAACTGCGTATTTCAATCCGGTCGCCGTCCCCCGCGGCGGCCGCGCGCGCGATGAGCACACCGCGCTCCGGGGCCGCCGCGCGGCCGGCCACCATCAGCGACGTCGCGCGCGAGGCCGGCACCGGCAAGACCAGCGTGTCGCGCTATCTGAACGGCGAGACGGCGGTGCTGTCGGCCGACCTGCGCACGCGCATCGAGGCCGCGATCCAGCGGCTCGACTACCGCCCGAACCAGATGGCGCGCGGCCTGAAGCGCGGCCGCAACCGCCTGCTCGGGCTGCTCGCGGCCGACCTGACCAATCCCTATACCGTCGAGGTGCTGCAGGGCGTGGAGGCCGCGTGCCACGCGCTCGGCTACATGCCGCTGATCTGCCACGCCGCCAACGAGGCCGACATGGAGCGGCGCTACCTGCAACTGCTGACCACCTACCGCGTCGAGGGCATGATCGTGAACGCGCTCGGCGCGCGCGAGGATGCGCTGCTGCCGCTGCGCGGCGCCGGCATTCCCACCGTGCTGGTGGACCGGCACGTGAGCGGCTTCGATGCCGACCTGGTGGGCCTCGACAACGCCGCGGCCGTGCGCGCCGGGCTCGCGCACCTGCATGCCGGCGGTTTCGACGAGGTGGTGTTCGTGGTGCAGCCGTTCGCGCAGGTCAGCTCGCGCCGCCAGCGCGAGGCCGCGTTCCGCGAGGGGCTGGCCGAGGCTGGACGCGAGGCGGCGCCGGCGCTGGTGGTCGATCTCGGCGACGCGGCCGCGCTGCAGGCCGCATTCGCGGCGCTCGACGCGCGCATCGACGCGGCCGCGGCCGCCGGCCGGCGTCTGGCGCTGTTTGCCGCCAACGCGCCGGTCGCGCTCGCGCTGGCGCGGTACCTCCACGCGCGCCACGGCACCGGCTGGCAGGCCCGCACCGCGCTGCTGTCGATCGACGACCCCGAATGGGCCGAGCTGCTCGGCATCAGCGCGATCCGCCAGCCGACCTACGCGATCGGCTATCGCGCCGTGGAATTCGTGCACGACCGCATCGACGGCGCCACCGACGCCGCGCGCGAGGCGCTGCTGCCCGGCGAACTGCGGGTGCGCACGTCGACCGCAAGCTGAGTATCATGCGGGGTCGCGCACCGTCGAGGTGCGCCCGACCCCGGCCCGGGATCGTCGTTCGCGGGCCGCCAATCAAGGATCGTCATGACTGTAGCTCCCGCCACGCTGGTGGCGCTGATCATCGGCACGCTGCTCGTCGCGCTGCTGCCGATCATCGTGTTCGTGCGGCTGCGGCCGCGCATGAAGGTGGACCGCCGCGACGCGATCGTCGGCATCGCCGCCTTCATGCTGTTCGCCACGCTGCTCGAGCGCGGCTTCTTCGCGCTGGTGCTCGGCATGCCGTCGCTCGCCGCGGCGCTCACGCCGGTGGCCTATCTCGCATTCAGCGTGATCGTGCCGGCCGTGTTCGAGGAAGCCGGCCGCTATCTGGGCCTGCGCTTCGTGGAGCGCCGCTACGGCGAATCGACGGGCGACGCGCGCGGGCTCGGCTACGGCGTGGGCTTCGGCGGCGCGCAGGCGTGGTTCGTCGGCGTGATCGTGCTGGGGCAGTGGGTGTGGCTGGTGTGGCTCGCGCAGCGCGGGCAGCTCAATGCCGAGCTGTCCACCATGCCGCCCGATCTCGCGCTGCGCATCCAGATGATGCTGGTGACGATGTCGGCGCCCACGGTGGCGGTGCGCGTGCTCGAATGCGTGGCGGCCTTCGCGTTCCAGCTGGCGATGTCGGTGATCGTGTGGCGCGGCGTGCGGGCACGCAAGGTCTGGATCCTGCCGCTCGCGATCGTGCTGCATCCGCTCTACGACCTGCCGCTGATGGCTTTCAACGGTGGCGCGATTTCCGTCTCGACGATGGTGTCGCTGTACGGCCTGATGACCACGGCGCTGGTCGCCGCACTCGCGCGCTGGTGCCGGCCGGCCCGGCGCGCTGCCTGAACCCGGCCCGAACTTCAGAAGGAGGTCGGCGATGGACGACTACCACTACGATTGCGCCAGCGCCGAATTCGACGCGCTCGCCCACGTGATCTGCGATCTGTTTCCGGAGCAGACGAGCTTCGCCGAACGCAGCGACGAGGCGGGGCGCTTCCTGCACGTGCAGTGGCTCGGCATGCGCTTCGGCGCGGCCCCGAAACGCATGACGCTGGACGTGCGGATCGAGCGGGCCGCGTTCGCGCGCTATCTGGCGATGCGGCCGATGCAGCGCGCGCGCAGCCATGCCGTGCTGCGCGCCTACGTGGAGGCCTTTCTCGGCTCGCTCGAGGAGCGCCACGCCGAGGGCCAGGCGATCGAGCGCGACACCACGGTGGCGCTCGGCGAGGCATTCGCCTGAAGGGGCGGTGCGCGTCTGCGGGCCTTATTCCGTGACGCGATACACCTGCGCGAAGCGCTGCGCCTGCACCACGCCGTAATCGCCGGGCGCGTACTGCATGACCCAGTCGCCGGCCACGCCGCGCAGCACGTCGCCGTTTTCCGAGCGTGCGATCGTGAACGGCTGGTCCATGCGGCGCGCCAGCACCACGGCCGGGCGGTTGCGGTACGGGCCCGCCTCGCCGTGGGCGAGGCCGTCCGCGGCCGGCAGGTACTTCGGATCGAAGCGCGCGCGCGACACCACCCAGCGGTCGCCGGTGGAGCCCGTCACGATCGCGTCGCCGGCCGCATGGCGGTTCGGCCCCTCGAGGCTCATCAGTTCGCCGTCTGCGGCCGCGAAGGCCACCTGCACGGTTTCGTCCTTGACGACGCGTTGCGCGAGCGGGTCGGTGCGCAGGTCGATGTGTTTCAGTTCGATCATGGTTCGCGTGTTGCCGGGGCGTGAAAAGCACGCACTGTAACATCCCGTAAACACGAACCCGGCCCGCCGCTTGCGCGACGGGCCGGGTTCCTTGTCGTTCGGCACAGGCGCGAGCGTCGCACCTGTGCCGAACCCTGCCGGTGGCTGCCTTACTGCGAGGCGGCCGGTGCGCTCGCCGCGTCGGCGGCCGGCGCGGCCGACTTCTTCGTGGCCTTGTGCGGCGCGCGCTTCGCTTCGTGCGGGCCGTGGTGGTTCCAGCGCTGCGCGAAGGTCTTGTCGGCAATCGCCTTCTGGGCCGGCGACAGCGCGTCGTACAGCGGGCCGAACGAGTCGACCAGCTTCTTCGCGCCGTCGGCGTTGGCCTGGGCGATCTCGGCGTATTGCTTGACGTCGTCGAGCGCGGTGGCCGTCGACTTTTCTTCCATGCGCTGGTCGTACAGCTGCGCCATGGTTTCGCCGTTGTCGCGCATCGTGTCGGCGAACGGCTTCCACTGCGCTTCCTGTTCCGACGTGATCTTCAGTTGCTTGTGCAGGTACGCGATGCGTTCCTCGACGCGGGCTTCGTGACGCGCCGCGTGCGTGGCCGCCGCGGACGAGGCTGCGGCAGCCGGCGCCGAGGCGGGCGTCTGCGCGTGAGCAGCGATCGAACCGGAGAGGGCGAACAGCGCGGCGAGAGTCAGCGAGATCTTTTTCATTGGGAACTCCTGTGTGGTCGTTCGTTCGAGTTCCGGAAGCGCCTGCCGTCGAAAGTAGCAAGTCGCGATCCGGAGTCGCCGCTATTAGTAGCATGCGATCGGCAAAATGTGCAGCGAAGCGACATCTGCTTACAACCGATACGAAATTGCACAGCCTCGGGCGTGGCCGGAATCGGAGGCCTGCGATCGCGCGTCGAGGCTTGCCGCACGAGGCTTCGGCAGCGGGCATCGGCTTGGGGGCGCGCGGCTTCGGCGCTATCATCGCGTCACCTTGTCACGGAATTCCCCATGCGCCCACCCCGACTCGATCAGCTCGACGCACTCGACCGCCAGCTCGTGGCCCTGCTGCAGGCGAACGCGCGCGCGAGCGTGGCCGAGCTGGCGCGACAGCTCGACGTGGCGCGTACCACGGTGGTGGCGCGCATCGAGCGGCTCGAGCGCACCCAGGTGATCGCGGGCTACGGCGTGCGGCTCGGCCAGGACGTGCTCGATGCGAGCCTGGTGGCCTACGTCGGCATCATCCTCGCGCCGAAGTTCGGGCAGGGCGTGCTGGCGCGGCTCGACCGCATGCCCGAGGTGCAGCTGCTGTGCGCGGTCAGCGGCGAATTCGACTACGTGGCCTGGCTGCGGGCCGGCTCGCCGGGGCGGCTCAACGAGCTGCTCGACGAGATCGGCGCGCTCGAGGGCGTGGAGCGCACCACCACCTCGATCATCCTCGCGCGCAAGATCGATCGCGGCTCGATCGGCGGGTAGTTCAGCTCGCGTTCGCCGAGCGTTCCCCTCGCGGCAGCGCATGCCGCGTCCTGCTCGGCGCCACGCATTCCAACAACAGAGGGTAGAGAGACCATGAAAACGAGTCAGGCATTTTCCCGTCCCGAGCGCTGGCTGCGGCTCGCCTCCTGGGTGGTCGCCATCGTGTTCGCGCTGTTCCTGAACATGCTGGGCAGCCTCGTGATCCGCGACATGATGTTCGCGCCGTCGGGCGGCCCGCCGAGCGTCGAGCAGTTCGCCGATGCGAAGCGCGACGCGACGCTGCGCGATGCGCGCCAGGCGCTCGCGACCGAACGCGAAGGCCTGTCCACGCGCCAGGAGGCCGCCGCGGCGGCCACCACGCGCGCGCGCCGCGATTACGACGGCGCCAAGGAGGGCTTCCGCAACTGGATCGCCACGCGCAGCGCGACCGGCGACGCGAGCCGCAACCCCGAGGTGCTCGCGCGCACCCAGGCGCTCGACAAGCTGCAGGCCACGATCGCGCAACTGCAGAAGCAGCAGGATGCGCTCGACGATCAGTCGCGCGTGCTCGATCAGCGCGCGCAGGCACTCGATGCGCGCGCCGCCGATGCGCGCGCGGCGGACGACACGCGCTACGAGGCCGCGCTGCGCCGCTACACGCTGCAGGTGTTCGGCTGGCGTCTCGCGCTCACGCTGCCGGTGCTGCTGGTGGCGGTGTGGCTGTTCGTGCGTTACCGGCGCGCGCGCTACTGGCCGTTCGTGTATGGCTACGGGCTGTTCGCGCTGTCGGCGTTCTTCGTCGAGCTGGTGCCGTATCTGCCCGACTTCGGCGGCTACGTGCGGGTGGTGGTGGGCATCGCGCTGACGGTGTTCGCGGGCGTCTACATGCTGCGCGTGTTCCAGCGCTACGTGGAGCGCAAGCGCGAGGAAATGCAGCGCAGCCAGGACGAGCGCGCGCAGTCGATCGGCTACGAGAAGGCGATCGCCTCGTTCCAGAAAAAGACCTGTCCGTCCTGCGACAAGCCGTGGAGCCTCGGCGGCGAGCAGTCCACCTTCTGCATCCACTGCGGGCTGCGGCTGTTTCAGTCGTGCGGCTGCGGCACGCGCAATTTCGCGTTCTTCCCGTTCTGCAGCGGTTGCGGCACGCCGGTGCAGCAGGATGCGGGGGCGCCGGGCGTGGCGGGCGCGCCGGCCGCGGCGCCGGATGCCTCGCCGGCAGCGGGCTGACTCGGGTCGAGCCCGGCGAGCGCGGTGAGCGATTCGAGCGCTCCAGTCGCGCGCATCGTTGCGCGCCGCGATGCTCTGTTCATCCTTGCGATTTTGCTGAAGAATGCACGACATGCGGCTGGTGACATGCCAGCCGAATCCTGCGCAACGCACGCATCTTTCGGGGAACGGGTCATGAAAACACTGCTGAAGGCATTCGCGCGCGACGAGCGCGGCGTCAGCGCGATGGAATACGCCGTGATCGCCACGGCCGCGGTGGTGGCCGTGGGCGCCATCGGCGTCGGCTATCAGGCGCAGATCGCGACCATGTTCACGACGCTGACCACCCAGGCCTCGCACGCGCAGACCGGCAACTGAAGTCGGCCGGGCCGGGCTCGGGTCACGCGGTGCAGGCGCTCGTGCCGCTGGCGCTCCGTTGGCCGTCGGCCTCGACATGACGCCGTGTTACACGTGTCCTTGCCCCGCATCCCCGCCTGATTGCGCACGCAACCCGTCTTGCCCGATCCGTGGTTTCCCCGTCCAGCGGCACTTCCCGCATCGTCCTCGCGACGTGTGGGCAGCGGGTATTGGCACGCGCATCGCGCGACGACACGGTTTGCCATGGTCATGGCAAACGTTTTCCTCGGACGAACACCACGGCGTTGCAAAAAAGATTGGAAAAATCCCTAAAGAAATCCAGAGTCCGGCCGTCAAGGTGGGTGAGCCGTCGTCTCTCGTGTGGTGTTGGCCCGTGGCTCGGGGCCGGCGCCACGTTCGAAACGCCCGGACGTCGTGTGGACGGGGCGGGCGGCGTGTCGGAAGTGTTGGTCGCGCGCCACGCATACGACGAGGTAAGGGTAGGTAATCTTGCGCGGCGGCCGTTTTATCGAGAATGTCACGGTTCCGTGTGAAGATTTGACAGTGTTTCACGAAGGCCTTATCGGTGGAATGCGAAGCTGATTTTATAATCTGCTTCACGAGGTCGGCTCAGGCAGGAAGAGCGAACTCTGGGGATTCCACCGGCGATCTTCAGGAATTTCGATCGCGCTTTTTTGATGTGGTTTCATTGGGTTTTCCGGTTGGTCTGACTGTTCTTTTTGGGTTGTTTTTTTCGAATATCGAGATAGGGGTTAGCAAAAATGAAGAAGCTTCTGAAGGCATTTGCACGTGACGAGCGCGGCGTGAGCGCAATGGAATACGCCGTTCTGGCAGGCATCGTGATCCTCGCGCTGGGCGGCATCGCAGCGAACTACAAGACGCAGGTCAGCAACATGTTCTCGACGCTGTTCACGCAAGCCACGACCGCTCAGAACAACCACTAAGCGACTGGCCAGCCGGAGACGGAGCGCAGTGCCGCGCTCCTCTCCGCCTCACGCAACTCCCCCGGAAATCGTCGTGCTAGTCCTCTCCCTGCTGTTGCGGATCGTGGTTGCCGGCGTGCTCGGCTGGCTCGCGTCGGTCGATCTGCGCACGCGGAGGTTGCCGACCACGGGCGTGGCGGTGGTTGCCGTGCTGTTTCCCGCCGATGCGATTCTGCTCGGCATGCCGGTCGCCGAGATGGGTATCCACCTCGCGATCGCGCTCCTGATTTTGCTGGTCGGCATCGCGCTGTTCGCCGCGCGCATGCTGGGTGGCGGCGACGTGAAGCTCGCCGCGGCCATTTTCCTCTGGGTCGGCATGGCGGGGTTCATGCCGGCGTTGACGCTGGTGTCCGTGGTCGGCACCGTGGTCGGATTCATCAGTCTCGCAACGCGCCGTCTGTCTCCCGACACCGAGACGCACGGCGTGCGCCGCCTGCTCGCGCTGTTTTCCGGCGTGCGCGGCGTGCCTTACGGCATCGCGCTCGCGATCGGGGGTGCCACCGCGATCGTGTTGCCCGCCGCGTTGCCGCTGCTCGCACGATAGAACCTCTGAATCATGTCGAATCTCATCAAAATCCTTGGCTTGCTGGTCGGCGCCATCATCGTCGCGATCATCGTGCGGATCGTGGTCGTGTCGTCGCAGCATGCCGCCGCGCCGGTCGCCAGCATGGCGAAGGTCCAGGTGGCGGCCGCCGATCTGCCGGTGGGCATGCTGCTGCGCGACGAGGATCTCGGCTGGAAGTCGGTGCCTCCGAACGAGGTGCCGGTCAATGCGGTGGTGTCGGGCGCCGCGGGCGCGCCGGACCTGAAGGGTGCGCTGCTGCGCCATCCGGTGGCTGCGGGCACGGTGCTCGTGACCACCGACGTGATGCTGCCGAACGCGCCGGGCTTTCTCGCGGCCACGCTGAAGCCGGGCATGCGCGCCGTGTCGGTGGCCGTGGACGACGTGTCCGGCAATGCCGGCCTGATCCAGCCCGGTGACTACGTGGACCTGTTGCTGACGCAACAGATGACCGGGCGTACCGATATCGCCGGCCAGTCCGTCGCGAGCGAAACGGTGGTGCAGGAAGTGCGGGTGCTCGCGGTGGGCTCGCAGTTCACGCGGCCCAAGGACGACGCGACGCCGAATCTCGACGGCGGCATGCGCACGGCGCGCACCGTCACGCTCGAGGTCACGCCGCACATGAGCGAAGTGGTGTCGGTGGCCTCGCACCTGGGCAGCCTGTCGCTGTCGCTGCGCAGCTTCGCCACCGAGAACCGCGATCTGAAGGCGGCCGCATCCGGCGTCGATACGGTGCCGGCCCCGCAGGTGAGCCCGGTGTGGAGCGGCGACGTCTCGCGCGCGCTGCACGACATCCAGCGTCCGCGCCAGCCGTCGGAGCCGGGCTTCCAGCCGCCGCACGTCGTGATCTATCGCGGTTCGGAGCGCACCGAGCTGGGCGCCAACGGCAGCACCACGGGCGGTTCGGCGCTGCCGCTGCCGCAGATGCCTTCGCTGCCGGTGGGCAACTGATGTCGGCCTTCGTCGCAACCCCGTCAAAGCGCCTCGGCGTCGGCGTCGAGCAGGAATATGCACTCATCATGAAATCGCGGTTCGGAACCTCCCATGCCAGGCGCGTCGCGCCGCTCGCGATCGCCTCGCTGGCGCTGTTCGCCGGCGCGACGACGTCCACCCCGGCCAGCGCGCTCGACCTGAGCGGCGGCCACAAGGTCAGCGTGACCGGCGATCGCGCCGCGGCTGCCGCCGCCGATCGTGGCGACATGCCGCGCGTGCAGGCCGGCAACACCTCGGGCCCGATCGATCTGGCCGCCAGCAAGGGGACCATGCTGACGCTGTCGCAGGACGCCGCCTCGGTGTTCGTGGCCGACCCGACCATCGCCGACGTGCACGTGCCGGTGCCGCGCGTGGTGTACGTGCTCGGCAAGAAGCCGGGCACCACCACGCTGTACGTGCTCGACGCCGCCAATCACCCGCTCGTGCAGCGCACGATCCACATCACGCCCGACGTCGAGACGCTGCGCGCGATGGTCACCGCGCGCTTTCCGAACGCGGGCCTGAAGATCAACGCGGGGCCCGGTTCGATAGAAGTGGACGGCAACGCCCAGGATCCGTCGCAGGCCAACGGCATCATGAGCCTGCTGCAGAGCTACGTCGGCGAGAAGGTCCTGGTCGTGAACCGCCTGACGATCGACAAGCCGCTGCAGGTGCAGCTGCGCGTGCGGATCGCGGAAGTGGACCGCAACGTCACGAAGCAGCTCGGCATCGACTGGCAGGTGCTCGGCTACACCGGCAACTTCCTCGGCGGGCTGTTCAACGGCACCTCCACGATCGCTGGCCTGGTTGCCGGTGCGACCACCAGCACGACCTCGACCACTTCCACGAACACCGGATCGACCAGTTCCGCCTACTCGATCGCCGGCGGCTTCTCGGCTGGCCGCAACACCATCGACGGCGTGCTGAAGGCGCTGAACCAGGAAGACCTGCTGACCATGCTGGCCGAGCCGAACCTCGTGGCGATGTCGGGCGAGACGGCGAGCTTCCTGGCCGGCGGCGAATTCCCGATCCCGATCTCGCAGGTCAATGGCGCGGTGACGGTGGACTACAAGCAGTACGGCGTGAAGCTCGACTTCACCCCGACCGTGCTGACCAACCACCGCATCAGCCTGAAGGTGCGCCCGGAAGTCAGTCAGATCGACCAGTCGTCGAGCGTGAAGACCAGCACGATCAGCATTCCCGGCATCAGCGTGCGCCGCGCCGACACCACGGTGGAACTCGCCAGCGGCCAGAGCTTCGCGATCGCCGGCCTGCTGCAGTCGAACTCGAGCAACTCGATCACGCAGGTGCCGGGCCTCGGCTCGCTGCCGATCATCGGCAAGCTGTTCTCGTCGAAGAGCTTCCAGAGCAACAAGTCCGAGATCGTCATGATCGTGACCCCGTATCTCGTCAACCCGGTCGACCCCGCGCGCCTGCGCTCGCCGATCGACTCGCTGGTGCGCCGCAGGAGCGACATCGAGTTCGGCTTCCAGGGGCAGCCCGGCAACCCGTACGACACCGACGAACAGCAGCCGACGCTGTCCGGTCCGGCCGGCTACGTTTATTAAGGAGGACGCCACGTGAACCCTGCCGTGAGCCTCGATTCGCGCCTGCGCCTAGCCGCCGCCGTGGCGGCCGCCGCGTTCGCGCTGGGCGGCTGCTACAGCGACCCGAAGATGAACATGCCCGATGCGTCGGTGATCCACGTCAACCCCGACGGCTCGTCGCGGGTGGACTGCCGTTCGCTGACCGAATCGCCGATCCTCAGCGACGGCGGTTTCGGCCGTCCCGACATGCAGTGGGGCTGCGCGACCTACTCGAACCTCGCCGCGCAGGTGGCCGATCCGCGTGATCTGGTGGCACCGTCGAAGCTCGACCCGGCCAACGGCCCGGCGGCCGTCACGGCCGTGCGCCGCTACGAACTCGGCAACGTGAAGGCGCTGGACCGCGCGGTTTCCACGAGCGACACCAAGGAAGCGCCGGGCGGCGGCACCAACGGCGCGACCGCGGGAGGGGCGCCATGAGCGCGGCGGACAGCTCGGCGGCACGCGCGCAGAACACGGCGCGCGCGGCCCGTTTCATGGCCTTCGTCGGCGATCGCCAGACGGAGCAGACGCTGCGCAACTTCGTCGCCGACGAGGCCCTGCCGCACACCTACGTGGGCCTGGGCGGCGTGACCGAGGCGATCGCCTACATCACCAAGGTGGGCCGGTCGCCGCGTCTCCTGCTGATCGACCTGCAGGGCTCGACGATGCCGCTGACGGACCTCGCGCGCCTGGCCGAGGTGTGCGAGCCGTCGGTGCAGGTGGTGGCGCTCGGCGACAAGAACGACGTGGCGCTGTATCGCGGCCTGCTCGGCATCGGCGTGCGCGACTATCTCGTCAAGCCGCTGACCGAGGAACTGCTCAAGCGCACGCTCGACCTGAACGACGGCACCGTGCGCGCCGTGCCGCAGACGCGGCGCGGCAAGTCGATCGCCTTCGTGGGCGCGCGCGGCGGCGTGGGCACGACCACCATCGCGGTCAATCTCGCGCGTCATCTGGCCGACACCACGCACCGCCGGATCGCCTACGTCGACCTGAACGTGACCGGCGGCGCGGCCAGCTCGATGCTCGGCGTGCCGCCCAGCAACGGCCTGTCCGAAGTGCTGCAGAGCATCGACCGGATCGATGCCGCCTACGTCGAGCGCACCATGGTGCCGATCGGCACGCGGCTGTTCCTGCTGTCGTGCGAGTTGCCGTACGGCTCGAAGTGGCCATTCAAGGAAGAGGGGGTGGCGCGGCTCATCGAGCTGCTGACCGACAGTTTCCACTACGTGATCGTCGATACCGGCGCGGGTGTGGGCCGCCTGTCGACCGAGGCGTTCGACAACGCGTCGCGCGTCTACGTGATCAGCGATCGCTCGGTGCACGGCGCGCACGAAACGGTGCGCCTGTTCCAGTACATCGAGAAGCGCGACAACCAGCCCGTGATGTCGTTCGTGCTGAACCACGCGAATGCGCGCACCCACGGCAACGTGCAGAAGAACGACTTCGTGGCCGCGATCGGCCGCTCGGTGCTGCAGGAGATCGCGCACGAGAGCCGGGTGCTGGCGATCGCGGAAAACGTGGCGGAGCCGCCGGCCGGTCGTGCCGCATCCGCCTTCACGAATTCGATCACCCAGATCGCCAACGACCTCGTGGGCCTGAAGGCGAGCACCGAGGCACGCGGCGGTCGCGGCAAATGGTGGAAGCGATGATTTCCTTCGGAACCAAGGCACGCCCGGCCCGCACGCCGGCCGAATCCGACCATCACGACGACGAGGTGGTCGCCGCCGCGCTCAGGCCGGCGTCCGCGCCGGCCGCCAGCCCGGCGCCTGCCGCCGCGGCGATGCCGGAGCCGGCCTGGACCAGCGGCGAGACGCGGCGCAACGCGCCCGGCGAGCCGATGGTGCGCTCGGAGGTGTTCCGCATCATCCGCAACGGCGTGTTCGCGAGCATGAACGCCTCGGCCGCGGTCGGCAAGACGCGCGACCAGATGCGCCCGACCGTCGAGCAGATGGTGGCGGTGGTGGCCGAGCGCGAGTACCTGAACGTCACGATGGCCGACCAGAACATGATGGTCGAGGAGCTGCTCAACGACATGTTCGGTCTCGGGCCGATCGAGCCGCTGCTGGCCGACGAATCGGTGACCGACGTGCTCGTGAACGGCCCCGATCAGGTGTTCATCGAACGGATGGGCCGGCTCGAGCTGTCGCCGTACAAGTTCCGCGACAACGCGCACGTGACCAGCGTGGCGCAGCGCATCGCGGCCGGCGCGGGCCGGCGCGTGGACGAAAGCAGCCCGATGGTGGATGCGCGGCTGGCCGACGGCAGCCGGGTCAACGTGGTGCTGCCGCCGCTCGCGCTGAAGGGCGCCTCGATCTCGATTCGCAAGTTTCCGAAGCGCAAGATCACGCTCGACATCATGGCCAAGCAGGCCAACCTGTCGGCCAACATGGCCAAGCTGCTGAAGCTGGCGAGCCGCTGCCGCCTGAACATCATCGTGGCGGGCGGCACCGGTTCGGGCAAGACGACCCTGCTCAACGCGCTGTCGCACTACATCGCCGACGGCGAGCGCATCGTCACGATCGAGGACGCGGCCGAACTGCAGCTGCAGCAGACCCATGTGGTCAGCCTCGAAACGCGCCCGGAAAACACCGAGGGCCTCGGCGGCGTGAACCAGCGCGACCTGGTGCGCAATTCGCTGCGGATGCGCCCCGACCGCATCATCCTCGGCGAAACCCGCGGCCCCGAAGCCTTCGACGTGCTGCAGGCGATGAACACGGGCCACGACGGCTCGATGACCACGATCCACGCGAACACCCCGCGCGACGCGATCACGCGTCTGGAGAGCATGGTGATGATGGCCAACGGCAACCTGCCGCTGATGTCGATCCGTCGCCAGATCGCGAGCGCCGTGCACATGTTCGTGCAGATCGAGCGGATGCGCGACGGCGTGCGTCGCATCACGAAGATCACTGAGCTGGTGGGCATGGAAGGCGAGGTGATCATCACCCAGGATCTGTTCTCGTTCCGCTACGACGCCACGGCGTTCGGCGACGAGGTGAAGGGCACCTTCGACTGCCAGCCGATCCGTCCCGCGTTCATCGAGCGCGCGACGTACTACGGCCTGCACGAAGCCGTGATGGAGGCGATGGCCTGACATGGTCAATCCGAACCTGATCGCGCTCGCGAGCTTCGTGTGCATCGTCATCGTCGGCCTGATGGTGATGATGGGCTCGAGCCTGTTCAAGCAGCGTGCGTCCGCGCGCATCTCGCAGCGCATGCAGGCCTCGTTCGGCAAGACCGTGGCACTGACCAAGACCGAATCGGTCGTGATCGATCCCAACCTGTTCAGCGACAAGCGCCCCGAGACGGCGCTCGGCGCCTGGTTCTCGGGCAAGCTCGCGCGGCTCGAGACGGTGGCGGGCAAGGGGGGGCGCAAGTTCGTGGTCGTCTCCGCGCTGATCGCCACCGTGGCCGCGTCGGTGGGCACCGCGCTCGCGCCGCTGCCGCAATGGTCGCTGCCGCTGATCCTGGTGGGCGCGCCGATCGGCGCCACGATGTGGGCCTTCAAGTTTCTCGTGAACCGCTTCAAGAACCGCTTCCTGGCCGGCTTCCCCGACATGATCGACACGATCGTGCGCGCGGTGCGCGCGGGGATTCCGGTCACCCAGGTGATCATCAACTGCGCCGACGAATGCGAGCCGCCGCTCAAGCGCGAATTCCAGCTGATGGGCGATTCGCTGCAGGTGGGGCTGGACCTCGAGGAGGTGCTGACGACCGCCGGGCGCCGCATCGCGATCGCGGATTTCTCGTTCTTCTGCGTGTGTCTGCTGGTGCAGCGCGAAACCGGCGGCCAGCTCAGCGAGACGCTCGAGAACCTCTCGAACATCGTGCGCACGCGCCGTGAAATTCGCCAGAAGGCGCGCGCGCTGACGGGCGAGGCACGCATCACCACCAAGATCCTGACCGCGATCCCGATCGTGATCGTGGGCGGCCTGTACGCGATCAATCGCCCGTACATCTCGGTGCTGTTCGATACCGAGGCGGGCCACAAGCTGCTGACCTTCGCGATCGTGTCGATCACGCTGGGCCTGATCACGGTGCAGAAGATGTCGAAGCTGGAGACCACGCGATGATCGCCCTGATCACCGATCTGATGATGCTGATCGGCCTGCTGCTGGTGATCGCCGGCTGGTGGGCGATCAAGTACGGCAGCCATCGCGGCAAGATCGCCGAGCGCGTGCGCGACGCGGTGCAGATCCGCACCGCGCGCACCAGCGTCGAGGAAGACGAGAAGACCGAGAAGCTCGGCTTCATGGATCGCGTGACGAACTTCCTCTCGCTGCTCGGCAACAAGGTGCCGTTCTTCGACGCGAAGCTGCGCGCGCAGATCGAGCGCGACATGCTGAACGCGGGTTTCCGCAGCGACAACGCCACGGCCGTGATGCTCGGCATCAAGTTCTCGTTCGGCGTGCTGTCGGCGGCGGTGGTGGTGGTGTCGGGCGCGAGCGTGCCGGGCGTCGGGCACTTCCCGGCGTTCCGCGGCGTGATGATGCTCGGCGCGTTCATCGTCGGCATGATCGTGCCGGAATACGCGCTGCGCTTTCGCGCGGCCTCGCGCCGCCGCTGGATCTCGGCCTGCCTGCCCGACGCGCTGGACCTGCTGGTGATCTGTACCAACGCCGGTAACAGCCTGCTGGTGAGCATTCAGCGCGTGGCCGACGAACTGGCCGCGATCTGTCCGCCGCTGTCGGCCGAATTCGCGCTGACCGCCGACGAACTGCGCGTGTCGGGCGACGTCGAGCACGCACTGCGCAACCTCGGCCGGCGCATCAACCTGCCGTCGATTCGCGCGCTGATTTCCACGCTCACGCAGTCGATGCGCTACGGCACGCCGATCACGCAGTCGCTGAAGACGCTGTCGCGTTCGGAGCGGCTCGCCTTCATCGTGTCGCTCGAGGAAAAGGCCGCGAAACTCGCGCCCAAAATGGTTCTGCCGATGCTGGTCTTCATCATCCCCGCGATCTGCGTGATCGCGGCCGGCCCGGCAGTGATTCAGCTCCTGGATTTTTTCGCACACCGATGATCGCCTCCCTGTTCCGTTTCGCGGCCGATCGCGCGGCCGATCGCACGTCCGATCACGACAGCGCCGCCTGGTCCGCTGCGCGTGCCGCCCGCGCGTCGCGCCTGGCCCGCGTCATGCTGGGCGCGACGCTCGTGGCCGCGGCCGTGTCGGGCTGCTCGTCCTCGGGGGCGATCGCCTACAAGACGCAGCCGCCGCCCGATTTCAAGCTCAGCAACCTGAACAACGCGGCGAGCGAGGAGCGCATCGCGCGCAGCGCGCTGCAGGCCGGCGATCTGGAGATGGCCACCACCACCTACACGCGGCTGCTCGAGCAGGACCCGCGTTCGGTGGCCGGCCTCACGGGGCTCGGCGACACGCTGTACGCGGCCGGCGACCTGACGCGCGCCAGCGTCTACTACGACCGCGCCGTGGCGATCGAGCCGAATTCGGTGCCGGCGCTGCTCGGCCGCGCGCGCGTGAACGTGCGCCTGCGCCACTTCGACGTCGCGATCGCCAGCTACCGCCACGTGCTCGAGTTGCAGCCGGGCCACGCGCTCGCGCAGGCCGGGCTCGGCGCCGCGCTCGACCTGAGCGGCGATCACGCGGGCGCGCAGGCCTTCCTGCGCGGCGCGCTCAGGCAGAACCCGGGCGACCCCGGCATCAGCGTCAACCTCGGCGTGTCGCTGATCATGGGCGGCAAGCCGCGCGAGGCGATCGAGGTGCTGACCGACGTCACGCGCTTTCCGGCCGCGCCGCCGCAGGCCGTGCACGACCTCGCGCTCGCCTACGGCATGATCGGCAACAACGAGGCGGCCAGCGCGCTGCTCTCGCGCGACCTGCCGAAGGCCGACGTGGACGGCGACCTGCGCTTCTACGCCTATGCGCGCGAGCGCCAGCGCCTGGTGGCCTCGGCCGTGCCGGCGCTGCCGCCGGAGCAGGCCGAGCGCACCAATCCGTTCGGTGGCTGGGGCGGCCAGAGCCGCCTGACCGCGGGCGCCGCCGGAGTCGCGCAATGACTGCCCGCCTGCGCGCCGCGCTGTGTCGCCTGTCCCGCCTCGGTCGCGCCGACGACGGCGTGACGCCGATCGAATTCGCGATCTACGCGCCGGCCCTGTTCATCCTGGTGCTCGGCGTGCTCGAGTTCGGCCTCGACATGATGGTGGATGCCTCGGTGCAGTACGCGGCCCAGCAGGCCTCGCGCGCCGGCATCACCACCTCCGCGCCGACCACCGGCACGCGCGAGCAGGCGGCCACCCAGACCGTGCAGACGATCCTGAAGCCCTGGACCAACATGGGCGCGACGCTGACCACCACCATCTACGACTACGGCACGTTCGGCAACACCAGCCCCACGGCCGGTTCGGCCGGCGGTCTCGGCGACGTGGTGGCCTACAGCATCCGGCTGTCGTTCCCGAAGGGCTTCACCGGCATGCTGGCCGTGTTCGGCCTCACGCCGCTCGTGTTCACGCGCAATTACCTGGTGCAAAACGAAAAATGATCGCGACTCGTCCCGTTGCGCGTCGGCGCGCGCGCGCCGGTCTGCCGGCTCGCGCGGCCTCACGTGGATCGCGCGGCTTCGTCAGCATCGAGGTGGCCGTCATCACGCCGCTGGTGTTCCTGCTGCTGCTCGGCTTCGGCGAGCTGTACATGTATCTGCGCGCGGTCAGCACCGTCGAGCACACGGCCTACGTGCTGGCCGATTCGCTCGGCCAGCGCAATCAGGTCTACAACACCACGGCCACCAGCGATCCCGACGATCTCGGCGCGATCTGGCAGGCCGCCACGCTGCTGATGGCGCCGTACCAGCTGCAGACCAAGGGGGGGGCGGTGATCACCTCGATCTGCGACAAGTCCACCTCGTGCGCGCCGCCGTCCACCAGCACGCCGTCGATGGCGGCGGGCACGCCACAGGTGTACTGGAAGGCCAACACGGCCTGGGGCACCACCGTGAACTCCAAGCTGACCACCTCGCTGCTGCCGAGCGGCTGGCCGTTCCGGGCCGGCGATTCGGCGATCGTGGTGGAGGTGTTCCTGACCTACAAGCCGTTCCTGATGACGAGCTCGTTCTGGTCGGGCGCGCCCAGCGTGACGACGATCTACAAGCGCGTGACGGTCTATCCGCGGACCGGCAAGCCCTTGCCCCTGCAGACCCCGCCCAGCTCATGATGCGCGACGACCGCTCCCTTGCCGAAGCCCCGGGCGATCGCCCGGGCACGCCCCGCAGCCCGGCCGCCACGGCCGTCGGGGCCGCGTGCGCCACGCTGGCCACCGACGGCGTGGCAAGCCGCCCGCGCCGGCGCGAGGCCCGCTCGCTGCGCGGCTTCTGGCGCCAGGACGACGGCGCGTTCACGATGATGTTCGCGATCCTGGGCAGCATCCTGATCGGCACGCTGTGCTTCGCGATCGACTCGATCGAATACACGATGAGCCAGACGCAGATCCAGATGGCGCTCGACGTCGCGGCGCTGTCCTCGGGCGCCAACCTCGTGCACTACGGCAATCCGCCCACCGGTTCGGCCTACACGCAGTGGCAGGCCGACGCGGTCGCCTACTACCAGGGCAACATGCCGCCCACCGCCTACCTGGGGCTGCAGGGCGCGACCGCGCCCAGCGCCACGCTGACCGGCGACGTCACCACGGGCCAGACCATCAACCTGGCCGTGTCGGGCCGCCAGCCGCTGCTCGCGCCGTACTTCCTCGATCCGACCGTGAGCAAGCAGGCGGCCACGGGGGGCGGGGGCGGTACCGGCAGCCCGCAGACGGCCTATCTGAGCGCCGCCAACACCGTGCTGCGTCAGCCGAAGAGCCTGCTCGAACTCGCGCTGGTGCTCGACAACACCGGCTCGATGAGCGCATCGGCCGATGGCACCGCGAATGGCGCGAGCAAGATGACCGGCCTGAAGAGCGCCGCGAATTCGCTGATCAATTCGCTGTATTCGTCGGGTGGGGCAACCTATTACGTCGGTCTCGTGCCGTTCGCGAGCACCGTGAACCTGACGGGCGCGCTGTCGGGCAGCGGCTCGTGGATGAATCCGGTGTTCACCTACAACAGCACCAACGTGGGCATGACGGCGAAGGGCAGCGTGGCCGGCTGGGGTGGTTGCGCGGTCGAACCGCGCGATGCCGGCAACTCGCTGTATCCGGCCGTGTATTCGCCGGCGTCCACGCTGAAGTTCACGCCGTACTACTACAACACGCCGCCGTCGGGCAATCTGACCATCAAGACCTGGTCGGCCGGCGGCCTGTGCTCGACAGGCCGCGGCACGTCCACCACCACCACCACGGCCAGCTCGGTGCCGCTGACGCTCACGGCGGCCGGCTACAGCGTGCAGAACTGGTGTGTGACGCCCCAGGGCATCGGTATCGGCACCGAGGTCGATCAGTACGATTCGCGGACCTACGGCCTGGGCACGCAGACGGTCGACCAGAACTCGCAGTGCATGTCGCAGTCGGTCACCTTCCTGACCAATCAGCAGAATACGCTGACCAGTGCGATCAACGCGATGCAGCCCGGCGGTTCCACGATCATTCCGGAAGGCCTGTTCTGGGGCTGGCGCATGCTGACCTCGACCTGGTCGCAGAACGTGGCCGGCGCGGCCAACGGCTGGATCTCGTCGGATCCCTCTTTCCCGAAGCCGGAAAACACGCAGGGCCTGCAGCGCGTGATGATCGTGCTGACCGACGGTGAAAACCAGATCGGCGCGGCCGGCTCGTTTCCGAACACGCTGTGGTTCAACGGCCTGTCGGGCGTCGGCACCAACTCGCTGAAGGCGCCCACCGTGACGCGTACCGACGGCTCGACGCTCGCCAACGGTCAGACCGATTCGGCCGAGCTGTACGGCGGCAACCCGATCGACGCATCCTCGGGCAACAACGCGGGCTACCCCGACGACGTGAACACCTTCCAGAACGCGCTGTGCACGGCGATCAAGAACGCGGGCATCACGGTCTACGCGATCACCTTCGGCTCCGATTCGTCGAACTCGGTGGCGCAGACGGCGATGCGCAACTGCGCGTCGCCGGGCAACTACTATCACGCGCCGACCAACGACTCGCTGAACACGATCTTCCAGCAGATCGCCGGCAGCCTCGGCACGCTGCGCCTGACGAAGTAAGGCCGGCCCGCACGTCGCGCGACGTGCTTCGCCAACCGAACGCCGGCCTCCGTGGCCGGCGTTTTCATTTGCGGCGTTGCCGGGCGCTCGCGCGTCGCTACTTCGAAATGTCGAAACGTTTCGTCGAAACGACGAATCACGCCGACAAAACGCATTGCTTTTTGCCTATCAACTGTTATTGCACCTGCGTAGACTTTCCTGCGGGCAGTCGCTTGCCTTCGCACACAACAAACACGTCAGGAGAGTCATCATGAGGATCGCCATCGCGGGCGCCGGTCTGATCGGTCACACCATTGCCCACCTGCTGCGCGAGACGGGAGATTACGAGGTGGTCGCGTTCGATCGCGATGCCGACACGCTCGCGCCGCTGGCCGCGGCCGGCATCGCCACGCGTCGCGTCGATTCGGCCGACGCGAACGCGATGCGCGACGCGCTCGCCGGCTTCGACGCGCTCGTCAACGCGCTGCCGTACTACCTCGCCGTCAACGTGGCCTCGGCGGCGAAGGCGGCCGGCGTGCACTACTTCGACCTGACCGAGGACGTGCGCGCCACCCACGCGATCCGCAGCCTGGCCGAGGGCGCCGATCATGCCTTCATGCCGCAATGCGGCCTCGCGCCGGGCTTCATCGGCATCGCCGCGCACGCGCTGCTGGCCGGCTTCGACGAGATCCGCGACGTGAAGATGCGGGTGGGGGCGCTGCCGCAGTATCCGACCAACGCGCTCAAGTACAACCTGACCTGGAGCGTGGACGGGCTCATCAACGAATACTGTCAGCCCTGCGAAGCGATTCGCGACGGCCGCCGCCAGTGGGTGCAGCCGCTCGAGGGGCTCGAGCATTTCTCGCTCGACGGCGTGGAATACGAGGCGTTCAACACCTCGGGCGGGCTCGGCACGCTGTGCGAGACGCTGGCCGATCGGGTCGGCACGCTCGACTACAAGTCGGTGCGCTATCCGGGCCACCGCGACCTGATGCAGTTCCTGCTCGAGGACATGCGGCTCGCCAGCGACCGCGACGCGCTGAAGGCGATGATGCGGCGCGCCGTGCCTGCCACGAAGCAGGACGTGGTGCTGGTGTTCGTGACGGTGTCGGGCGTCAAGCAGGGCCAGCTCGTGCAGGACGTGTTCACGCGCAAGATATGCGCGAGCCGGATCGGCGGCATGGCGATGAGCGCGATCCAGATCACCACGGCCGGCGCGATGTGCGCCACGCTCGACCTGTTCCGCGAGGGCGCGCTACCGCAGCGCGGCTTCGTGCGTCAGGAGCAGGTGCCGCTCGCGGCCTTCCTCGCCAACCGCTTCGGCCGCCTGTACGACGGCGCGACGGCGGTGTCGGCGCAACTCGTGGTGTGAGGGCGGGGCGGCCGGCCGGGCGGATCCGGCTCGCCCGGCCCGCTCGCTCAGGCCGGCAGCGGCGGCACGATCGCGCCCGGCGCGGGCGGCACGATGCCGTGCAGCAGCGCCTCGACGTCGGCCGGCGCGGGCGCGGTGTTGTCGAAGCGCAGCAGGCCGCGGCAGGCCTCGCCCTCGGGCACGAAGCGGCGTGCGCGATAGGTATCCCAGTTCGCGAGCTTGTAGGCGTCGTTCGGATTGCCGCGCGCCACGATGCGCTGGCGCGCCGTGGCCTCGTCGGTCTCCACCCACACCACGCGCAGTTCCACTTCGGGGCCGATGCCGAGCCACTGGCGGTTCAGCAGCCGGCCCTCGCGCACCTCGCGCGAGAGCGGCGCCACCACCAGCACGCCGATGCCGAGCTCGAGATTCTCGCGCGCGGTGTCGAGCAGGCCCAGGTATTCGGGATCGCGCAGGTGCTGCAGGTAGAGCGGGCTGTCGCGGTCGTGCGGATCGTTCGCGAGCGCGGCCATCGTGGCGGCGCCGGTGCGGCCGTACAGCGTGTCCTTGTCGAGCAGGCAGAAAGCCTCGCCGGTGGCGCGCATCAGCGGGCCGATCAATTGCCTCGCGAGCGTGGTCTTGCCGGTGCCGGCATGACCGCAGAAAAACACCAGGTACTTCACGGGCGGCACACTCCGCAGCAGTGACAGGGGGATGTAGGCGAATCGGCAGCCCGATGATCGGGATGCCGAAAGGTGGATCGAAAGGCGATCGTCGGATGCCCGGCGCCACTGCCGATGATGACCGCGAACGTCTTGCCGCGCAAGGCCGGCGGCCGCGCGTGGCCTGCTGCGCCGGGCGGGCCGGATTCGCTACACTAGCGGATCGCTCATCGACAGGAACGCAGGTTTCTCACGACACATGCTGATCAATTGCGCTGCCTACCAGGATGGCCGGAAACTGGCCGATATCGATATCGACGACGTCAGCGACTACGTCGCGCGCCCCGAATGCTTCGTGTGGGTGGCACTGAAGGAGCCGTCGCAGGAAGAGCTCGAACGCATGGGCGAGGAGTTCGGCCTGCACGAGCTCGCGCTCGAGGATGCGCTGAACGGCCATCAGCGGCCCAAGATCGAGGAATACGGCGATTCGATGTTCGCCGTGATGCACACGGTCGAGCTCAATGCCGACGACGAATTCGAGATCGGCGAGCTGAACGTGTTCGTCGGCCCGAACTACGTGCTGTCGATCCGCAACCGCACCTCGAACGGTTTCCAGGACGTGCGCATGCGCTGCGAACGCGAGCCGCACCTGCTCAAGGAAGGCTCGGCCTTCGTGTTCTACGCGCTGATGGATCAGGTGGTGGATCGCTACTTCCCGATCGTCGAGGCGCTCGGCGCGGAGCTCGAGGAACTGGAAGACCGCATCTTCGAGAAATCGTCGCCCGCCACGGCGCGCGCGATCATTCAGGATCTGTACTCGCTCAAGCGCCGCCTGATGATCGTCTATCAGCACACGGCGCCGCTGATCGAACCGCTCTCGAAGCTGGTGGGCGGGCGCACGCCGCAGGTGTGCAGCGGCATGGAGCACTACTTCCGCGACGTGTACGACCATCTGCAGCGCATCACCAAGACGCTCGAGGCGCGACGCGAAATGGTGGTGACCGCGGTGCAGGTGGATCTGGGCATGATCTCGCTGGCCGAGAGCGAGGTGACCAAGCGGCTCGGCTCGTTCGCGGCGCTGTTCGCGATCCCGACCATGGTGGCCGGGATCTACGGCATGAACTTCGCGAACATGCCCGAACTGCACTGGCGCTTCGGCTTCTACATCTGCCTGGGCGTGATGGCGGTGGCCGATCTCGGCCTTTGGTGGCGCTTCAGGCGCGCCGGCTGGCTGTAGGCGGCAGGCGGCGTGGCGTCAGTCGTTCGCGTAGCGGCCCGCTGCCACGTTCCACTGACGCACCTGCCACTGGCGCACCAGGCCGTGCGCCACGTACGGATCGGCGGCCGCGAAGGCCTCGGCCGCGGCGGGCGAATCGCCGGTGAACACCAGCACCGCGCAATCGGCCGGATCGGCCAGCGCGCCGCCGAGCAGCAGCTCGCCGCGCTCGGTGGCGGCCTTCGCGAGCGCCAGATGCGCGTCGCGATACTGCGCGCGGCGCTCGAGATAGCTATCGACGAGGTCGTAGGTCAACAGGTAGTACATCGCGTCTCCTCTCCTGGTGTGCCGCTCGCGCCGGTGGATCCGGCGCCGAGGGTTCAGTATAGGCGTGCGTGCGCGCGCCCGAACATCTGCTTGCGATTCGATACGGCAGCGCGGCGCGGCTCGCGGCACACTTCGCGC
>JASLEG010000029.1 GCA_030151225.1 Burkholderia sp. | reverse complement strand
GGCCGATGCCGGCGCGCGCGCCTGGCGCGACGCGTTCGCGCGGCTCGCCGGCGAGCGCTCGCCGCCGCGCCACTACGCAGCGGCGGCGCTGATCTGCGCGGCGCTGACCGGCCTGGCCGCGCTCGCCCAGAGCCGCCTCGACCTGACCAATCTCGTGATGCTGTACCTGCTCGGCGTGGTGTTCAGCGCCGTGCGGCTCGGGCGCGGGCCCGGCGTGATGCAGTCGTTCCTGTCGGTGGCCGCCTTCGACTTCTTCTTCGTGCCGCCGCGCATGTCGCTGTCGGTCAGCGACACGCAGTACCTGCTGACCTTCTTCGGCATGCTGCTGACCTCGCTCGTGATCAGCCACCTGACCTCGAGCCTGACGCGTTCGGCGGCGGTGGCCGAGCGGCGCGAGCGGCGCACCGGCGCGATGTACGCCATGGCGCGCGAACTCGCGGCGGCGCTTGCCACCGAGCAGATCGTGGAGATCGGCAGCCGCCACGTGTCCGAGGTGTTCCGCGCGCGCGTGGCGCTGCTGCTGCCCGACGGCGCCGACCAGGTGCGCCAGAAGATCGAGAATCCCGACGAGGCCGTCACGCTGGGCGGCGCCGCGCTCGACACCGACGTGGGACAGTGGGTGTACGACCAGCAGAAGCCGGCCGGGCGCGGTACCGACACACTGCCCGCGGCGCGCGCGCTGTACCTGCCGCTGAAGGCGCCGATGCGCACCCGCGGCGTGCTCGCGGTGGCCGTGCAGGACGCGCGCGAGCTCGGCACGCCCGAGCAGCAGCGCATGCTCGATGCGTTCGCGGCGCAGATCGCGCTCGCGCTCGAGCGCGTCCATTACGTGGAGATCGCGCGCGACGCGCTGGTCAGCATGGAATCGGAGCGGCTGCGCAATTCGCTGCTGTCGGCGATCTCGCACGACCTGCGCACGCCGCTCACGACGATCGTCGGCTTCTCGTCGATGCTGGCCGAGCGGCACGGCGAGGCGGGGCAGGGCGCGGGTGTTGCAGGCGGCGCCGGCGGCGCGCCGGACGCGCAGCGCGAGCTGGTCGAGGCGATCCACGACGAGGCGCTGCGCATGACCGGCATCGTCACCAACCTGCTCGACATGGCGCGCCTGCAGGCCGGCAGCCTGCAACTGAAGCGCCAATGGTCGCTGCTCGAGGAAACCGTCGGTGCGGCGCTCGCGGCCTGCCGGCGCGTGCTCGCGCGGCACCCGGTGCAGGTGCGGCTGCCGGCCGACCTGCCGCTGCTGCAGACCGACGCGGTGCTGATGGAGCGTCTGTTCGCGAACCTGTTCGAGAACGCCGCCAAGTACACGCCGGCCGGCGCGCCGCTCGAGATCGGCGCCGAGCGCATCGAGGAGGACGGCAAGCCCTTCGTGCGCGTGAGCGTGGACGATCACGGGCCCGGCCTGCGCGCCGGCATGGAGGCGCGCATCTTCGACAAGTTCACGCGCGGCGAGAAGGAGTCCGCCACGCCCGGCATCGGCCTCGGGCTCGCGATCTGCCGCGCGATCGTGGACGCGCACGGCGGTAGAATCGGCGCGCGCAACCGGCTCGGCGCCGACGGCGCGGTGCTCGGCGCGCGCTTCTGGTTCACGCTGCCGGTGGATGCGCCGCCGGTGCCCGACGTGACCGGGATCGACGGCGACGATGCCGACGAGATGCCCGTCGCCCCCTCTTCACCCCTGCCCGACCATGAGTGAACCGACGCTGACCGTCGTCCTGATCGAGGACGAGAAACAGATCCGCCGCTTCGTGCGCACCGCGCTCGAGGCCGAGGGCATCGCCGTGTTCGATGCCGAAACCGGCAAGCAGGGCCTGGTCGAGACGGCCACCCGCAAGCCCGACCTCGTGATCGTCGATCTGGGCCTGCCCGATACCGACGGGCTGGACGTGATCCGCGAGCTGCGCGGCTGGTCCGAGCTGCCCGTGATCGTGCTGTCGGCACGCACCCGCGAGGACGAGAAGGTGGCCGCGCTCGACGCGGGCGCCGACGACTACCTGACCAAGCCGTTCGGCGTGTCCGAGCTGCTCGCGCGGATTCGGGCCCACCTGCGCCGGCGCAACCTCGGTGGCGCCAACGACACGCCGCTCGTGCGCTTCGGCGAGGTGAGCGTGGATCTGGCGCTGCGCATCGTCACGCGCGGCGGCGCGCCGGTGCATCTGACGCCGCTCGAGTACCGGCTGCTCGCCACGCTGGTGCGCCACGCGGGCCGCGTGCTGACCCACCGCCAGCTGCTGCGCGACGTGTGGGGGCCGTCGCACGTCGAAAGCCATCACTATCTGCGCATCTACATGGCGCATCTGCGCCAGAAGCTCGAGGCCGATCCGGCGCAGCCCGAGCACATCGTGACCGAAACCGGGGTCGGTTACCGACTGGTCGGCGCGAGCTGAGCAGGCGCGGCAGATTGGCGCGTCCGTAAGCAATTTGTTATCATCGCGGTCTGCTTTCGGCTCGGGGACGACCCCGACGCGTCATCTGATCTGCGGGGACGGCCCCGTCTTTCCCTGCGGAGTGTTTCCCATGTCCTGGATCCTGTTGCTCGTCGCCGGCCTGCTCGAAGTCGCCTGGGCCGCCGGCATGAAATCGTCGGAAGGCTTCACGCGGCTGTGGCCGTCGGTGTTCACGATCGTCACCGCGATCGGCAGCTTCGTGCTGCTCGCGATGGCGATGCGCCAGTTGCCGCTCGGCACCGCCTATGCGATCTGGACCGGCATCGGCGCGGTCGGCGCCTTCATCGTCGGCATCGTGATGCTGGGCGAGGCCGTCACGTTCGCCCGCGTGGCGAGCGCCTCGCTGATCCTGATCGGCTTGATCGGCCTCAAGCTGTCGTCCTCCGCCTGATCGGCGGGCGGCGTCTGCCCGCCTCGCGGCGCCGTTGTGCACGTTGTGTAAACGGCACGCGCGGGCGGCCCGTCGCGTCGCTTGCTGCGACGCGTCTATAATGCAACGACATTGTTCCGGCAGCCTGCCGCCTGTCGCCCGCCCGGGCGCCGGCGGCGTTGCCGTTTTGCCGGCCGCCCGGCCGGCACGCGCGTTCGACGCGCAAGGAGACCGTACATGGTCGAGGCCATTTCGCTCGGCGCGGGGCTCGCGTGGGCAAGCGGGCTGCGCCTCTATCTGACGGTACTGATCGCCGGCGTGCTGGCGCGTTCCGGCCTCGTGCATCTCCCCGACACGCTCGCCGTGCTCACCTCGCCATGGGTGCTCGGCACCGCGGCCGTGCTCGCCGTGGCCGAATTCCTGGCCGACAAGATTCCCGCCTTCGATTCGCTCTGGGACGCGATCCACACCTTCATCCGGATTCCGGCCGGCGCCGTGCTCGCCGCGGGCGCGCTCGGTCATGCCGATCCGACCGTGCTGGCCGTGGCGGGCCTGGCCGGCGGCACGCTGGCCGGCTCGGCCCATTTCGCCAAGGCCGGCACGCGCGCGCTGATCAACCTGTCGCCGGAGCCGGTGTCGAACTGGATCGCCTCGGCCACCGAGGACGGCATGGTGTTCGCGGGCCTCGCGATCGCGTTCTTCGTGCCGCTGCTGTTCCTCCTGCTGATGGCCGGCTTCGTGGTGTTCGTGATCTGGCTCGTGCCGCGGCTCTGGCGCGGCGTGTCGGGCGGCTTTCGCGGCATGGCGCACCTGATGGTGTCGCGCTTCAACTCGATCGGGGGCAAGCAGGATTGACGATGCAGCATGAAGCGGGGCGCGCCGGCCGCGGCGCGCGTCTGACGCCGGGCGAACTCGTGCGGCAATCGATTCGCATGACGATGCGCGACTGGCGTTCTGGCGAGCTCACGCTGCTCGTGCTGGCGCTGGTGCTGGCCGTGGCCGCGCTGACCAGCGTCGGCTTCCTGTCCGATCGGCTGCGTCAGGGCCTCGAGCGCGACGCGCGGCAGATGCTCGGCGCCGATTTCGTGATGCGCGCCGATCACCCCGTCGATCCGGCCTTCGCGGCCGCCGCTCAGGCCGACGGCCTGGCCACCGCCTCCACGGCCATCTTCCCGAGCATGGTGGGCGGCACCGGCGCCAACGCGCCGGCGCGGCTCGCGGCCGTGAAGGCCGTGTCCGACGGCTATCCGCTGCGCGGCCGCGTCGAGATCGCCGCCGCGGCCAACGCGCCGGGCCACGTGGCCGCGTCGATTCCGGCGCCGGGCACCGTCTGGGCCGATCCGGCCCTGCTCGATGCGCTGCACCTGAAGGTCGGCGACGCGGTGCGCGTCGGCCAGCGCGAATTTCGCGTGGCCGCCGCGATCACGCGCGAGCTCGACCGCGGTTTCTCCTTCGTCAATTTCTCGCCGCGCCTGATGCTGCGCCAGGACGAGCTCGCCTCGACCGGCCTGATCGGTTACGGCAGCCGCGTGACCTATCGGCTGCTGGTGGCGGGCCCGGACGCGGCCGTGGCGCGCTTCGCCGCGCTCGCCCACACGCGGGTGGACGGCGGCAAGCTGCGCGGTGTGGTGCTCGAATCGCTGCAGGAAGGCCAGCCCCAGGTGCGCGAGACGCTCGATCGCGCACGCCATTTCCTCACGCTCGTGTCGCTGCTCACGGCGCTGCTGTCGGCGGTGGCGATCGCGATGGCCGCGCAGCGCTACATGCGTCGCCATCTCGACGGCTGCGCGGCGATGCGTTGCCTCGGCGCGAGCCAGCGCATGCTGGCCGGGCTGTTCGCGCTCGAATTCGTGGCGGTGGGCGTTGCCTCGGGCGTGCTCGGCGCGGCGCTCGGCTATGCCGGCCATCTCGTGCTGCTCGGCGCGCTCGGCAGCCTGATCGACGTGGTGCTGCCGCAGCCGGGCATCGGGCCCGCGCTGGTGGGCGTGGCCGCGGGCCTGGTGCTGCTGCTCGGCTTCGCGCTGCCGCCGCTGATGCCGCTCACGCGCGTGCCGCCGGTGCGCGTGCTGCGCCGCGAATGGGGCGAGGACGGGCGCACCGCCTGGCTCGGCTACGGCCTCGGCGTGGTGCTGTTCGCGGGCCTGCTGATCGTGGCGGCCGGCAATCTGCGGCTCGGCGCGATCGTGGCCGGCGGCTTCGCGGGCGGGCTGGTGCTGTTCGCGGCCGTCGCGCGCGCGGCGCTGTTCCTGGCGGCGCGCGCGGTGCGCAACGCGCGCGTGGGTGCGGGGCTCGGCTGGCGGTATGCGATCGCCTCGCTGCACCGGCGCGGCACGGCCAGCGCGCTGCAGATCACCGCGCTCGCGCTGGGCCTGATGTGCCTGCTGCTGATCTCGATCACGCGCGACGATCTGGTGGCCGGCTGGCGCAAGTCCACGCCGCCCGACGCGCCGAACCAGTTCCTGATCGACATCCAGCCCGACCAGCGGCCCGGCGTGGTGCGCTATCTGGCCTCGCACGGCATCGACGACGCGCCGCTGGAGCCGATGGTGCGCGGACGCCTGATCGCGATCGACGGCAAGCCCGTGAATCCGGACAGCTTCCCCGATGCCAATGCGCGCCGGCTCGTCGACCGCGAATTCAACCTCTCGTACACCACGCAGCTGCCTGACGACAATCGGGTGGTGGAAGGGCGCTGGTTCGGCGTGTCGCAGCAGCCGCAGATCTCGATCGAGGCCGGCCTCGCGCGCACGCTGCACGTGAAGCTCGGCGACGTGCTGCGTTTCGACGTGACGGGCCTCACCGTCGAGGCGCCGGTCACCAGCATCCGCAAGCTCGACTGGGGCACCTTCCGCGTGAACTTCTTCGTGCTGATGCCGCCGGCCGCGCTCGCCGACTTCCCGGCCATGTACATCACGAGCTTCCATCTGCCGCCGGAGCGCTCGCGCGTGATCGACGGGCTGATCGCGCAGCAGCCGGGCATCACCGCGATCGACGTGGCGCCGATCCTCTCGCAGCTGCAGCGCGTGCTGCTGCAGGTGGTGGGCGCGGTGCAGCTGCTGTTCGGCTTCACGCTCGCGGCCGGCATCCTGGTGCTGTACACGGCGCTGGCCGGCAGCCGCGACGAACGCATGCACGAGGCCGCGCTGCTGCGCGCGCTCGGCGCGTCGCGCCGGCAGGTGGGCGCGGTGCAGCGGGCCGAGTTCGTGGTGGTCGGCACGATCGCCGGCGCCTGCGCGGCGGCCGGCTCGCTCGCGATTGGCTGGGTGCTGGCCACCCAGGTGTTCGATTTCGAGCTGGCCGTGAACCCGTGGGTGGTGCCGGCCGGGATCGTGGCCGGCGTGGTGTGCGCGGCCGCGGCCGGCTGGTGGAGCCTGCGCCACGTGCTGTCGCGCCCGGCGCTGCGCAGCTTGCGTGATGCCTGAGCCGCAGCGGGCCGCGCGCTGCGGTATGGTTGCGGTTTTTGCCGGATTTTCCGTATGACCGACGATCTGACCGACGACGGCGCGCAGGCGAAGCCCAGCGCGTTCGATCTGGTGGGCGGCGAGGCGCGCGTGCGCGAGCTGATCGACCGCTTCTACGACCTGATGGACCTCGAACCCGAATTCGCGGGCATTCGCGCGCTGCATCCCGAATCGCTCGAGGGGTCGCGCGACAAGACCTTCTGGTTTCTGTGCGGCTGGCTCGGCGGTCCCGACCACTACGTGAGCCGCTTCGGCCACCCGCGCCTGCGCGCGCGGCACCTGCCATTCCCGATCGGCAGCTCGGAGCGCGACCAGTGGCTGCGCTGCATGGCGTGGGCGATGGAGGACATCGGCCTCGACGCCGCGCTGCGCGAGCGGCTGATGCTGTCGTTCTACGACACGGCCGACTGGATGCGGAATCGTCCGGGTTGAGCCCGGATCGAGGCGTGATCGAGGCGTGATCGAGGCGCGCGCCATGAAAAAGGGCGCCACGTCGTTCACGTGGCGCCCTTTTTCCCTTCACCCGAGCCGGTCCGGTCTTACTCGCCCGGCGTGTCGTCCGGCGTGCGCACGTAGACGCGCAGCAGTTCCTCGTTGTCGCCGGGCCGCGCGCCGGTCCAGTACAGCTCCCACTCGTCGTCGATCTTCGGCGTCACCGCGCGCAGGCCCTGCACGATCATCCAGGTGCAGGGGGTGTCGTCGGGCTTCGCCGTCGGGCGGTGTTCGATGCCGGTGAAGTATTCGAGCATCGGTGCTTCCGATTCGCCGAGCCCGAGGCTCGCCATGCAGTCGCCCTCGTTCCACTGGCGCGCGAGCTGGGTGTCGAGATCGGCGAACACCGAGCGATAGCTCTTGGCCGCGTCGAGCCAGGGCAGCAGCAGCGTGAAGATCAGCCCCCACGCGAGCATCGCGCCGGCCGCCCACGACAGCACGCCGCGCCACTTGCCGGTGCCGCGCAGCATCGGCAGCAGCCACAGCCAGCCGACCGTGAGCGCGAGCCCGGCCGCCGCGGCCGGCAGGCCGAGCGGCACCACCCAGTCGAGCGGCAGCCAGCGGCCCAGCCAGCGGATCGGTTCGCGCGAGGCATGCGCCGAGGTCACGATCGACCACACGTACCACGCATAGGCGGCCACCGCGCCGAACACGATCCGGTTCGTGTAGTCCCACAGCATCGCGACGCGGCGCGGCATGCGCTCCGGCGCGGCCGCGGCCAGCAATGCGAGCGGCGCGATGAAGGGCAGGATGTAAAGCTCGCGCGAGGTGGCCGACAGTTGCAGCACGACCATGCCGATCCCGCCGAACAGCGCGGGCAGCGCCACCGCCGGCTCGCGCCAGGCGCGCCAGCGGCCCGCCACCAGCGCCCACGCGGCGAGCGGGCCCACCGGGAAGCCCACCGTCATCAGTGCGCGCCAGATGAACAGCGGCTTGTCGTTTTCGGCGCCGAGGTTCGGCACCGAGAAGCCGAAGAAGCGGCCGACGTTGTTGTCCCAGAACCAGGTCATGAACAGCGTTTCCGAGCGCAGGTACAACGCGATCGGCCAGATCAGCGCGAACGGGGCGAGCACCAGCGTGGCGACGCCGAGCGAGCGGAGGAAGGTGCGGCTGCGGCAGGCCGGATACAGCGCGAGCACGAGCGTGAGCGTGGCGCCGAACACCAGTGGCACGAACAGCCCCTTGGCCAGCAGCGCGATGCCGACGCCGAGCCCCAGGCCCGGCGCGGCGAAGCGGCTCGCGGCGCGATCCTTCGTGCGGCCGAGCACGAGCTCGAGCAGCGCGGCGAACGCGATCGCGGTGCCGGCCATCAGCGCCACGTCGGTCATCATGTCGTGCACGTGCTTGATCACCACCAGCGTGCCGGCGGCGAGCGCCACCGGGCCGATCACGCGCAGGTCGAGCCAGCGCGGCGCGCCGGTCGCGATGCGGGCCGCGCGCGCGGTGAAGCCGAACGCGAGCGCCGCGAACAGCGCGCTGGCCAGCCGCGCGGCATCGTGCAGCGGCAGGTAGCGGCCGAACAGCCAGGCGAAGGCGGCAGCGGTCCAGTCGTAGATCGGCGGCTTTTCCAGGAAGGGCTGGCCGGCATTGGTCGGCACTACCCAGTCGCCGGTGGCGAGCATGTGCCGGATGATGCCGAAGGTGTAGGTCTCGTCCTGCTTCCACGGATCGTGGCCGAGCACGCCGGGCAGCAGATAGGCGCAGGCGAGCGCGATCACGAACAGCCAGACGCGCCAGCCGGCGCGCTCGAACGCGCCACGGCGCGTGTCGCGTTGCGCGGCGTCGCCGGGCAGCGGCAGCACGCCACCGAGCGCGGCCGTGGTACCGGCGGCGGGCGCGTCCTGACGATGGACGGCATGGCGGAGCGGGTCACGCGCGGACGCGCGCGGGCCACCGGGAGTTGCAGGTCCCTGCATCGAAATGACTCGAAAAGCGGTTGGTCGCCCGGCTGCATCGGCCGGATGATGAATGCTGCCTTGGGGTGGCTCGACGGCCTCGTGTGCCGATTGGACGCTAGTAGAGCACGTTTTTATTACGGCTCGTTACGAATAGTGTCGTAACACCGTGAGATTTCCTGGCGGGTGTGGAGATTTGTGATTTGTACGTTTGCGGATGTCGTTTTTGTGATACACGCGCTCGGCGAAACCTGCAGGGACGCGACAACGCCGAGGAAGACGTGGCGTCTTTCCTCGGGGGAATCTGGAGAGGGAGGTAGCGGGCGCAGCGCCGGGAAGCGCCGCGTGCCTCAGCGGCCGCCGCCGACGTCGACGAGGGTGCCCGTCACGTACGAGGCGGCGTCGTCGAGCAGCCAGAGGATCGCCTCGGCCACTTCCTCGGCGCGGCCCGGGCGGCCCATCGGCGTGAGCGCGCCGAGTCGCTCGGCGCGATCGGGCTGGCCGCCGCTCGCGTGGATCTCGGTGTCGATCAGGCCGGGCCGCACCGCGTTCACGCGCACGCCGTGCGGCGCGAGTTCCCTGGCCAGGCCGAGCGTGAGCGTGTCGACGGCGCCCTTCGAGCCGGCGTAATCGACGTATTCATTCGGCGAGCCGAGGCGCGCGGCCAGCGACGAGACGTTGACGATCGCGCCGCCGCGTCCGCCACGATCGGTCGGCAGCCGGCGCGCCGCCTCGCGCGCGCACAGGTACGCGCCGAGCACGTTCACGTCGAACAGCCGTGTGAGCCGCGCGAGGTCCATCTCGGCGAGCGGCAGCGGCGGGGCCACGATGCCGGCGTTGTTGACGAGCGCGCGCAGCGGGCCGAGTTCGCGCTCGACGGTGTCGAACATCGCGATCACGTCGGCTTCCACGGCCACGTCGCCGCGAATCGCCACGGCCCGCGCGCCCCGGCCGAGCAACTCGGCCACCAGCGCGTCGGCCGAGCCGGCATCGCGCGTGTAGTTGACGCCGACGGCCCAGCCGCGCGCGGCGGCGAGCCGCGCGGTGGCGGCACCGATGCCGCGGCTCGCGCCGGTGACGAGGACGACGGGGGCGATCGGGTCGGACATGGGGCAGTGTCTCCGGGGGAGGACGCGGGATCGGCGCGGCAGCTTCGACCCGTGTCGGTGTCAGGGCGCGTCGGCGATCGGCGTCCACTTGTCGCGCACGGGCGGCACGTGGCGGCGCAACTGCTCGAGCATGCCGGCGGGCGTGGCGTCGATGCACAGCGCGTCCACGTAGGTGCGCGCCATGAAGCCTTCCTCCACCGTGTGGCGCAGCATCGCGACCAGCGGATCGTAGAAGCCCTCCACGTTCAGCAGCGCGACCGGCTTGCGGTGATAGCCGAGCTGCGCCCACGTGTAGACCTCGAAGAATTCCTCGAGCGTGCCCGCGCCGCCCGGCATCGCCACGAAGGCATCGCTGAGGTCGGCCATCATCTTCTTGCGCTGATGCATGTCGGGCACCACGTGCAGCTCGGTCAGGCCGGCGTGGCCGACTTCCTTGTCGAGCAGCAGCTTCGGGATCACGCCGATCGCGCGGCCGCCAGCGGCCAGCACCTCGTCGGCGATCAGGCCCATCAGGCCCACCCGGCCACCGCCATAGACGAGCGTGAGATCGGCCGCCACCAGCGCGCGGCCGAACGCGCGCGCCGCTTCGGCATACACGGGCCGGGCGCCCGGCGACGAACCGCAATACACGCAGACCGACTTCATCACTTGGTTTCCTTCGGTGCGCCGCTGCGCGGCGGCAGGTAATCGTGGAATTCGCGCTTGGGCAGCTTGCCCGACACGAGATCGTCGAAGATCTGGCGCGAGCGGCCGCGCAGGTACGGCGCCATCACCGAGATCACGTGCATGCTGACCTGGTGCAGCTCGTCGCGGATCGCGTCCTGATCGTTGTACTTGCGCGGGTGCATCACGTATTGGTACGACAGCCAGTAGGTCGCGATCACGCCCATGTTGGTGGCGATCACCTCGATCTCGGCCGGCGTCGCCACGAGTTCCTCGTCCGACACGAGCAGCTCGCACATGTCGCGCGCGAAGCGCACCTTGTGGCTGATGATCTGCTTGAAGTGGGTTTCGAGCGTGCGATTGCGCGCGAGCAGGTCGTTCAGGTCGCGATACAGGAACCGGTAGGTCCACATGAAATCGGCCATGTACTGCAGGTAGGACCAGGTCTCGTCGATGGTCGGGCGATGATCTTCGGGAAAACGCAGCCGCCGTTCGATCTGCTGCTCGAACTGCGCGAAGATGCTGTTGATGATGTCGTCCTTGTTGCGGAAATGGTAGTACAGGTTGCCTGGACTGATTTCCATTTCCTCGGCGATCGTGGTGGTGGTCACGTTCGGTTCGCCGATCTCGTTGAAGAGCTTCAACGACAGCTCGAGGATCCGTTCACGCGTGCGGCGGGGAGGTTTCGCTTCCATGTGTCGTCCGGCCCTGAAATTGCCGGACTGGCGGGCGCGGCATGGAGATGCTGCGTGATGCGTCCGGCTCGGGTTAGCTGTTTTCGAGACTAGGCGAGCAATTATAAACGGTCGTTCGCTTTTTCGGCGCTTTCGTCAGGCCATCCGAACAATAGGGAAAACCCGCGCCGATCCCAGGCCGATCGCGCGGGTTGAGGGAGCCGTCGCAGGGGCCGCCGGCCGCGAATCAGTGGCCGAGCCAGCGCCGCACGAGTGGCCAGATGATGAAGCCCCAGGTGGCCACGCAGGCGAGCAGGGCAACCGTGACGGCCGCGCTGCCGAGATCCTTGGCGCGCTTCGAGAGCTCGTGGCGTTCGAGCGAGATCCGGTCGATCGCCGCCTCCACGCTGGAGTTGAGCAGCTCGACGATCAGCACGAGCAGCACCGAGCCGATCAGCAGCGCGTGCGAGACGGCGTCCACGGGCATGAACAGGCCGAGCGGCACCATGATCGCCGCGAGCGTGAGTTCCTGGCGGAACGCGCTCTCCTCGCGGATCGCCACGCGAAAGCCGTTGAACGAATGCTTGAGCGCGTACCACGCGCGCGTGAGGCCGCGGTTGCCCTTGTACGGGTTCGGCGGCAGCGGCGCGAGCGGATCGTCGGTGCCGAGCGGTTCGTGCGCGTCGTGCATCGCGGGATCGTCGACCGCATCGTGGGCATCGTTCTCGTCATGCGGATCGCGCGCGAGGGTGGCCGCGTTCATCGCGGGACGCCGCAGCGGCGACGGTGACGGAGCGGGCGCTTTCGCGCGCATGGCTGGTTTCAAACGGCGGCGCCTTGAGGTTGTGAGCTGGCGGTCTTGGGCAGCGGCTTCAGATGCGAGGCGAACTGTTCGGATGCGGCGCGCCACGAGAAGCGCTCGGCCCACTCGCGCGCGGTGCTGCGGTCGATCTTCAGCGCGTCGAGGCAGGCCTCGCGCAGATCGTCGTTCATCGCACCGGCATGACCGCCCTGGAGCACGTCGATCGGGCCCGTCACCGGATAGGCCGCGACCGGCGTGCCGCAGGCGAGCGCCTCGAGCAGCACCAGGCCGAAGGTATCGGTCTTGCTCGGGAACACGAACACGTCGGCCGCCGCATACACCTTGGCGAGCTCCGCCTGCGAGAGCACGCCCAGGTAATTCGCCTCAGGATAGCGTGATTTCAGCTCGGCGAGCGCGGGGCCCTCGCCGGCCACCCACTTCGAGCCCGGCAGGTCGAGCTTCAGGAAGGCCTCGACGTTCTTCTCGATCGCCACGCGGCCCACGTACAGGAAGATCGGGCGCGCCGTGTTCAGCACCTTCGATTCCATCGGCTCGAAGATGTCGAGGTCGACGCCGCGCGTCCACAGCACCACGTTGTCGAAGCCGAACGTTTCCAGGTCCTGCTTGACCACCGGGGTCGGCGCCATCACGGCCAGCGAGGCGCCGTGGAACCAGCGCAGGAAACGGTAGGTGCCCGACAGCGGAATGCCGAAGCGCGCCTGCACGTACTCGGGGAAGCGCGTGTGATAGGCGGTCGTGAACGGCAGCTTGTGGGCGCGCGCATAGCGGCGCGCGGCCATGCCGAGCGGGCCTTCGGTGGCGATGTGCAGCGCATCGGGCGCGAACGCGTCGATGCGCGCGCGCAGCTTGCGGTACGGGAACAGCGACAGGCGGATTTCCGGGTAGGTCGGGCACGGGATGGTACGGAATTCGAGCGGCGTGAGCAGTTCGACCTGATGGCCGAGCGCGGTCAGCTCGCGCGAGGTGCTCTTCAGGGTGCGCACGACGCCGTTGACTTGCGGCTCCCAGGCATCGGTGACGATCATGATCTTCATGCGGGCATTCCTGTAGGGGCGGGACGTGGGGCAGCAGTGGATTCACGCGGTGGCGCGGGCCTTGCGCGAGGCGGGGGTGACGGGCGGCGACTGCATCACCGTCCAGTAGACGATCTTCAGCTCGCCTTCCATGGTTTCGACGAGCGCGGACAGGCTCTCGACCCAGTCGCCGTCGTTGCAGTACAGCACGCCGTCGATGTCGCGGATCTCGGCCTTGTGGATGTGGCCGCACACCACGCCGTCGCAGCCGCGGCGGCGCGCCTCGTCGGTCATGGCGTTCTCGAACGAGGAGATGAAGTTCACGGCGTTCTTGACCTGGTGCTTCAGGTACTGCGACAGCGACCAGTACTGGAAGCCGAGCCGGCTGCGGATGCGGTTGAACCAGCGGTTCAGCAGCAGGATCAGCGTGTAGGCGCTGTCGCCGAGGTAGGCGAGCCACTTGGCGTGCTGGATCACGCCGTCGAACAGGTCGCCGTGCACGATCCACAGGCGCTTGCCGGCCAGCGTGGTGTGGAAGGCCTCGCCGCGCACCTGGATGTCGCCGAACGCGAGGTCGCAGAACTGGCGCGCCGCCTCGTCGTGGTTGCCGGGGATGTAGACGACCTGGGTGCCCTTGCGCGCCTTGCGCATGATCTTCTGCACCACGTCGTTGTGCGCCTGCGGCCAGTACCAGCCCTTCTTCAGCTGCCAGCCGTCGATGATGTCGCCGACCAGGTACAGGTACTCGGAATCGTTGTGGCGCAGGAAGTCGAGCAGGTAATTGGCCTGGCAGCCGCTGGTGCCGAGGTGGATGTCGGAAATCCAGATGGTGCGGTAGCGCTGCGCCGGGCCGTCCGGCTCGTCATGGTGGTCGGCGCGGGCCGCGGGCGGCGGCGGGGCGTCGAGCGTGTCGCCGCCGGCCGGGCCGGACAGGAACGCGGTGGCCGCCGCGCGTGCGCCGGCCGGATCCTGGAAGAAAGCAGTCGCGGACGATTTGAGGCCCATGCATGACTCGCGCCGTATGAATTACCGGCATTGCGCCATGCGGGCATGACTGTGCCATGACAGTCACGGGACGTTCTTATTACGGTGTCCCGAGCGCTTTTTGTTTCGAAATTGATCCGACGAATCGATGCATCCGACGACGCGCGAAAGGGCCGTGCTCAGCGCGGCACGGACACGATGCGGGTGCCGGCGAGGCGGTCGTGCGGAAACCGGCGCGCCGGATCGAGACGTGCGGAGAGCACCCATGCCATGCTCCAGGCAGCGGCGACGGCCAGCGTGACGGGCACGGACAGCGAGCAGAGCGGGTGCAGCGCGAGCGGCGGCAGGAACCCCAGCCAGCCGAGCAGATAGCGCGCGAGCGCACGCGTCGTGCCCAGCGACGCACCGTGCGTGGTGACGATGCGCAGCCGCCAGGTCCTCATCGGCAAGGTCTGGCCGCCGTGGCTCCAGAACCACACGAAATACGCGCCGGCCACGCAGGCGATCCACGCGGCGAGCAGGCGGTGATGCGCGAGGCCGTTGCGCTGCTGGAACACGAGCGCGAAGGCGAGGGCGGCGAGGAACACGATGCCGAACAGCAGGATGGCTTCGTAGAGCAGGGCGGCGAGACGTCGGCCGACGCTGGCGGGGGCGCCGGCGGCTTCCATTGCGGGAGAAGCCGGCGCGGCGCTCACGATCCCTTGAAGATCGACGGCGCGTCGGCCGGCGAGACGGGCAGCGGCGCGGGCGGCGCCTGGGTGCCCGAGGCGGCCGTGGTCGGCACCGCGGCGCTGGCCGCCGTGCCGGGTTCGGCCGTCGGCGCGAGCGGGGTCAGCGGTGCGCTGGCAGGATGGTCGTGTGCATTGACGAGGCGGTTGATGGCGCGATCGGGCTTGCCCGACGGCAACGCGCTGACCACCGTGCGCCGATGGCGCTCGGCCGCGGCGAGCCGGGCCTTCTGCTCGGGCGAGAGCTTCTGGTAATCCTTCCACGCGCGCTCGCGGGCCTGCGCGGGCAGATCCTTCGACACCTGGTAATTCTCGCGCGCGACGCGCCGCTCTTCCTGCGTGAGGCTGGCCCACTGGGCCATGCGCTCATGCAGGCGTTTTTGCTCTTCGGGCGTCATCTTCGGATAACGCGCGGCGATCTTGAGCCAACGGCGCTTGCGCGCTTCGCTGAAGGTATCCCATTGCTGCTGCACCGGCGCGAGCGCCTCGTGCTGCTCCGGGCTCAGCCGCGCCCACGACAGCGGGCTGGCCGGCGCGAGCGTCGGAAACGCATTGGGCAGCGACAGGCTGATGGCCGGCTGGGCGGCCTGGGCCGGCGCGGCCGCGCTGCTGGCGGTCGCGGGCGCGGCGGACGTCGCGGGTGGCTGGTCCACGAAACGCGGATAGGTGGCCGCGTATGCGACCACGAGCGCGATCGCGCTCCCGAAGAATATCGCCAGTCCCCGTTTGTGAATCACCCCGTGCGTCCTTCTCTCTGGTCGCGCCTCAGCGCGTGTGTGACAGGTAAGCGTTGAAGCCGTGGTCGAGGTACGCGTTGAGCGGCAGGTCGTCGTTCAGCATCGCGGCGTCCACGTCGGCCAGTTCTGCCGTGCGCTCGAGGTTTTCCCAGTAGGCGATGCCGACGATGCCGGCCAGCAGCACCACGAGCGGCACCGCGCGCAGCAGCCGTCGCGTGAGCGAGACCGGGCGCGGGGCCGGGCCGCGCGCGAGGCCGAGGCTGCCGCCGAAGCCGCCCGCGAGCGCCGGCACCAGCACGATGGCGGCATCGGGCTTCTTGCGCGCGAGCGCGGCCTTGCGGGCCGCGGCGAGGCGGTCCGTGGTGACGCCGGGCAGCGCCGTCGCGCGCTCGTCCAGTGCGCGACGGATCTTCAGGGCGAATTCGATTTCCTTGATTTCGGGAGTGGAGCTCATAGCGTGATTCCTTTGGCCTTGAGCGCCTGCGCCAATGCGTGCGTGGCCCGCGAGCAGTGCGTCTTCACGCTACCCTCGGAACAGCCCATGGCGGCGGCAGTTTCGGCGACGTCCATATCCTCCCAGTAACGCATCAGGAAGGCTTCCCGTTGACGTGCCGGAAGCTTGCGGATTTCTTCGTCGATCAGCGTGAGCACCTGCTCCCGTTCCAGGCGCGTCTCGCTGCTTTCGATGCCGGTGCCGTTATCGGCCGTGTCGAGGGTTTCGAGCGGATCGAAGTCCTCGTCGTCGCCGCTGCCGAGCGACGAGAACAGGCTGACCCACGTGTTGCGGACCTTCTGGCGGCGGAAGTAGTCGTGGATCGCGTTCTGCAGGATCCGCTGAAACAGCAGCGGCAGCTCGGCGGCCGGGCGGTCGCCGTACTTTTCGGCGAGCCGGATCATCGCGTCCTGCACGATGTCGAGGGACGCGTCGTCGTCGCGTACCGCGTACGCCGCCTGTTTGAACGCGCGTCTTTCGACGCCCGCCAGAAAGTCGGCGAGTTCCTTGTCTGATGCCATTCCGTGAAAAGGTCTGCGCTCGAAGCGGCTGAGAGGACGAAAAATTTCGTAAACGGGGCGGATGCTAACAAATTTTCGTGCCGACGGGCACTGCGCACCGCGTCGGGATGGCCGCCGCTTCGTGTCGCGCCCCCGGCTTGGTGCCCGTGCGCCCCTTGCGCGGGATTTTTTTCTTGACCACGCGCGCGTCCCACTATATCGTCGCTGGTTCGCAACATAAGTGATGGTCTCAATTGAGGCTGGCCCAAGAAGCCAGCTCGTCAACTGGACGCGCCGCTTGAACCCGAGTCACGAGCCCGGTAGAGAGCACCCGATCAATTTTTTGCCGAAAATTCGAAAGGTCGATATGAACATGCCCAGCGCGGAATTCTCCACGTCGGAACCTCTTGCAGCCCCCTCGAGCGACTCGATCGGCGCCACCGTGCTCATGAAGGCACTGGCCGACGAGGACGTCGAATTCATCTGGGGCTACCCCGGCGGCTCGGTTCTCTACATCTACGACGAACTCTACAAGCAGGAAAAGATCCAGCACGTGCTCGTGCGCCACGAACAGGCGGCAGTGCACGCGGCGGATGCGTATGCGCGCTCGACCGGCAACGTCGGCGTGTGCCTCGTGACGTCCGGCCCGGGTGTGACGAATGCCGTCACCGGCATCGCGACCGCCTACATGGATTCGATCCCGCTCGTGGTGATCAGCGGCCAGGTGCCCACGGCCGCGATCGGCCTCGACGCATTCCAGGAATGCGACACGGTCGGCATCACGCGCCCCTGCGTCAAACACAATTTCCTCGTGAAGGACGTTCGCGATCTGGCCGAAACGGTCAAGAAGGCGTTTTTCATCGCGCGTACCGGCCGTCCCGGCCCCGTGCTGATCGACATTCCGAAGGACGTGTCGAAGACGCCGTGCGAGTACGCACCGGTCAAGAGCGTGTCGCTGCGCTCGTACAACCCGGTCACCCGGGGCCACTCGGGCCAGATCCGCAAGGCCGTCTCGCTGCTGCTGTCGGCCAAGCGCCCCTATATCTATACGGGCGGCGGCATCATCCTGGCCGACGCGGCGCGCGAGCTGAACCAGTTCGCCGACCTGCTCGGCTACCCGGTCACCAACACGCTGATGGGCCTCGGCGGCTACCGCGCCTCCGATCCCAAGTTCCTTGGCATGCTCGGCATGCACGGCACCTACGAAGCCAACATGGCGATGCAGCACTGCGACGTGCTGATCGCGATCGGCGCGCGCTTCGACGACCGTGTGATCGGCGACCCGGCGCACTTCGCGTCGCGCCCGCGCAAGATCGTCCACATCGACATCGATCCGTCGTCGATCAGCAAGCGCGTGAAGGTCGACATCCCGATCGTCGGCGACGTGAAGGAAGTGCTCAAGGAACTGATCGAGCAGCTGCAGACGGCCGAGCACGGCCCCGACACCGAGGCGCTCGCGCAATGGTGGAAGGACATCGAGGGCTGGCGCGCGAAGGACTGCCTGAAGTACGACCGCGCGAGCGAGATCATCAAGCCCCAGCACGTGGTCGAGACGCTCTGGAACCTCACGGGCGGCAACGCCTTCGTGTGCTCGGACGTGGGCCAGCACCAGATGTGGGCCGCGCAGTTCTACCGCTTCGACAAGCCGCGTCGCTGGATCAATTCGGGCGGCCTCGGCACGATGGGCTTCGGCCTGCCGGCGGCAATGGGCGTCAAGATGGCCCACCCCGACGACGACGTGGTGTGCATCACGGGCGAAGGCTCGATCCAGATGTGCATTCAGGAACTGTCCACCTGCAAGCAGTACGACACGCCCGTCAAGATCATCTCGCTGAACAACCGCTACCTCGGCATGGTTCGCCAGTGGCAGCAGATCGAATACAGCAAGCGCTATTCGCATTCCTACATGGATGCGCTGCCCGATTTCGTGAAGCTCGCCGAAGCGTTCGGCCACGTGGGCATGCGGATCGAAAAGTCGTCCGATGTGGAGCCGGCGCTCAAGGAAGCGCTGCGTCTGAAGGATCGCACCGTGTTTCTCGACTTCCAGACCGATCCGACCGAGAACGTCTGGCCGATGGTCCAGGCCGGCAAGGGCATCACGGAGATGCTGCTCGGATCGGAAGATCTGTAACGGCGCGCTCGCGCCGCGCCCGTGCGCACCCGCCTTCACGAAGGGCGGGCCGGCCACGGCGCGGGGCGCGGCGGGCATTCGAACTGGATTAGTCGAGATCTCATCGGGAAGAAGCGAACATGCGACACATCATTTCCGTGCTGCTGGAAAACGAACCGGGCGCGCTCTCGCGCGTGGTCGGCCTGTTCTCGGCACGTGGCTACAACATTGAAACCTTGACGGTGGCGCCGACCGAAGACAATTCGCTGTCGCGCCTGACCATCGTCTCCATCGGCTCCGACGACGTGATCGAACAGATCACGAAGCATCTGAACCGCCTGATCGAGGTGGTGAAAGTGGTGGACCTGACCGACGGTGCCCACATCGAACGCGAGCTGATGCTGATCAAGGTGCGGGCGGTCGGCAAGGAACGCGAGGAAATGAAGCGGATGGCGGACATTTTCCGCGGCCGCATCATCGACGTGACCGAAAAGACCTACACGATCGAATTGACGGGCGCGAGCGACAAGCTCGACGCATTCATCCAGGGGCTGGACGCGGGGGCGATTCTCGAAACCGTGCGCACCGGCAGCTCTGGCATCGGTCGCGGCGAGCGCATCCTGAAGGTCTGATGCGGCCGTATCGAACGAAGCCGGCGGCGCCGTCATGCCCCGGTGGCCTTACTCACTGAAACGAACTCACTGCATTTAGGAACCCATCATGAAAGTTTTCTACGACAAGGACGCTGACCTCTCCCTCATCAAGGGCAAGCAAGTCACGATCATCGGCTACGGCTCGCAAGGCCATGCCCACGCGCTGAACCTGAAGGACAGCGGCGTGAACGTGACGGTCGGCCTGCGCAAGGGCGGCGCGTCGTGGAGCAAGGCCGCGAACGCCGGCCTGACGGTCAAGGAAGTGGCCGAGGCGGTGAAGGGCGCCGACGTCGTCATGATGCTGCTGCCGGACGAGCAGATCGCCGAAGTCTATGCGAAGGAAGTGCACGCCAACGCCAAGGAAGGCGCGGCGCTCGCATTCGCGCACGGCTTCAACGTGCACTACGGCCAGGTGATCCCGCGCGCCGACCTCGACGTGATCATGATCGCGCCGAAGGCACCGGGCCACACGGTTCGCGGCACGTACTCGCAAGGTGGCGGCGTGCCCCACCTGATCGCCGTGCACCAGAACAAGTCGGGCGCTGCCCGTGACATCGCGCTGTCGTACGCTACCGCCAACGGCGGCGGCCGTGCTGGCATCATCGAAACCAACTTCCGCGAAGAAACCGAAACCGACCTGTTCGGCGAACAGGCTGTTCTGTGCGGCGGTACCGTGGACCTGATCAAGGCCGGTTTCGAAACCCTGGTGGAAGCTGGCTACGCGCCGGAAATGGCCTACTTCGAGTGCCTGCACGAACTGAAGCTGATCGTCGACCTGATCTATGAAGGCGGCATCGCCAACATGAACTACTCGATCTCCAACAACGCCGAGTACGGCGAGTACGTGACCGGTCCGGAAGTGATCAACGCCGAGTCCCGTCAGGCCATGCGCAACGCCCTGAAACGTATTCAGGACGGCGAATACGCCAAAATGTTCATCAGCGAAGGCGCTACCGGCTACCCTTCGATGACCGCCAAGCGTCGTAACAACGCCGCTCACGGTATCGAAGTCATCGGCGAGCAACTGCGCTCCATGATGCCGTGGATCGGTGCCAACAAGATCGTCGACAAAGCCAAGAACTAAGTCGTACGCATCAAGGGAAAACGCGGCTTAGGCCGCGTTTTTTCGTTTGAGGGGTTGGTTCTGGTATAAAGCTGCATCGTTTGCAGGCGAACACTCGCTGCAAGTATCTGTCGAATTTTTTCACACCGTTGCAAGGTAAAGTCCATGAGCGAACGTCCCGAAGAGCCAAACCAGGCTTCCGACGCCGAAAGCATGCTGCCGATCGATGAACATGTCGAAGAAGGGCATGACGCCGAAGGCCGCAAAGTCCGGCATCGTGGCATCTATCTGCTGCCCAATCTGTTCACCACGGCGAACCTGTTTGCCGGTTTCTATTCCATCATCAACTCCATGAGTGCCCAGAGTGCGCTGGCGGCCGGTGATGCGGCGAGTGCCAGCAAATACTTTGGCTTTGCTGCTATCGCAATTTTCGTGGCCATGGTGCTCGACGGCCTGGACGGGCGCGTGGCGCGCATGACCAATACCCAAAGTGCCTTCGGCGCCGAGTACGACTCGCTGTCGGACATGGTCGCCTTCGGTGTTGCCCCCGCATTGCTGGCATTTGCCTGGGCATTGGGTGACATGGGCAAGGTTGGCTGGATGGTTGCCTTCATCTATGTCGCGGGTGCCGCCTTGCGCCTGGCGCGCTTCAACACCCAGGTGGGGACTGCCGACAAGCGCTACTTCATCGGCCTTGCCAGCCCGGCAGCGGCGGGTGTTGTCGCGGGTATTGTCTGGGCGTTCAGTGACTACGGGATTCAGGGATCGAAGATGTCGTTCCTGGTTGCCCTGATGGTGGCAGCGGCCGGCATGCTGATGGTCAGCAACATCAAGTACAACAGCTTCAAGGAATTTGATCTCAAAGGGCGCGTGCCTTTCGTGGCCATCCTTGTGGTGGTGCTGGTGTTCGCGGTCGTGTTCAGTGATCCACCGCGTATCCTGCTGCTGGCGTTCCTGGCCTACGCGGCTTCTGGCCCGATTCAGTACTTGTTGCGTCTGCGTCGGGACAAAACATTGTCTTAATGTAATTTCCCCCATACTCCGCAGTCTATTGGTGCATCAGTTCTCCAACGCTGCGGAGTTACCATGTTAATCAAATTGCCCAAAGCGTCCGATTGTCACGAATCGGATGTCACGCCTGAATCTTTCTATCTCTCTCGCCGCAGCCTGCTCGGTGGTGCGCTTGCCGGTATTGCCGCCAGCAGCTTGCCGCGTTGGGCCAGTGCCGGAGATGCTTCGCGGTATGCCGACGTCGAGCCGGGCAGCGCGCCCAACTGGTTTACGGAAAAACTTCCGAATGCGAAGTGGCAGTCGGTGACGGTCAAGGATGAGGCCATCACGCCATTCAAGGACGCAACTCACTACAACAACTTCTATGAGTTCGGGACAGGCAAGGGCGACCCGGCAACGAATGCGGGCTCGCTCAAGACGCAGCCCTGGAGTGTGGTGATTGATGGTGAAGTCGCAAAACCTGGGCGCTATGCCCTGGAAGACTTCATGAAACCCTATGCGCTGGAAGAGCGCATCTACCGCCTGCGTTGCGTCGAGGCATGGTCCATGGTGATTCCGTGGATAGGCTTTCCCATCTCGGCGTTGCTCAAGCAGGTCGAGCCAACCTCCAAAGCCAAGTACATCCGTTTTGAAACCCTTCAGGATCCCAAGAGCATGCCTGGGCAACGCTCAAGTTTCGGCTTGATCGATTGGCCTTATGTGGAAGGGCTGCGCCTGGATGAGGCGATGAATCCGTTGGCGATCCTCGCTGTGGGCATGTACGGGCGGGAGTTGCCTAACCAGAACGGTGCACCGTTGCGCTTGGTGGTGCCGTGGAAGTATGGCTTCAAGAGTGTGAAGTCCATCGTGCGTATCAGTCTGGTCAGTGAGCAGCCGAAAACGACCTGGCAGAGTATTGCAGCTGATGAGTATGGGTTTTATGCGAATGTGAATCCTACGGTCGATCACCCGCGCTGGACCCAGGCGCGGGAGCGCCGTCTGCCGAGCGGCCTGTTTAGTCCGAATGTGCGCGAGACGCAGATGTTCAATGGCTATTCGGATGAGGTCGCTTCTTTATATACAGGCCTCGATCTGCGGAAGAACTACTGATGCGCTATCCCATCTGGCGCATCGGCGTGTTTGTAGCCGCAGCAGTGTGGCCATTGCTCTGGTTGTATGAAGCGTGGAGTTCTGCGCTGGGGCCTGATCCAGGCAAGGTGCTCGTTGATCGCCTGGGTTTGGGGACGCTCATTTTATTGCTGATCACGCTTGCTATGACGCCGCTGCAGAAGTTGAGCGGTTGGGCGGGGTGGATAGCAGTGCGACGACAGTTGGGGCTGTGGTGCTTTGCTTATGTTGTGCTGCACCTGGCGGCCTATTGTGTGTTTGTCCTGGGGCTGGATTGGTCGCAGCTCGGCGTAGAGTTGAGCAAGCGGCCCTACATCATTGTGGGGGCGCTGGGGTTTGTTGCTCTCCTTATGTTGGCCGTTACGTCGAACCGCTATAGCCAGCGTCGGTTGGGGAGTCGATGGAAGAAGCTGCACCGTCTGGTCTATGTGATTCTTGGGCTCGGTTTGCTGCACATGCTATGGATAGTGCGGGCGGATCTGAAGGAGTGGGCTATCTACGCTTCTATAGGTGCGCTACTTCTGTTGATGCGGGTGCCGCCGGTAATGCGTCGAATCCCTCGCCTTATTGCTAAAAAAGCGCCTTCTGCCACAAAAGCGTAATTAAGCCTTGACGGCAGATTCTGGAAGCCTATAATTCGCCCCACTTCCGGCGCAGTCGAAACGGAAAACTCCTTGGTAAACAATGAGTTATGCAGTTTTCGGCAGCAAGTTGCTTCAGTTCATCGAAGCCGAAAGGAAGTTGAAAAAGAGGTGTTGACAGCAGTGTGTAACGCTGTAGAATTCGCCTCCCGCTTACGAGAGATCGCAAGCGCA
>JASLEG010000242.1 GCA_030151225.1 Burkholderia sp. | reverse complement strand
CTCGCCGCCGCCACGTGGCGCGCGGCGGCGAGCGCGGCCGCCGAGGGCGCGCAGGCCGTGCCCGGCATCCACGCCGTGCGCGTGTTCGCCACCGATCCCGCGCTGTCCGCCCCGATCGCCACCGGCGAGGCCGAGGCGTCGGCCACGGCGGCCCCCGCGCCGCTGGCCGACGCGCTCGTGCTGGTCGAGGGCAGCGATGCCGAGGCCGCCCTGCGCACCGCGCGGCAGCTCGCCGAACGCGCCGACGTCGACCCCGCCCAGGCGCGCAGCTTCGATCTGCTCTGGCGCCTGTCGGCCTGACCCGAGCCGCCCCACACCGCACCCACCGCTACCAGGATGAAAGCACCGATGAACACCCTCGCCACCCCCTCGCCCACGGCCGGGCGTCCGCGCGCCGGGCGCGGCCGGCTCGCCACCGCGAGCATGATCGGCACCTCGCTCGAGTGGTACGACTTCACCGTCTACAACACGCTCGCCGCGCTGGTCTTCAACCACCTGTTCTTCCCGTCGGTCGATCCGCTCGCCGGCACCCTGCTCGCCTTCTCGACCTATGCGGTCGGCTACGTGTCGCGCCCGCTCGGCGGCTTCTTCTTCGGCAATCTCGGCGACAAGCTCGGCCGCCGCGCGGTGCTGATGCTGACCCTGCTGCTGATGGGCCTGACCACCGCGCTGATGGGCGCGCTGCCCACCTACGCCACGGCCGGCATCTGGAGCCCGGTGCTGCTGGTGGCGCTGCGCTTCGTGCAGGGCATCGCGCTCGGCGGCGAATGGGCCGGCGCCGTGCTGCTGGCCGTGGAGCACGGCAACCAGAAGAAGCGCGGGCTGAACGCGTCGTGGGCGCAGGTCGGGCCGTCGTTCGGCACGCTGCTCGGCACCGGCTTCATCGCGCTGATCACCGTGTCGGTGCCGTCCGACGCGTTCCTCGCCTGGGGCTGGCGCGTGCCGTTCCTGGCCAGCCTGCTGCTGGTGATCTTCGGACTGTGGGTGCGCCGCAGCGTGGGCGAGACGCCGGCCTTCGAGAAGCTCAACGAATCGCATGCCACGGCCAGGGTGCCGGTGGCCGAGGTGTTCACGCAGCACTGGCGCCGCCTGCTGGTGGCGGGCGGCTCGCGGATCGGCTCGGACGTGCTGTACGCGTTGATCGTGGTGTTCACGCTCACCTACGTCACCACCGTGCTGAACCTGTCGCGCTCGCTGGCGCTGACCGCCGTGCTGTGCGGCACCGCCTGCAACGCGCTGACGGTGCCGCTGTTCGGCGCGCTGTCCGACCGCTTCGGCCGCCGGCCCGTGTATCTGGGCGGCGTGCTCGCGGCGATCGTGTGGGCCTTCGCGTTCTTCTCGCTGGTCAACACCTCGCAGCCGGGCCTGATCGTGCTGGCCGTGATCGTCGGGCTCGTGATCCACGCGGTGATGTACGGCCCGCAGGCCTCCTTCGTGACCGAGCAGTTCCCCACCCGGGTGCGCTACGCGGGCTCGTCGCTGGCCTACACGCTGGCCGGCATCCTGGGCGGCGGCTTCGCGCCGCTGATCATCGTGGCGCTGTTCCGCAGCTGGCACACCACGCTCGCCGTGTCGCTGTACGTGACGGGTGCGCTGATCGTCACCGCGATCGCGCTGCTGGCCGCCCGCGAAACCGCGCATCGCCCGCTCGAGGACTGAGCCGGCGCGCCGCCTTGCCCGAGCAATCCCGCGCGGTGGCCGTGAAGCGCTGCCGCGCCCTGAACTTCCCGCGCGATCGCGCCGCCCGAGACGCCTCGGCCGATCGCGCCTGCCTGACCGAACGCCCGAACCATGACCCAGCTTTCCTTCTCCGTTTCCCTGCCCGACGGCAGCCAGCGCGCGCTCGACGTCGCCCTCGACACGCTCGTGATCGCCGGCTGGGCCGGCCGCGACGCCGCCGCGATCCAGCATCACATCGACGAACTCGCCGCGCTCGGCGTCGCGCCGCCGAGCAGCACGCCGTGCTTCTATCGCGTCGCGGCCGACCAGCTCACCCAGCAGCCCAGCGTGGAGGTGCTCGGCACCGACACCAGCGGCGAAGTCGAATGCGTGCTGTTCGACAGCCCGCTCGGCACCCTGGTGACGATCGGCTCCGATCACACCGACCGCAAGACCGAGGCCTACAGCGTGGCCGTGTCCAAGCAGGTGTGCGCCAAGCCGCTCGCGCGCGAGGCATGGCGCTATGCCGACGTGGCCGCGCACTGGGACCGGCTCGAGATGCGGGCGCGCTTCGTGGCCGCCGACGGCGCGACGCGCCTGTATCAGGAAGGCACGGTGGACGGCCTGCTGCCGCCCGCCACGCTGTGGCAGCGCTACGGCGAGCACGACGCGGCCGCGCTGCCGGCGCGCAGCGCGATGTACGGCGGCACGCTGGCCGTGCACGGCGCGCTGGCCGCGATGACGAGCGGCGACGCCTTCGAGCTCGAACTGCACGATCCGGTGCTGAAGCGCAGCCTGCGCCACCGCTACGCGGTCACGGCGCTGCCGGTGGTCGCCTGACGCGCCACGCCCGGCCCGCGCCCAGCCCGAATACACCTCAAGGAGACGCCCCCGATGAGCTTCACCCCCGCCACGCCGCTCCACACGCTCGCCGCGCAGCTCGACGCCGGCACCACCACCAGCCGCGCGCTCGTCGATCTCGCGCTCGAGCGGATCGCCGCGGCCGGCGGCAACGGCGCGCACGCGTTCTGCCTCGTCGATGCCGACGACGCGCGCCGCCAGGCCGACGCGCAGGACGCGCTGCGCCGCGCCGGGATCCGGCTCTCGCCGCTCGCGGGCCTGCCCGTGTCCGTCAAGGATCTGTACGACGTGGCGGGCCAGCCGACCCGCGCCGGCTCGCGCGTGCTGCACGACGCGCCGCCGGCCGCGCGCGACGCCGACGCCATCGCGCTGATGCGCCGCGCCGGCGCGGTGCTGATCGGCCGCACCAACATGAGCGAGTTCGCGTTCTCGGGGCTCGGCGTGAACCCGTGGTACGGCACGCCGCGCTCGCCGTGGCAGGCGCACGAGCCGCGCGTGGCGGGCGGCTCGTCGTCGGGCGCGGCGGCATCCGTCGCGCAGGGCATGGCCGCCGCGGGCCTCGGCAGCGACACCGGCGGCTCGCTGCGGATTCCGGCCGCGTTCTGCGGGCTGACCGGCTTCAAGCCCACCGCGCGGCGCCTCTCGACGCGCGGCATGTTCCCGCTGTCCGCCACGCTCGACTGCGCCGGCGCGATCGCGCCGAGCGTGGCCTGCTGCGCGCTGCTCGACCGCCTGCTGGCCGGCGAGACGGTGCCGGCAGACGCGCGCCCGCTCGACGCCGCGCCGCTCGACGGCCTGCGCCTCGCGGTGCTGAGCCACTACGTGACGGACGGCATGGACGACACCGTGGCGTGCGCCTGGGACGACGCGCTGGGCCGCCTGTCGCGCGCCGGCGCGCGGCTCGTGCCGCTGCGGCTGCCGCTGCTCGACACGCTGCCGGCGATCAACCGCTTCGGCTTCTCGCCGATCGAGGCCTACGCGACGCACCGCGCCACGCTGGCCACGCGCGCGGGCGACTACGATCCGCGCGTGCTGGCGCGCCTGCGCGTGGGCGAGCCGGCGAGCGCCGCCGACTATCTCGACCTGCTGGCGGCACGCGCCGACGCGATCGCGCAGGCGCGCGCCGCGCTCGACGGCTTCGATGCCTTCCTGATGCCGACCGTGCCGGTGGTGCCGCCGCCGATCGCGCCGCTCGAAGCCGACGCCGCGCGCTTCGCGGCCGCCAATGCGCTGGCGCTGCGCAATCCGTCGGTGGTGAACTTCCTCGACGGCTGCGCCGTGTCGCTGCCGTGCACGCCGGCCGGCGCCGCGCCGGTCGGGCTCGGCGTGGCGGGGCTCGCGCTCGACGACCGGCGCGTGCTGCGGGTGGCCGCGGCCATCGAGCACACGCTGCGTGGCTGAGCGCGCCGCGCGGCCCGCTCAGCGCCCCGCGATCTCGCGCTCGATCATCAGATCCTCGTAGAACGCGCCGAACCCGCGCGTCCTGTGGCGGATGTGCATCTCGAGGATCCACAGATGCGCGCTCGGCACCACGTCCGCCGTGGACAGCGTGCCCGCGAACTTCGGCTCGTGCGGGAAATCGGCGATGCGGTGCCCCGACATGCGCTTCAGGTTCAGCGCCCAGCCCAGCGCCTCGGCCTCGCGCGTGGCGAACGCATACAGCTCGCGCCCGCTCGGGCGCTCGGCGCGCCAGTGCTCGTGCACGCGGCGCCACAGGGCGAACACGTCCTCGCGCGCGCGCAGCATCTGCGCATCGCCGCCCACCACGAAGGTCTCGCCCGCGTCGCCCTCCCAGTGGTCCCACACCGGGCCGATGTCGATGAAGAAGATGTCGTTCTCGGCCAGCACCACGTCGGGCGCCGACGGGTTGCCGTATTCGCGCACCGTGTTCGGCCCGAAGCGCACGATGATCTTGTGCCAGCCGCGCAGCAGCCCGTGCTCGCGCAGCACCGCGCGCGCCGTGCGAAGCGCGTCGTCCTCGCGCATGCCGGGCACGATGCGTGCCGCGATCGCGTGCAACGCCGCGCGGCTGCGGCGGCGCGTCTCCAGCATGCCCGCCTCGTCGAAGTGCGGGCCCACGTCCTCGTAATCGTCGCGCGTCGTCATGGCTGCGTCTCCTTCCCGTTCGGTTCGTTCATGCCCTGGCCGGCCGGCGTCGCGCGCGGCAGGCGAATCTCGGCGTGCGCGTGGCCCTGCGCGAGCCGCAACTGGCAGGCGAGCCGCGTGGCCGGCGCGGCACCGAGGAAGTCGAGCAGATCGGCTTCCGCCTCGCCGGCCGCCTCGATGCCCTCGCCGGCACGATCGGCACACGGCTCGACCGACACCGCGCAGGTCGCGCACACCGTCTGCCCGCCGCACAGATGCGGCAGCGCGATGCCGTTGCGCATCAGCTCGCCCAGCAGGCGCCGCCCCGCCACCGCCATCAGCTGGCCGCGCCGCCCGTCGGGCAGCTGCAGGTTCAGCGGAATCAGCGTGTCGCGCACGGCCCCGGCGGCCGATGCGGGCCGCGCCGGCAAGGCGAACGGGTCGGCGAAGAAGCGCGCCGGGTCGAGCCCGCGCTCGCCGACGAAGCGCGCGCGCGCCGCGTCGATCATGGCGGGCGCGCCGCAGGCATACACGTCGAAGCCGGCCAGCGAGGCGAAATCGTCGAGCACGGCCTCCTGGACGTGGCCGACGCGCGCTTCGTCCACCGCGCCGCCCGCCGCGCCATCCGACAGCACCGGCACGTAGCGGAACGACGGATTGGCGGCGGACCAGGCCCGGCAGCGTGCATCGGCATGCAGATCCGCCGCGCCGCGGCCACCGACGTACAGATGCACGGGCGTCGCGCGCGCGTCCAGCCGCTCGGCCTCGATCATCGCCGCCAGCGGCGCGAAGCCGGTGCCGGTGGCCACCAGCAGCACCGGGCGCCCGGCCGGCGAGCCCCAGCCGAAATCGCCGAGCGGGCCCTCGAGGCCGACGATCGCACCCGCCGCGGCGCGTCCCGCGTCGGCGAACAGCCATTCGGTGAAGTCGCCGCCGGCCACGCGGCGCACGTGCAGTTCGAGCTCGCGGCCGTCGCCGCAGGCACGGGCCAGCGAAAACGGCTTGTAGCCGTTCACGCCCCAGCGGATCGCCACGAACTGGCCGGCGCGCCAGGCGAGCGGCGCGCCGCCGTCGAGCAGCGCGAGCCGCACCACGGCGATGTCGGCGGCCACGCACGCCACCGCCTCGATCCGCGCGGCGCGCACGGTGCTCGACGCATCGCCGGCACGCGGCATGCGGATCGCGAGATCGGATTGCGGGTAGGTCTGGCACAGGAACACCGGCTCGGGCGCGCCGCCCGGGGGCACCTCGCGCAGCGCACCGTCGCGGCCCGCGCGGTAGCGGCCGGCCAGCACCTCGCCGCGGCACTGGCCGCAGAAGCCGTCGCGGCACGAGAACCGGATCGGCGCGTCGGCGTTGATCGCCGAGGTGACGACGTCTTCGCTGCGCGAGGTCGGGAATTGCAACTGCGTGGGGGAGTCCGTTATCTTCACGGCTGTTTCGGGTCCGTCTGGGTCGGCAATGGCGGCATGTTGCCTCTCCGCAACCGGCTCGGCAACGTCCATAAGCGGTCGCGATGCGCGATCGCCGGCGCTTATGCGGGCCGCCCGAAGGCGAACCCGCACGACCGCCACCGCAGCAGGAGCCGCACTTGATCGATTCACGCCTGGTGGAAACCTTCCTCGCCGTCTGCAAGGCCGGCAGCTTCGAGCTGGCCGCCGAGCGGCTCGGCATCACGCAGCCGGCCGTCTCGCAGCGCATCCGCGCGCTCGAGGCGCTGCTCGGCAACCTGCTGGTGGCGCGCACCCGGCCGGTGGTGCCCACCGCGCCGGGCCGCACGCTGCTGCACTACATGGAGCGCGCGGCGCTGTTCGAGCACGAGGCGCTGCGCGAGCTGATGCCGGGCGAGCACGCGCCGTCCGAGATCGCGCTGGCCGTCAACGCCGACAGCCTCGCCACCTGGTTTCCGGCGGTGCTGGCCGAGGCGCTGCAGCGCGCGCCCTATCAGGTGAAGCTGCTGGTGGACGACCAGACCCGCACCTGCGCGCTGGTGGAAGCGGGCCACGCGATCGGCTGCGTGACCAGCGTGGGCGGCACGAGCGAGGGGCTCGCCAGCGTGCCGCTCGGCGAGATGCCCTATGTGTGCGTGTGCTCGCCGGCGTTCGCGGCACGCCATTTCCCGAACGGCGTGGAGGCCGCCGCGCTGCGCGACGCGCCCGCGCTGACGGGCGGCGAGGCCGACGAGGTGCATTTCGCCTTCGTGGCGCGCTACGGGCTCGGTCGCCACGCGTTCCCGCGCCACGCGATTCCGTCGCCGTCGGCGCTGTTCGACCTGATCCGCCTGCACGCAGGCTACGGCTGGGTGCCCGTCTCGCATGCCGAGGCGGGCCTGCGAGACGGCGAGCTCGTGCAGATCGTGCCGGCGCCGCACGCGGTGCGCCTGAACTGGGTGATGTGGCAGAACGCGCCGCCGCGGCTGCGCAGTTTCTTCGAGGCGCTGACGAGCGCGGCGCAGGCGGCGCTGACGAGCGCGGCGCAGGCGGCGCTGGCGCCGCGCCGGCCATGACCGTCGCGCGCGTCAGCGCTGCTCCGGATACGCGATGCGCTCGGGCTCGCGCCGCAGGATCACGCGCCCCGCGCGCACCGACACGAGCGGCTTGACCTGGCGGCGCAGCGCGTCGTAATCGCTCGTGGCGTCCAGCACCACGAGGTTCGCCGGCCGCCCCGCCTCCAGCCCGTAACGCTCGCCGAGCGAGAGCGCGCGCGCGCTGTGGTCGGTCACGAAGTCGAGGCAGCGCTGCAGGTCGTCGAAGCCCATCATGTGGCAGATGTGCAGGCCCGCGTCGAGCACGCGCAGGATGTTGCCGTTGCCGAGCGGATACCACGGGTCCTGGATCGAATCCTGACCGAAGCAGACGTTGATGCCGGCGCGGTCCAGCTCGCCCACGCGCGTCACGCCGCGCCGCTTCGGGAAGGTGTCGAAGCGCCCCTGCAGGTGGATGCTCTCGGTCGGGCAGGACACGAAGTTGATGCCCGAGCGCTTGAGCAGGCGGAACAGCTTCGAGCAATAGGCGTTGTCGTAGGAGCCCATCGCCACGGTGTGGCTGGCCGTGACGCGCTCGCCCATGCCGCGCACGCGGGCCTGCTCGGCCAGCACCTCGAGAAAGCGCGAATGCGGATCGTCGGTCTCGTCGCAATGCACGTCCACGAGACAGCCACGCCGCTCGGCCAGCTCCATCAGGAATTCCACCGAGCTCACGCCCTGCTCGCGCGTGTTCTCGAAATGCGGGATGCCGCCCACCACGTCGGCGCCCATCTCGATCGCGCGCTGCATCAGCGCACGGCCGCCCTCGTAGGACTCGATGCCTTCCTGCGGGAACGCCACGATCTGCAGGTCGATCAGCCCGCGCGCCTCGTCCTTCACCTCGAGCATCGCGGCGAGCGCGGCCAGCGTGGGATCGGTCACGTCCACGTGGGTGCGCACGTGCTGGATGCCGTGGTCGCGCAGCATCGCGATCGCCTGGTGCGCGCGTGCCTTGGTGTCCTCGTGCGTGATGGTGGCCTTGCGCTGGGCCCAGCGCTCGATGCCCTCGAACAGCGTGCCGCTGCGGTTCCATTCCGGGTCGCCCGCGGTCAGCACGGCGTCCAGATGAATGTGCGGCTCCACCAGCGGCGCGATCACGAGCCGGCCGCCCGCGTCGATGTCGTCGGGGCCGGCAGGCGCGGGGGCCGATGCGCCGGCGCTTGCGGCTTCGGCCTGCGGCACGATCCGCGCGATGGCGGCGCCGTCGAGTTCGAGCGTGTGGAGGCCGGTGCGCCGGCGCAGCGTCGCGTTGACGATCTTCATGGTCGGTCCTGTCGTGGGGCGGGCGGCGTTCATTCTAAACGCTCGGGGGCGGGTCAAAAATCCGCCGCGCCGACTGTTGCACGCTCAGGAACAGTCCCCTCCAGCCCACCCGGTGTTTCGCCCGATCGACGCTCCCTACACTGCCTGCATGGGTTCGGCGCTCACGAGGAGCCCACCATCCACCGCAAGGAATCACATCATGAAAGCACTGATCGCACCGGCCGCGGCCATCCTGTTCGCCATCGTCCCCGCCGCCGCCCACGCCCAATCGCAGCAGCACGGCCTGACCCGCGCGCAGGTGATCCAGGAGCTCGTCGATCTCGAATCGGTCGGCTACTCGCCGTCGGCCGGCAACGATGCGTCCTACCCCGACGACGTGCTCGCCGCGCAGCAGCGCCTGGCCGACAAGCGCTACGCCGAGGCGCAGGCCGCCAAGCATTCCTATGGCCCGAACGGCAACCCGGCATCGGCGGCCGGCAAGGCCGTGGACTGAGCGGCGCGCGTGTCGCGAAGGCGGCGGCACATCACGGCGCGGATCCTCTCCGCGCCGTATTCGTTCGACATGCGAATCAAATGAGACTCAGCGCGCCGTGTCGGCATCCGCTTCGCCGGCCATGTCCGGCGCGCCCGATGTTCCTGCCTTGACGCGCCGCGTCGACGCCGTGGCGGCCTGCATGCGCGCGTCGAGCGAGGCCAGCAGCGCCTCGTCGCGGGCGAGCCGCGCGGGCATGTCGGCGCGCAGGAATTCCACCCAGGTGCGCACCTTCGCGTCGACGAAGCGCCGCGACGGATACAGCGCGTAGATGTTCATGTGCTGCAGCGTGTGGCCCGGCAGCACGCGCATCAGCGCGCCCTCGCGCAGCAGCCCGATCGCCGCGTACAGCGGCAGCATGCCGATGCCCACCCCCTCGCGGATCGCGATCGCCAGCGACTCGGCGGTATTGGTCTGCACCGGTCCGTTCACGCGGATCTGCTCGATCTGGCCGGAACGGCTCTCGAGCATCCAGTCGTGGGTCGGGAAGGCCGGCGTCTGCAGCAGCACGCAATCGTGCGCGGCCAGATCGGCCGGCGTGGCCGGCGCGCCGCGCGCTCGCAGGTAGGCCGGCGACGCGCACAGGATGTTGAAGGTCTCGCCGAGCCGGTGCGACACCAGCTCCGAATCGGGCAGCGACGAGGCCGTGACCACCGCCATGTCGGCGCTGCCGTCGAACAGGTCGGGGGTGCGCTGCGACAGCGTCAGCTCAACGGCCACGTCGGCGTGATGCTCGCGATACGCGTTGAGCGCCGGCATCACGTAGTGCTGGCCGATGCTCGCGTAGCTGTGCAGGCGCAGCACGCCGCTCGGCCGCTCGGTCGCGCTGCTCGCCTCCTCCTCGGCGGAATCGACGTCCGACAGGATCTGCCGGCAACGCAACAGGTAGTTTTCGCCGGCCGGCGTCAGCGAGAGCCGGCGCGTCGAGCGATTCATGAGCCGGGTGCGCAGCCGCGCCTCGAGCTCGGAGACGGCGCGCGACATCGCGCCCGTCGTCGAATTCAGAGATAGCGCGGCTGCCGTGAAGCTGCCCGCTTCCACCACGCGGGTGAAGACCCGCATGTTCTGCAACGTGTCCATTGTTTGTTATTGGGTGCGACCGGGAGAGGCGCCATTGTCCGCCCGCCGCCCTGCCCGATTGTTGCGAGCGCTGCAACTCTGGTTTCTCCCTGGGCTCGCTAATGGCGGTTTATGGCGCTCCTACAATCTGCGCCGCATGGTCGATGTCGTGGCGCCGCCACGTCGGCTCGCCCATCGCACCGTTTCCGCTCCCCGCGCTCCGTTGCCCGATCCAGCCGCCCTGCCGTGATGAAATTGCCGTTCGCGTCGCCTCGTGCCGCCGCCGCTTCCCGCCGCGGGCCAGGCGGGCTCGCGCCCGTGGCGACCCTCGCGCGCGCGTTGCGCGAGTGGGCGTTCGGCGACGGGCTGATCTGGCTGCATCTGGCCAAGACCGTGGCCGCGGCGCTGCTGGCGATGGGCATCGCGATGCGGCTCGAGCTGTCGCAGCCGCGCATCGCGATGACCACCGTGTTCGTGCTGATGCAGCCGATGAGCGGCATGGTGTTCGCGAAGGCGTTCTATCGCACCATCGGCACGGCGGTGGGCCTCGCCGCGGCGATCGCGCTGGGCGGCCTGTTCGCGCAGCAGCCCGAGCTGTACATGGCCGGCATCACGCTGTGGATCGGTGCCTGCATCGCGGCGGCCGTGCGCAACCGGCACTTCCGCTGGTACGGCTACGTGCTGGCCGGCTATACCGCGGCGCTGATCGGCGTGCCGGCCGTGATGACGCCCGACACGCTGTTCCTGTCGGCGCTCACGCGCGCGGCCGAGGTCACGGTGGGCATCGTCTGTTCGGCCGCGGTCAGCGGGCTGGTGCTGCCGCTCAGCTCGAGCCGCGCGCTGATGCGCTCGCTCGACGCGCGCCATCTGCGCTTCGTCGCCTTCGCGGCGGCCGCGCTCGGCGGCAAGCTCGCGCGCGGCGAGTTCGAGCGGCGCTTCGCCGATTTCGTCGACGACATCGTGGGCTTCGACGCGATCCGCGCCTACGCCTCGTTCGAGGATCCGCGCGTGCGTGCGCGCAGCCGCCGCCTGGCGCGCCTGAACGGCGAATTCGTCGACACCTGCACGCGGCTGCACGCGCTGCGCCAGTTGCACCGGCGGCTCGTGCATCGTCGCGCCGAGGCCGTGCTGGCCGCACTCGCGCCGCCGCTGGCGCGCCTCGCCGCGGCGCTCGACGCGCTGCACGGCGAGACGGGGGCCGGCGCGGCACGGC
>JASLEG010000352.1 GCA_030151225.1 Burkholderia sp. | reverse complement strand
GCGCTTCCAGTTGCCGACGTCCTCGAACAGCGCGCCGTGCTCGACGTGCCATTCGTGGATGCAGGTCTTGCGGATCGGATCGAGGAAATCGCCGAGCTCGCGGCCCGCGAAGGTGCCGAAGGTGACCGGCGTGTAGTTCGGGCGGAACGTGGTGGTGCCGGTCTCGGGAATCGTCTTGCCGAGCGCCAGCGCCAGGATCGCCATGCCGTTGATGTTGCCGAGCTTGCCCTGATCGGTGCCGAAGCCCATGCCCGTGTAGCGCTTGGCGTGCTCGACCGACTCGAAGCCCTCGCGCGCCGCCAGCAGGATGTCGGCCGCGCCCACGTCGTTCTGGAAGTCGACGAAGCGCTTCGCGCCGCGCGTGACCTGCTCGCCGCTGCCCACCAGCCAGAGCGCCTGCAGCGGCGACTCGTCGGCATCGGTGGCCTGCGGTGCGGCCGGGCGCTGCTGCGAGACGAAGCCGGCCGCCCTGGCCGCATCGACGCCCGCGTCCACCGCGAGGCGCAGCCCGCGCGCCAGCGAGAACTCGCCGGCCGCCGCGCCGATGCTGGTTTCGGCCTGCACGGCCTTGCCCGGCACGAAGCAGGCCTTCTCGTCATGCCAGTGCGCCTTGCCGCCCGATTGCGCGAACAGGTGCAGCACCGGGCTGTAGCCGCCCGACATCGCCACCAGGTCGCAGGCGAGCGTGGCAGTCTTCGCGCCCATCTTGCCGTTGGCATAGCCGTGCACGTCCACCGACTGCACGCGCAGCTTGCCCGACGCCTGCGACACCACCGCGCCGTTCATCACGGTCACGCCGTGGCGCTTCGCGGCGGCCGGCAGCGCGCCGCTGGTCGCGGCGCGCGAATCCACCAGGGTGACCTTGGCGCCGTGCGCCTTCAGGTCCAGCGCGGCCTGGTAGCCGCGGTCGTTGTTCGTGAACACCACGGCCTCGCGGCCCGGCAGCACGCCGAAGCGTTGCACGTAGGTGGACACGGCGCCGGCCAGCATCACGCCCGGCAGGTCGTTGTTGCCGAACACGATCGGCCGCTCGTGCGCGCCGGTGGCGAGGATCACGCGCTTGGCGCGGATCTTCCACAGCAGCTCGCGCGTGCCCTTGCGCATCGACACCGGCAGGTGCTCGGTCAGGCGCTGGGTGACGGTGACGAGGTTGTGGTCCTGATAGCCGAACGCCGTGCTGCGCGTGAGGATCTTCACCTCGGGCAGCTTCGCGAGTTCGGTCTCGATCTTCTCGACCCATTGCAGCGCGGGCTTGCCGTCGATCTCGGCGCGACACGACAGCAGGCTGCCGCCCAGCTCGCGCTGGTCGTCCACCAGGATCACGCGCGCGCCGGTCACGGCCGCCGCGTGAGCGGCCGCCAGGCCCGTGGGCCCGCCGCCCACCACCAGCACGTCGCAGTATGCGAACTGCTTGTCGTAGCGGTCGGCATCGAGCGCTTCCGGCGACTTGCCGAGGCCGGCGGCCTCGCGGATCTTCTCCTCGTACTTCGGCCAGAACTTGCGCGGCCACATGAAGGTCTTGTAGTAGAAGCCGGCGGGCATGAAGCGCGCGAACTTCTGGTTGATCGCGAAGCGGTCGTTCTCGAGCGACGGCTCGGCGTTCACGCTGCTGGCCACCAGCCCCTGGTACAGCTCGATCTCGGTGGCGCGCGCGTTCGGCACGGTGTAGGCGCCGGTTTCCAGCTGCACCACGGCATTCGGCTCGGCCACGTCGGCGGTCACGATGCCGCGCGGGCGGTGGTACTTGAAGCTGCGCGCGACGAAATGCACGCCGTTCGCCAGCAGGGCCGAGGCGAGCGTGTCGCCCTGATAGCCCTGGTAGGTGCGGCCATTGAACGTGAAGGTCAGCGGAATCGCGCGGTTGATCCGGCCACCCGCGCTCAGGCGGTCTTTCTGGCTCATTTCGTGTTGCCCTCTTGTGCGTCGTGTGCGGGCACGCCGAACGTGTCGTAGCCCTGGATGTCGTAGGTCACGGTATCGCGCGTCGCCATGAACCAGCGGCGGCAGCCCTGGGTGTGCAGCCATTGCTCGCGGTGCACGCCGCGCGGGTTCTTGCGCATGAACAGGTAATCGCCCCATTCGCGATCCGACAGCGCATCGGTATCCACCGGGCGCGCGATGTCGGCCTCGCCGCCGCACGAGAATTCGGATTCGGCGCGGGGGCCGCACCACGGGCATTTGATGATCAGCATGTTTCGGTTCTCCTCGTGGTGGGGCTCAGTGCGCGACCGCGGCCGCGCCGTGTTCGTCGATCAGGTGGCCGTTGTAGAAACGGTCGAGCGCGAACGCGGCGTTCAGCGCGTGCGGCTCGTCGCGTGCGATGGTGTGCGCGAACACCCAGCCCGAACCCGGGGTGGCCTTGAAGCCGCCCGTGCCCCAGCCGCAATTGAAGTACAGGCCCTTCACGTCGGTCTTGCTGATGATCGGGCACGCGTCCGGCGACACGTCCACGATGCCGCCCCACTGGCGATTCATGCGCACCCGCGAGAACACCGGGAACATCTCGACGATCGCCTCCAGCGTGCCCTCGATGATCTGGAAGCTGCCGCGTTGGCCGAAGCCCGTGTACTGGTCGATACCGGCGCCGATCACCAGGTCGCCCTTGTCGGACTGGCTGATGTAGGCGTGCACCGCGTTCGACATCACCACCGTGTTCACGCACGGCTTGATCGGCTCGGACACCAGCGCCTGCAGCGGGTGGCTCTCGATCGGCAGGCGCACGCCGGCCATGTCGGCGAGCGTGCTGGTGTTGCCGGCGGCCACCACGGCCACCTTCTTGGCCTTGATGAAGCCCTTCACGGTATCCACGCCCGTGACCGCGCCGCCTTCGCGGCGGATGCCCACCACCTGGCAGTTCTGGATGATGTCCACGCCGGCGCGGTCGGCGCCGCGCGCGAAGCCCCAGGCCACCGCGTCGTGGCGGGCCGAGCCGCCGCGGCGCTGGATCGAGGCGCCGAGCACCGGATAGCGCGCGTTCAGGTTGATGTGCGGCTCGATTTCCTTGATCTGCTCGGGCGTCAGGTATTCGGCGTCCACGCCGTTCAGGCGGTTCGCGTTGACGCGGCGCTGCGTGTCGCGCACGTCCTGCAGCGTGTGCGCGAGGTTCATCACGCCGCGCTGGCTGAACATCACGTTGTAGTTGAGATCCTGCGACAGGCCTTCCCACAGCTTCATGGCCTTCTCGTACAGGCCGGCCGACTCGTCCCACAGGTAGTTCGAGCGCACGATCGTGGTGTTGCGCGCGGTGTTGCCGCCGCCGATCCAGCCCTTCTCGAGGATCGCCACGTTGGTGATGCCGTGCTCCTTCGCGAGGTAGTACGCGGTCGCGAGGCCGTGGCCGCCGCCGCCGACGATCACCACGTCGTATTCCTTCTTCGGTTCGGGACTCTTCCACTGGCGTTCCCAGTTCTCGTGATACGACAGGCCGTTGCGGAACAGGCTGAATATGGAGTAGCGGCTCATTTCAATGCACCTTGGTTAGCACTCGATGACGTTCACGGCCAGGCCGCCGCGTGACGTTTCCTTGTATTTCGTCTTCATGTCGGCGCCGGTCTCGCGCATGGTCTTGATGACCGAGTCGAGCGACACGTAATGCTGGCCGTCGCCCTTCAGCGCCATGCGCGATGCGTTCAGCGCCTTGATCGCGCCCATCGCGTTGCGCTCGATGCAGGGGATCTGCACCAGGCCGCCCACGGGGTCGCAGGTCATGCCGAGGTTGTGTTCCATGCCGATCTCGGCCGCGTTCTCGACCTGATCGGGCGTGCCGCCCATCACGGCCGCGAGCGCCGCGGCGGCCATCGAGCAGGCCACGCCCACCTCGCCCTGGCAGCCGACCTCGGCGCCCGAGATCGAGGCGGTTTCCTTGTAGATGATGCCGATCGCGGCGGCCGTCAGCAGGAAATCGACGATGCCCTGCTCGTTCGAGGCCGGCACGAACTTCACGTAGTAGTGGAGCACCGCCGGGATCACGCCGGCCGCGCCGTTGGTGGGCGCCGTGACCACCCGGCCGCCCGCGGCGTTCTCCTCGTTCACGGCCATCGCGTAGAGGTTCACCCAGTCGAGCATCGACAGCGGGTCGCGCAGCGATTCCTCGGAGCGGTTGCGCAGGCGGTTGTACAGGTCGGCGGCGCGGCGCTTCACACGCATCGGGCCGGGCAGGTCGCCCTCCACCTTGCAGCCGCGCTCGACGCAGGCCGCCATGGTCTTCCAGATCGCCAGCAGGCCGGCGCGCACTTCCTCGGCCGGGCGCAACGCGCATTCGTTGCGGAACGTCAGCGCCGCGATCGACAGGCCGCTCTCGCGCGACACGCGCAGCAGGTCGTCGCCGGTGCGGAACGGATACGGCACCTCGGCCGCGGCGCGCACGCCGTTCACGCGATCGCCGTCGCGATTCACCACGAAGCCGCCGCCGATCGAGTAATACTCCTTCTCCACCAGCAGCTGGCCGTTCTCGTCGAAGGCCTGGAAGCGCATGCCGTTCGGGTGGACCACGCTGGTGCCGGCCATCATGCGGCGATAGAAGCCGATGTCCTCCTTCTCCTCGAAGCGGATCGACTGGCGGCCCAGCAGCGCGAGCGTCTTCTCGGCGCGCACGGCCTTCAGGCGCGGCTCGATCAGGTCCGGATCGATCACGTCCGGCAGGTGGCCCTCGAGGCCGAGCAGCACGGCCTTGTCGGTGCCGTGGCCCTTGCCGGTCGCGCCGAGCGAGCCGTACAGCTCGACCCGCACGCGCCGCACGAAGGCGAGCAGGTTCGCATCCTCGACGTGCGAGGCGAACCGGCAGGCGGCGATCATCGGGCCGACCGTGTGCGAGCTCGACGGACCGATGCCGATCTTGAACAGATCGAAAACGCTGACGTTCATCTGACTGCTTCTCCGGTGGAAACGGAACGGTTTGACATTGGGCGTCAGTACATCAAAGCGTAAAATCCGCCGATAGAACAAAAACGGCATCGCAGTGGGATGCCGCCGCCACACCGGTCGTGGCGGGGCCGCAAACAGCGTTTTGGCGATGATTCGCGACGGAAAAACGCAAGTCGGCCCCTGACCGATCGGCGACGCTCGACACACGAGCCCAGCCGGCCGCCGGCCGCCCACGGCGCGCGGTTCGCCCGCCCCTCGCCTTTCCTGACTACGCTGCAATGACGCCCGAACTGCCCGCCTCGCTGTTGTCCGCCGATCCCGCCCCCACCCGGCTGCGCTTCGGCATCGTGCTGCTGCCGAACTTCACGCTGACGGCCTTCTCGGGCTTCGTGGACATGCTGCGGCTGTCGGCCGACGACGGCGACTACAGCAAGCCGGTGCGCTGCGCCTGGAGCGTGATCGGCGACACCCTCGCGCCGGTGCGCGCGAGCTGCGGGATCCAGATCACGCCGTGGGAAACCTTCGCCGAGGCCGAGCCGTTCGATTACGTGGTGGTGGTGGGCGGCCTGCTGCATTCGGGGCCGCAGGCGAGCCCGGAGATGCTGCAGTTCGTGCGGCGCGCGGCCGAGGCCGGCGCGAACGTGGTGGGAATCTGTACCGGCGTGTTCTCGCTGATGCGCGCGGGCGTGCTGGAGGCGCACCGCATCTGCGTGAGCTGGTTTCATTACTGGGATTTCATCGAGCGCTTTCCGAACGTGGATCCGGAGCGGCTGATCGCCGACCGGCTGTTCGTGATCGACCGGCGCCGCATCACGTGTTCGGGCGGGCGCGCCGCGATCGACGTGGCCGCCGCGATCCTGCTGCGCCACTTCGATCACGCCACGGTGCAGAAGGCGCTGCGCATCCTGCTGGTGGGCGAGATGCAGAAGGGCAACGCGCCGCAGCCGCATCCGCCGGGGCTCGAGCCGGCCACCCACCCGAAGGTCAAGCGCGCGATCCTGCTGATGGAACAGCACGTGGGGCGCGCGCTGCCGCTCGAGGAGCTGGCCTGCAAGCTGGATCTGTCGGCGCGCCAGCTCGAGCGGCTGTTCAAGGCGGAAACCGGCAAGAGCCCGCAGGCCTTCGCCAAGCAGGTGCGGCTGCGCACCGCTGCCTGGCTGCTGACGAGCTCGGACCGCACCGTGGCCGACATCGCCACCAGTTGCGGCTTCGCCGATGCCTCGCACCTCGGCCGCGAATTCCGCAAGCAGTTCGGCGCGACGCCGGCGGCCTATCGGGAGAAGGGGGGCGCCGCGGCAGCCGGGGAGGCGGACGGCTCAGCGGCGCCGGCCGCGGGCGCCGAGGTTGTCGAAGGTGCCGAGGCGATCGAGGCGGAAGTCGACACCGACGCCGCGGACGGCGACGGCGCGCGCCTGCCCGGCGCGGATGCGCGCGAGAACGGCGAAGCCGGCCACGCCTGATCCCGGCCGGACGGGAAGGACGGCCGCCGACTCAGGCGTAGACGTCGACCGCGGTGCTGGTGGACTGCCCGGTTTCCTGCACGTATTCGGCGATCGCGGCCTGCAGCGCGGCATTGTCGGTCGACACCTGCTGGGTGGCGGATTCGCGCGCCGCGTCGGTGGTGGCCTTGGCGAGCTGGCGCTCGGCCTGCTGCAGTTGCTGCTCGAGGCGCTTGATGTTGGCCTCGAGCTGGCTCGTGGAACTGCTGCTCGACGACGAGCCGCCGCCCCCGCCGCCGCTCTTCGAGGACGAACCCGACGAGGAGCTCGACGACGACGTGCCGGCGCTGCCGTCGGTGCTGCTGGTGCTGCTCGACGAGCCCGAGGTGCCCGACGACGCACCGCCGACGGCGGTGCTGGAACTCGCGCCGGCGGTGCCGCTGCTGCCGATGGCCGTGCTGGTGGCGGCCTGGGCCGTCTGATTCGCGCCGACACCCGTTGCCGCCACGGTGTACGGATTCGTCGTGCTCGACGAAACCGGCTGGATGCTCATGATGGATACTCCCGTTCGTTGCGTCTTATTAACGGCGTGTAATAAAAGAACTTGAGGGAATTTCGCGAAAATATTTTCGGGGGGCGGTGTGGACGCCGCAGTTCAGGCTGGTGGAGCGCTGATTTTCAGAAGCCGGAGGCACCGGGTTGACATGAAACACGTCCGCCGCCAACCGTTGCCCCTTCGACGAATTCACCCATTCGCTCTCGTGCTTTACGAGCAACCGTGACCCCGCGTGCATCACCCACGGATAGCCGCTCAGCCCCGCGTGCGACTGCATGCTCAGTTCCGCCATCGCGCGCCGGCCGCTGCCCTTCGGAAACAGCACGTCGTGCGCCTTGCGCATCAGCGGGCTGAGCTTGTCGCGCGCCCCCCGGATCGGCCACGTTCGCCTGTGTCACGTAGTCGATCCAAGCCTGCTCGAATGCGAGGAGGCGGTCCTTGCAAAGGTCAACAACAGTGATCTGCCGAACTTGGATCGGGTGCTAACTGGGGGCAGCAGGTTTCGGGTGAGGAATGGGTCGGAGCTGCGGGATGGAGTGGAGTCATATTTCGGTCGCATGGATCCTCAGCGTTGGGAAGATGGACTCGAACGCTTATCTGCCGCCCCGGACTGGCTCATCAATGAAGTCTTTTTCGCCATACTCCAATCCTGCCCTGGCTTCAATTCGAAGAGATTGACAGGAGCTTCAATTGCTTACCTCGTGGAGTTAGTGTGCGGTAGATTTTTCATTCAACTTTTTCAATATCTCGGCTGAGCTTTTGAATGGATATATGATCGAAGCGCCATCCTTCCTGACCCCGTCCATTCCTGGCGGAAACGCACTCATCTCGCTCTCATTTCTTGAAATAAAATATCCATTCGGCGCAATTCGATAGGAGTATGCGTAAACTTCATAATAGTCACCAGATATGTCGGCAGCCCTGGAGTTTATCCTCCATCTTACTATTACAAAAAAATTTTCCGAGCCAACAAAAAATTGTGACACGACGCGGGGGCTATCACCATTAATCAAATATTTGTCGAAAATCACGTCGGGATGACCTTCGCATCGCCACAAGCCAATCACGTTGAACGAAGGCTCGCCCAAGCGATTTTCAAAATCTTGCTGTATTTCTTTTTTAAAAAAAATAGAGCATCTGCCACCCCCCCTACTTGACTCCAATTTACCACTCGCACTTGAAAAACTTGCCGCGGAGATGAAAATAATCAGAGGGAGTGAGAAATTCAAAAAAAAATTCCGCAAGATATCACCACCCATTTTCTATTGCAAGTGTTGAATTCCAGTTCAACATGCAAGGCTGACTCCCTTTATTTATCTCCATGAAAGCCAGTTTTGCAGCGGATTTTCTTTGTATGAATCCTTGCAATGCCGGATTGATCAACCGAGTGACGCTTCTGATGTTGTTGGAGTCTGCGGATTGGTTAATGCTCCGAGAATTCCAGAACCATGCCGACGAGTCCACTGCGACTATGGGATCCTCCGCCACGATCGCCGGGTTCCCAACCACATCAATGTGGCTGAAATTTTTATATTCTTCATAGGTTGAAAGCCAAGTCATGTGCAACAGACCGCGCCCTCTGTAGTCAACCCCGGGATGTTGTGCGTCGCCAAACAAAACCTCTCCGAGCGCTTCGTCGTTATGCGTTAAATTTTCCTTCGCATATACCTCGATTCTTGAATCACTCCATTCGGGATGCATTCTCCGAAGACCATTTTTAAGACCTGTTTTATAAATACTCCAAAGTCGGTCGCCAAGTATGTAGTTAAGATTTTCAAAAAAATCAGCAAACCCCGAGCATTCAACTGCACACTGTCCGAAGAAGTGAGATATGCGATTGCAAGTGTTTATTTCATATTTTTTGAAATAAATATTTAAGATATCGGGGAAGATTCCAGCTACCCGATCACTCACGCCGGGGAATATTTTTTTCATCAATCCAGGTGTGATTGATAGATCGACATCACAATTTGCACATTTCAACAATCCGTTTTCCCTGGAAAAATTCGCCACCAGCGCCACCGGATGGACATGAAACACCTCCGCTGCGGGAAACCCCGGCACCGCGCCCCGAACCTCGTCCCACCACACCAGTTTCTCGATCCGTTTCAGTTCCTCCGCGTGGTGCGCAGCC